>NZ_RQFG01000019.1:0-336918 GCF_004769235.1 Leptospira kanakyensis | reverse complement strand
TACGGATGCATTAGCAGACACTGCTACCGGTTTTTTAAAAGGACTCCTTGGCGGATCCAAACAACCAGCCACTTCTGCGGCCAAAGCGGGACTTTCTGGACTGAACCTAGACTTAAATACAGAATTTGATTTTGTTTTTGCAAACCAAGCTGCCTCCAATCTAAATCTAACAAACCTAAATTATGATTTAAATTTAGCAGGTGAAAAGTTCCTAAACGGAACTCCCAAAGAAATCATCAACTCCGGAAAAACTTCGACTGTTAAAGTAGCAACCAAGTTTCCCATAACGTCCATTAGCTCCTCTTTATACAAAACCATCCAATCAAAATCGGCACAGTTTGATTTAAAGGGTGATTCGGGACTAAAAGTTCCCACTATAACAGAAACCATTCCTTTCCAATACGAAAAACATGGAAACTTTAAGTGGTAATCGAAAAGGATAACTTAATAATTATAAAGTAAACCGAAGGTTGTCGGTTTACTTTTTCTTTTGTAACATCTGTTTGATTTCGTCTCTAGTTTTGCCTGGATAGAGACGAATTTGATAACTAATTAAAAACTTAGTGATGATGGGTGTTCCATCTTTTGAGGAATGTTCGTAATTGAAACGGGAAGCATCATTTTGAATGATCTTTGCCACATCATTGATCCTTGGAACACGACGATCAAAAGCAATGGATTCCAGTTTCCCTGTAATTGTGTTGAGTCCGATCGTAATCATTCCATCGTCCACAAAACTTAAGAGGTCAAACTTCTTCATTTCTTCTTTAGCAAGTTCATCTCCACCTGGATCCGGTTTTCTACGGATTTTATCCGTATGACGGATCTGGCGAACCATATAAGAATCCGAGGCAATGTATACACGGAAAAGTTCTGTTGGTAACTCACTTTTCTTTTGGAAGAATGGAATCTCTCCCGAATGGTTCTGGACCTCTTCCCCTTTTTCGTTTAAGATGATTTCACCCTCGCCACCCGGTGCAGGCAGTGATTCTTTTATGGGAAGGATTTCCGAATTGGATTCGGAATTAAGGTTTGCATTGGTTTGGGGAGTGGACTGGCAAAAAAGAAAAAAGGAAACGAATCCAAGGGATAAAAACAAATGCAAAATTTTCATTTCGACATCAGTTTTTGGCAGTTTCCCACCCTGGCAAGAATTTAAAATGAAAAGGAGAATCCCTTAAATTAAATATTTTGCGAACACTGTGGCAAGTCCGAGGAAAAAGAAAAACCCACAAACATCAGTTGTCGCTGTGACAAAGATAGAAGAAGCAATGGCAGGATCCACTCGCATCGCCTTTAAAAATATAGGAACCAGTGATCCAGTTAAGGAAGCCACAATCATATTTACAAACATAGCAGTTCCAACCACAAGACCAAGGACAAGGTTGCCTTTTACAAAAAAGATCATACACCCGGTGACTGTTCCGAGAACCAGTCCATTCAAAACACCAATGGTAAATTCTTTTCTGACAGCTTCCCACCAATTGGAAAAAGAAAGATCTCCGGTTGCAATATTTCGAATGACAACTGTTACAGATTGTGTTCCAGCATTCCCACCGAGGCCTGCAACAATTGGCATCAATGTCGCAAGCACAACAATTTGAGAGATGGTATCTTCAAAAAAAGCAACCACAGTGGAACTCACAAAGGCAGTCAGTAAATTAACATTAAGCCATATGATACGACGTTTGACAGATTGTAAAATGGGCGTAGATAGTCTTTCATCTTCAGAAACCCCAGCCATGAGGAGGATATCTTCTGATGCTTCCTCTTCGACGATTTCTAAAACATCATCCACCGTGATCCGACCAATGATACGACCCAAATCATCCGTTACAGCAGCACTGAATAAATCGTATTTTTTAAAGGTATTGGCGACCTCTTCCTGATCCACATCGTAATGAAAAGCAAATACCGAAAAATTAGTAATCTTTGCTACTTTGGTATTGATTGGAGTGAGAAATAAATCTTTTAGAGGGATGAATCCTTCCAAAACTCCCGCCTCGTCGGTCACATACACTTGGTAGATATCTTCGATTTCTTTGGCTTTTTTCCGAACATTGATGATCCCTTTACGGACATTATCGTTGATGGAAACGGTGGCAAAGTCTTTGGACATCAGTCGTCCCGCAGAAGACTCTCGAAATCCAAGTTGCGAACGAATTTCAAAACTATCGGTTTTACTTAAATTTGCTAAAACTAACTCTCGTTTAGTGCTTGGTAAATAAGAAAGAAGATACGTAGTCTCATCCGTTTCAATATGGTTGACTGTATTTGAAATTTCATCAACGGAAAGTTCTTCTAAAAAAGACTCTAAGGTCTCTTCTTCCATTTTGACTAAGGCATAAGCCTGGTCTTCTTTCGGAAGGATGCGGAAAAGGTATAATTCTTCTTCCCTTTCTAAATCACGAAATAAGGTAACGATGTCAGCAGGGTGAGCTCCATCCAACATCTCTTTCAGTCTTTTGGAATCTTCTAAAGAAACTAGATTTTTAATCTCAGCGACAAACTCATCATAGGAATCGCTCTCTCTGTCGATTTTGATACGGAATTCGGACTCTTTCTTTCTTTCTTCTTCCATAAATCAGCGGATTTCCTGAAATTTACAATTGACGGTTATGTCACGTGGAGCATAGGCTATATCCTATGTCGGCACGAGTTCGAATTTTGAAAACGAATCTTTTTCTTATCCTAGTTTTTTCCCAATGTGTGCTCTTCGAACCCAAAATCAGTAAGGTTCCGGATGCCTATGTCCGCGAAGAAGTCATGAATGCGGAGCAAAAAAATGCCACAAGAGTTCTCACTGATAAAATCATCAAACTAAACAACGAAGTCTCAATGCAGAGAAAAGCAAATGCTCTCACAGGCCAAGCCATTAAAATTTCTCAAGCCAAAGTTACCAAACATGGCTCCCAACGAGATCTCTCTCGCACCAAAGAAAACTATTTTGTTTTGAAAGAGGATTCCGCCTCCTCCAAACGATATTTGGAAGAAAGCCAATCCCATGAATTGGAAAGAGCTAAAGAAGAAACTCGTTATAAAACTTGGATCCAAAAAGAAAAGGAAGACAAAGCCTATTTGGAAATGAAAGAAGCGGCCTTGGGAGAACTTATCGCCGAACTTGAGTTAGTTCGCTCTGAAATTGCCGTGAAGTTCCAAGAATCCCAAGGAAAAACTCCTGCGGATCCAGAATACGTTAAAAAAGAAATTTACGAAACCCAATATGCGGAGAAAAAATCCGATGCTCGCCGCCGTGTTTCCGATTTTGAAAGGGTTAAGGCAGAGGCACCTAGTTTGCCAAAGGTCAATTTAGAGGATAGTTTTGATGATGCGAAATAAGTTTTCATCACTTACTTTCTTTTTCCTATTTGGATTTCTTTCGTTATCCTCTCTCTCTGCGGATTGGGTTTATTTCCCTTACGAATACAACCAAATCTACAAAGAAAAATATGCTTTGGAATTGGAACTGGCTGACATTCGCAAACAACACCAAAACGAATTGAATCGTCTGGAAGAGGAAAAAAAAGACCTCCAAACTCAAAACCGAAATCTTACAGAAGATTTGGAACTTGAAAAACGAAACCGTGCCAAAGAACAAAACGAATACTCTGATAAAATGCGCGATTATGATATGCGCCTTCGTAGTTTGGAAAAAAAAGGAACTGATAAGGAACGTCTTCTAGCAGAAGAAAACCGGAAACGAGAAGAAAAAGACAGAGCTGATTTAGACGCTTATAAGAAAAAACTAGAAGATAAAGAACGTGAATGCCTCCAAAACGAACAAAAACTTCGTGAAACTTACGAAGCAAAAATAGATGAACTAAAAGAACGAATTCGTAATTTAGAAGAGGAACTAGGAAACCTTCGTAAACTCACCAAAGAACAAAAAAGAGAATTGGAAAGGCTTGCGGAACAAACAAAGGAGTTTGAAGAAAAACTCGCAAAAGAAATTACCTCGGGCCAAATCCGTCTCAAACGTTTTCATAACAAACTCATCATCAATATTGATGATAAAATTTCCTTTGATAGTGGTTCCTCAGATTTAAAACCGGCCATCCTTCCGGCCATTGATAAAATCCGAGATATCCTCGCTTCCTATCCCGAAAACTATATTATAGTAGAGGGACATACAGATAATGTTCCTATCAAAACAAAATTTCGAAACAATTGGCATCTTTCCAGCGAACGAGCATTATCTGTTTTGGAATATATGTTACAAAACAAAAACCTAAACCCAAAAAACTTTTCAAGCGCTGGGTATGGTGAGTTTCAACCCATTGTTCCTAATTCAACTAAAGAAAACAAAGCACTCAATCGTCGGGTAGATATTGTTGTGGTACCAAGAGCCACCGGGTCACTAAACACAAATAATGACTAAGCCAAGACCCAAACGTTCCCGATTGGTGTTTTTTTTAAGCCTATCAGGTGTTCTATCGATTGCTATTTTTTTTATTGAATGGATTGGTTCCAGAGAAAGCGGAAGCCTTGCCCTATTTGCAGATGCAGGCCATATCTTTACGGATGTTTTTGCTCACATCATTTCTTTATTTGCACTACTCATTGCCTCTAAAAAACCCACTTCCAAATACCCTTTTGGATTTCATCGTTTTGAAGTTCTTGCCGCTCTACTCAATGGTTTTCTTTTGATTGGAATTGCTATTTTCATTCTATACGAAAGTTATCTACGTTTTTCGGGGACTGCACATGTGGAACCTGATTCCATGTTGGCTTATGCTGTCATTGGTTTTGGAATCAATTTGATTTCGGCGGCTCTCCTTGTGGGAGTGAGTAAAACTAGCTTAAATTTAAAGTCCGCTTACTTACATGTTCTCAGTGATCTTTTGGGGACTTTAGCTGTGGTCATTGGGGCACTCATCATCCGGTTCACTGGATTTCGAGAAGTCGATCATTTCCTAAGTGTGATCCTTGGAATCTTTATCCTAAAAACATCCTACGGAATAGTCAAAGAATCGATTGAGATTCTCATCGAAGCAGATACAAGTGATTTTGACAAGGAACATCTGTTAGAGCATATCCGGGTTTTTCCTGGGATTGAATCTGTTCCAGGAATTACAGTTCGTAAACTCACTTCCGGTGTATTTTCTGTCGAATTACAGATCTTAGTTGATAAAAATGCAGATAGAGACAAAATTGTTTTAGAAATCCATAAAGTCCTTAAAAGCGAATTTGGAGTTCCCTTTGTTTCTGTGGAAATCTTATCTGCAACATTCAAAGAAAAACTGGAAGAAATTTCTGTCAGAGAAACCGAACGTGAGTTTGGCCACCATGGCCATAGCCACGGACATGCACACGACCACCACCATTAAGAAAGTTTTCGTTTTTTCTTTTGGATTAAATACTCGGTGAACTGGTCTTCCCAAACAAAAAGTTGAAAGTCTGAATCCACGGACTTTAGGTCTTTCGGGGATCCTAAATTCCAATGTTGGCTGAGGGCCAGAAGGAGTCCCTCTGTCGGATAAGGAAAACCTGAAAGTAAAAAATCGGTATCTGGATTTCCTTGGCACTGGGATAAAAAATTGTCCCTCCATAGGGTGAGTTTTTCTCTTTCGACTTTTACAGATTCATTTTCCAAGGAAACTTTTTTGGATTTTCCAATCAGTAAAGATACAAGAGAAAGAAGTTCTTTGAGTCTTAGTTCCATACCCAATTTTCCATAGTTTTCTAAAATCATATCTTCTGGATGAATTGGATATTCGCATAACTTTAGTTTGAGGTGAGTGACAAGGGGTGTAAAATCGGTATGAAAGGATTCTTCAATTGTTTGGTTAGGATTCTTAGATTCACCCTCTATGTTTTGAATATTAGTCTTTTGATTCCGTTGGACCAAATAAATAGGATTTCCCTCTTCCGATTTAGTCACCCAAAAGATGGCATCGGCTTCCGCCCCATTCGTGATAAAGGATTTCGTTCCTGATAACTTTCCTTCTCTAACAGTCGAACTTAGTTTTCTAAGTTTCGTTTCCCAACCCGGTTCACTCACTCCCACTGCAAAAATTTTGGTGGAATTACCTTCCCGGAAACCATCCCAAAGGGAATGGAGAACCTCTTGGGTTAACGTATCCCGATTTTGATCTTGGTTATGGTTTTCCTTATGGATTCGGCTCGCATGATATAGGATTCCTCCGGCCACATTCACTTCCACCATACAAGAAAGGCTTAAGGAAACTCCAACCGGCTCTTCTGCAAGACTTGAGATTTTTTTTTGGAATTCTAAATAGGATTCAAAACCAAGAAGGAAATGGTAGTAACCTTCCTGAATGAGGATGGGTTTCCAACTCCGATAAAATCCGACGGATGCACTTTGAGTAAAATTCTTAGGGTATATCGAACCAGGTTCCCCATACTTTAAAATCAAATTCTCATTTGTCGGATTCACGAAAACTTACTTAGATTTCTTTTTGGAGAATTTGGCATCGAGAGCCTTTTCTTCTTCTAAAACTTTTTTTAAGTATTGGCCGGTGAACGAACGTTTGACGGCAACAACCTCTTCGGGAGTTCCTGTAGCAATCACCTCGCCACCTCCGTCTCCACCCTCAGGTCCTATGTCAATGATATAGTCGGCCGCTTTGATCACATCTAAGTTATGTTCGATGATGACCATGGAGTTACCTTTGTCCACAAGCACTTGCAAAACAGAGAGAAGTTTTTCGATATCTTCAAAATGAAGGCCTGTTGTCGGTTCATCCAAAATATAGAGAGTTTTGCCTGTTGGTCTTTTGGAAAGTTCTGTGGAAAGTTTGATCCTTTGTGCTTCCCCACCGGAAAAAGTAGTGGCAGCCTGTCCGAGTTTGATATAACCAAGGCCCACATCCATCAGAGTGTCTAGTTTTCGTTTGAGGTTTGGGATATTTTCGAAGAAAACAACGGCTTCCTCTACAGTCATATCCAAAATATCGGAAATATGTTTTCCTTTGTATTTGACCTCCAAGGTTTCACGGTTGTATCTTTTTCCCTTGCAGACCTCACATTCCACATAAATATCGGGAAGGAAATGCATTTCAATTTTTAAGATTCCGTCCCCTTCACATTTTTCACAGCGCCCCCCAGCGACGTTGAAACTAAATCGTCCAGGGCCATAACCCCGAACTTTTGCTTCTTCGAGTCCGCTGAATAAATCTCTAACAAATGTAAACAAACCAGTGTAAGTTGCCGGATTGGAACGAGGAGTCCTACCAATGGCTGATTGGTCAATATTGATGACTTTGTCAATTTGGTCTTTGCCTACGATTTTTTTATGTTTTCCCGGAACAAGTTTCATCCCCATCACAGAACTTGCGAGTTCCTTATAAAGAATTTCATTGATGAGAGTGGATTTTCCAGAACCGGAAACCCCAGTAACTACCGTTAGTGTCCCTAGAGGAATGGATACTTCCACATTTTTTAGGTTGTTATGTGTAGCTCCCGTAATCTTTAAGAATTTTCCGTTTCCAACCCGGCGGGTTTTCGGCATGGAGATTCTTTTTTCCCCAGAAAGGAACTTTCCTGTGACAGAATGTTTGTCCCTTTTGATTTGTTCGGGAGTTCCAAAAGAAACAATCTCTCCCCCATGGACTCCGGCCCCAGGTCCCATATCCACAATGAAATCTGCCTCTTCCATCGTTTCTTTGTCATGTTCCACAACAAGAACGGTATTTCCTAAGTTACGGAGACCTTTTAAGGTTTGGACGAGTTTCGTATTGTCTCTTTGGTGGAGACCAATGGATGGTTCATCTAAAACATACAAAACACCCATTAGGCGAGAACCTATTTGGGTTGCGAGGCGAATCCTTTGCATCTCACCACCGGAAAGGGTTCCAGCAGCACGACTTAAATTCAAATACCCAACACCCACATCGTTTAAAAAATGAAGCCGTTGTAAAATCTCCTTTAAGATGGGTTTGGAGATGGTATCTTCTGCCCCTTTGTATTCAGAGGACTTGGTAAAATTTAAGGCCTTTTCAATTGAAAATCCAGTATAGGCATCAATTCCAATCCCTTGGACTTTGACAGCCAATGCTTCTGGGCGAAGGCGTTTCCCATTACATTCATCGCAGTCGTGGTTGGTCATAAAGGACTCAAACCACTGGCGCATAGAATCTGATTTGGTTTCTTTGTACCTACGTTTGAGGTTAGGAATCACCCCTTCATAGTTTTTAGAAAATTCATAATGGGAATTGGCACCACGAAAATCATAATCAATATGAATGGAAGAATCGCCATGTAAAATGGTATTCCGAACTTTTTCAGGTAAATCTTTCCAAGAGGTATTTAAGTTGAATTTTAACTTTTTAGATAACGCCTGTATGGTGGCCATATACCAATAAGAATTGGATTTGGATCCTCCCCAAGCTTCAATACAACCTTCTGCCAAAGAAGCTTCACGATCTGTGACAAGAAGGGATTCATCAAATTCCAAGAGGGCACCAAGGCCATCGCAATTGGAACAAGCACCAAACGGAGAGTTAAAGGAAAATAGTCTTGGAGTGAGTTCGGGGATACTCACATCATCACATTTGGGGCAGGATAATTTTTGTGAAAAAAGATGATCCTTTTCACCGTCTTCCACAACCACAATCCCCTCGGCAGTTTTTAAGGCAGTTTCCACAGAATCAGACAACCGAGATTGGATTCCCGGTTTCATCACAATCCGGTCTACAACGATGTCGATATCGGCTTTGAAGTTTTTCTTTAAAGGAATTTCATCTTCTAGGGAATACACTTCCCCATTCACTCGCACCCGATTGAATCCTTCTTTTTTATAACGTTCGAGGACTTCTTTGTGTTCCCCTTTTTTCCCTTGGATGACAGGGGCCATAATTTGGAGTTTGGTTCCCTCAGGAAATAAATTGATCCTGTCAGTGATTTGGTCTACAGAAAGGCTTGAGATTGGAGTTCCACATTTAGGACAATGTGGTTTTCCTACTCGGGCATATAACAGCCGTAAATAATCATAAATTTCCGTCACTGTTCCAACAGTCGAACGTGGGTTTCTATGGGTTGTTTTTTGTTCGATGGAGATGGCGGGGCTTAGTCCCTCAATTTGGTCCACCTCTGGTTTTTCCATTTGCCCAAGAAATTGACGAGCATAGCTGGATAGAGATTCCACATACCTTCTCTGACCCTCAGCATAAATGGTATCAAAGGCCAAAGAAGACTTACCTGATCCAGAAAGCCCAGTGATGACCACAAGTTTATCCCTAGGGATATCAAGGTTTACGTTTTTAAGGTTATGTTCTCTGGCGCCACGAATACGAATAAAGGAATCCACAACGGATAGGTTGTTTTCCTCTTTCATTCTGGAAAGAATTTTAAGAAATGACGGAAGAGGATCTCACGTGTTTCGAATTCTTTTTTTGGTAATTTTTCTACCCTTCCGGCTTCTGTACCAGATTTACCTACGTCTAAGCCTCGCCTTCCAATCACGCCGAGAAGTGTATGAAATCGAATTTCCTACTGTTTTCGAAGATTCTTACAAATCCTATTTTGTCAAAAAATTACAAGGCAAAGAAGAAACAGTCACTAGACTCGAACTCCTCATACTTCTCAAACTCATCCAAAAAAATGGGAAAATCAAAACACTTGATATCACTCTCCCTCCTCTCGAATGGACTCTCTCAGAATTTTATGAAGTCAGAAACCAAATTTTAGCAATTCGAGAATCTGGAAAAAAAGTAAGGATCTTTGCCAAAGAAGGAGGCGTCGGAACCTTATTACTCCTCACAGCAGCCACAGAAAGTTATTTAGGACCTGAATCAGAGTTTATGGTTTTACTTCCGAGCGCCGAACCCATGTTTTTTGGTAAATTTTTAAAAACCTGGGGAATCGAGGTTCAAGCCTTTGCCTCTGGCCCATACAAATCGTTTGCAGAAAGTTTTACAAGAGGTGAATTTTCCAAAGAGGCTAAAAAGAATTTAGAAACTCTGATTTTAGATTTACGAAAAGTTATACTGACAGCACTTACGAATGGAAACAAGTCCCTAGAATCACTATTCTACAAACCAATGTTATCAGCAGATGAACTTTTGTCTGCTGGAGTCATTACAGGGATCAAAACAGAAAATGAATTTTTCTCTGAAGATAGAAAACTTTTTTCAGGAAACTACCCAAGCCTACATCATTCCATCAAAGAATTCCGAATTTTTCCCAAACGGAAAGTCGAAGTGGTCATCCTTCCTTTAGAAGGAGGAATTACCGGTGGAGACTATCTACATAAAAATAGAGAAAACGGTAAAATCGAAGCCTTCTCTCTGATTCCGAACCTAAAAGCACTTGCGGAAGATAAAAAAATAAAAGCTGTCATTTTAGAAATTTCCTCTCCTGGTGGTTCTGCCTTCTATTCCGAACAAATCCATCAAGAAGTTATGGAACTCAAAAAAACCAAAATAGTCACTGCCTATTTTAAAGATACTGTGGCAAGCGGTGGGTATTACATCGCTTCGGCGGTGGATCATATCACAGCTTCGCCAGTTTGTATTACAGGATCGATTGGAGCAGTGAGTATCCGTGCCAACTTACAAAAGTTATATAAAAAATTCCAACTGAATAAAGAAGCAGTTGGTTTTTATCCTTTTCGAGACATCCACTCTGAATTCCAACCTCTCTCCAAACAAAGTGTCCAATATTTAGAATCCCAAATCAAAAAAATTGAAGGATTATTCTACAGGCGAGTTTCTGAAGGCCGAAAAATTCCTTTGGAAGAGATTCCAAAAATTGGAATGGGACGGGTGTATTTACCAACTGTAGAAAACAAAATTGTGGATTCTCTTGGAGGACTTTTGGATGCCGTTCACTTAGTCAAAGAAAAGTTAGGTGGGAAACCAATTATACTCACGGAAGAACTCCCTGCTTATAATTTAAAAAACAAAATACCGATTCTTGGCGGACTAATGACTGAACTTAAATTTCTAGAATCTTTAAACGAAGTTTCTCTCTTAAGTCCCGTACGCCTTGCTTGGAAAAACCGAAAGTAAACTTTGTTTTATTTTCTAAGGGATGCCTTTTCTAATCGATTGATTAATCCTTCCCATCCTTTGCCCGGTTTCGGTGTTTCGCAAATGATGGTTTGGACTTTGGCAAGATCGCAGGCCTCAAAAAAGGCATAAAGTTTGGACGTATACTCTTCGTTTGTCGAAACAAAAGAAAAATGATCAAATTCAAGTGACCCTTCTCCTTCCTTGGAAAGGACATCCTTTCTCTCAGATAAAACCTTTCCTTTCTCCTCATTACTGGATAAAGAAAAACCGATCCAAGCAGTAGCCTTAGGATCAAATCCCGCTTTTAAACTTTGAACGAATTCGTCCGTCGAAACCAAAAGCACTTGGGCTGAGGGCGCGTAGTGTTTGTATTTGGTTCCCGGACTTAGTGGAACATGAGAAACTGATTCCACAGGCAAAGTTTCAAAAGGATTGGGAAAAACAAGTTCTGGGAGAATGATTTTTAACTCTTTGGACTCAATGGATCCGGGCCGTAGAAGAGCAGGATGTTCACCCACAAGACTTACCACAGTGGATTCGATTCCATAACTTGGCTCTTCCGCGATTAAGATTCCATCTACCTTCCCATCAAAGTATCGCACAACATCCGCTAGTTTTGTAAGAGAGGGTCTGCCTGAAAGATTGGCCGAAGGTGCAGAAATTGCTCCACCGGAAAGTTTGATCCATTCACGAATGACTGGGTTTTTGGGAATTCGCACCGCCAGAGTGTCCAATTCTTTTGGAAAAAGGAATTTGTCTTTTTTGGGAAGGATGAGAGTGAGGGGACCTGGTGCATATTTTTCTAATAACTTTCGGCCAAGTTCACCTAACACACATACTTTTTCGATTTCTTCGATCGAATGAAAATGTGCAATCAGAGGATTGTCTTTGGGCCTTCCTTTGATTTCATAAACACGGAGACAGGCCACCTCATTTTTCGTTGAGGCTCCAATCCCATATACGGTTTCGGTGGGAAAGACAACCACCTTGCCCTCTTGGATGAGGTTCGCAAGCAAACGTACATCCGAAGAGATTAAGGTTTTCATTTTAAAACTTTTTTGTTTTGGTTTTTGATTTGGAATCGGAAACTTTCAATGATTCTTTTGTATCATTGGCAGGGACTGCCGTATCTTCCTTTGGTTCTTCTTCCTCTTTTGCTTTTTCTACAGGAGGAAGTTGGCCTTGGACAAGTTTACTCAAATACACATTGATTTCAGGATCATTGTCTGTCACAAGTTGCCAAAAAGAAAAACCACCCAAATCATACTTACGAAGGAGAGTCATTTTTTCTTCAAAGGCACGACGGTTCATATAAAAGGCAACACGGTCACAACCGCCACTCGTATACCAAAGAGAAGGATCTTCGTAGGTACGGTTTTTATGGATGTCAGCAAACTTAGATAAGTTTTTCCAATTTGCCACTTTGTTCTCTTCGTTTAAGATACGATTGATATCCGTTGGTTGGCGATTTTTATGTGTCCCTGCTTTGATTCTTTGGGCATCGGAATGATAAATGGCTTTGGCTGATGCTTTACAATTGAGAGCCCAGTCATATCCATAAGTCGGAATCGCCATATAAAGTTTATGCGTTGGCACTCTTTTTTTCGCGTAAGTAATGATGTCTTTTAACCAAACATTTGGTGCTTGCGGGCCAGGGCCTGGGTTGTGGTATTTTCTCGGATGGAGTTCGTAAGCCATAATCTTTACGCGATCCGCGTGTTTGGCAAGGAAGGCATAGTCATGAGTGGTAGGCCCTCTCCAATTTTCTCGGAAATCAAGGGCGATTGGTTTCGATAAACCACGGCATTGGAGTTCTTTCTTTTTGCTTTTTTCTGCAGGCGTTTTGGGATGAACTGCCACCGAAATGAGTTTTCCTTTTTTATGAACTTCACGTGCGAGAAGGACAAAAAACTCTTCAAACTTTTCCTTTTTCTCACAAGACATTCCTTCGTAATCGATATCAATCCCATCATAACCATAAGTCATAATTTCGTTAACAATCACTTGGATGTGGTGGTCACGAATGTCGTTCCTTCCCCCCATTCCAATGTTCTCTTGGATTTTTTCTTTTGGATTTTCCCAACGAAAGATAGTCGGAATGATTTTTACTTTTGGATTGAGTGCACGAAGTTCTTGTACTCGTTCTTTTCTAGAAGTACTCGACCAACTAGAGATCAACTCTCCATTATTGGAAAGCCCACCTTTCATTGTATAAATAAAAGGATGGATTTCGTTGTAGAGATGGACGGTTTTTTTCATGGCTGTCCAATCTGTAGACCAAGCAGAGGAACGAAAACTAACATTCTCATCTGGAACAAAACCAGGCAATTCCACCGACTCCGCTGATTCTTGGGGTGTCAGTTGGTTTTCAGAATTTTCTTTCGTTTCCATTTCTGATGGAGTTCCGAGAGAGGGAGTGGATGCTTCCACAACACTAGGATTGGCATTTCCTGCTTTGGCAGTATCTTTTAAAACAAGAGCCGTTCCATCATTCTGGATCAAATTCATTCCTAAATAAAAGGAGATTGCAGAAAGAAATACCCAAGAGGCAAATAATAGTGTATATTTAGCTGCATTCGACAGCGGACGTTTCGGTGTGGATGGGTTTTCTATTTCGGACATAAATTACTTCTAGTATGATTATCGTTCGTATGATAAAAAAAGAGTAGAGAATTATGGAACCACTCACTACCTATTTCTCATCCCATAATTTTTTAGCCAGGAATCTCTCCTAGTCGAAATTAAAAAGAAAGGAAAAAGATATTATGCACCTTCTCAAACAAAAACCGGTGATTCTCTATACGGTTCTTCTTAGTTTTTTTCTCACCTTTCTCCTTCTTGCCGAACTCACTGGTAGTAAATTATTTTTTGCCTTCGGGTTTACCATGACAATGGGGGTTATCCCTTTTCCTGTTACCTTTATCATCACTGATCTATTGAATGAATATTATGGTCGCAAAGTCGTTCGGGCCACAACCTTTCTAGGAATGGTAATGCTTGGTTTTGCTTATCTCCTCATTGTGATCGATATCCAAATTCCAGCAAGCCCTGAGTCACCCATTGATGATGCCTCCTTCGAACGCGTGTTTGCCAATTCAGGTCTTGTGATCCTTGGTTCCATCATCGCCTATGTAATTGGCCAGATGATCGACCTACATACCTTTCATTTCCTCAGGAAAAAAACGGGCGGAAAACATATTTGGCTTCGTGCTACAGGTTCCACCATCATTTCACAACTCATTGATTCCTATGTGGTGATCTTCATTGCACTTGGTAAATACCATCCTGTTTCCAAACTCATCTCTATTGCCAACACCAACTTTCTTTATAAATTGGGAGTGGCCATCCTCATCACACCACTCCTTTATGCCATCCATATCTATATTGATCGTTACTTAGGAGAAACATTGAAAAACCAAATGTTCCGATCGGCGATGGAAGAAGAAGGGTTGGAATCGACCATCCAACCGGGATAAGGAAAAACTATGTTCCAACCAAGAATCGATAGACTAAAATCCATTTTAGGAAACGGACCTGCAAATATTGGACACCGTGGTGCACGTGGCCTTGCTCCCGAGAACACGCTTGTGTCCTTTCTTGTGGGAGCGGAATCCACAAGTTTTTTTGAATTGGATACGATGCTTTGTGCTTCGGGCGAACTTGTTGTCATCCACGACTTTACGGTGGATCGTACGACTGACGGTGAAGGGAAAGTCTCTGAATATAAATACCGCGATTTAGCAGAACTGGATGCGGGGAGTTTTTTTGATGAAGCCTTTGAAGGAGAACAAATTCCCACTCTCTCACAAATCATCCAAACCCTTCCCGAAACCACAGTCTTCGATATTGAAATGAAAAGCGAAGGAAATCCAGAGGAAAGGAAAGCTCTTGCCCTCGCTCTTGTGAAACTGATTCGGAAATACAAACTAACCAATCGAATTTGGGTGAGTAGTTTTGACTGGGACCTTGTGGATCTCATCAGACAGGAAGAACCAGAAGTTTTACGAGGTCTTCTCATCGAAAAGGGAGATTCGCTAAACAAGAATTATATGGACTATGAACCGGATTTGATCCTCCCACACCTTTCTGCTTGTTCCAAAGATTTTGTGGAAGGCCTAAAAGAAAAATCCCTCCTTGTGATTCCTTATACGACCAATACAGAAGAAGAATGGAAAGAGTTATTGAATGCAGGAGTGGCCGGTCTCATCACCGATTTTCCCGACCAATTGGCTTCTTATTTAGAATCCAAAAAATAAATCCAAACCCAATTCCCCCAAGGGTCCTCATATAAAGAATAATTTTTTTGAGGGATTGATTGGACTAGTTTCAAAGAGGAAACTTTCGGGTGCGTTGCAGTTGAGTGATTACCACGAATGGTGATGGTTCCTGGGCGCACCGGACAATGTTCGGTGTTTTTAGAGAAGACAATGGTTTCTCCTGAATCCAATTGTAATTCCGAGTGGCCAAAACTTTCTTTTAGGAGTCTACCCCCCAAAAACGATTGGTAAAACCGAGCGGGAAGGCTAGTATTTTCCCCTCCGTCTAAGTTGATAGAGTAAAACTGTAAATCCAATGTTTCCCCGTCCTCCATCGATTCTTTCCTATTTTATATTTTTTTTCATCTCTAGTGTCGCCAATTTTACGTTATGCGAAACTATTTATTTCGAACCACTTCATTCGGCCGACCAATTGTATCTTCCCTTGTTTCTAAAGGATATAGTCACAGGACTTGGGATCGGACATTGGTATCTGCCCCCATCTCCCTATTTTTTTCCTGATCTTTTGATCTACCTAATTCTTTATCCAGTGGTTCCTTTTTTGTATCTTCCCAGTGTTTATGGAACCATACAAATGATTTTGGTTTTCTTTGGAATTTATATTTTTCTATCAAAGTATACAGACCAAACAAGGACATTTCAATTTCTTTATCTCTTAGAGATCCTTTTTATTTTTTTCTCACTCCTTGGATATATAACAGAAGACAAACCACTCCCCTTGGTTTATTTTTTAACGGGAGCTCACCATAGTACTGGATTCTTTTTTTCACTCCTTCTCACTCTTTATCTTTACTCCTTGTTAATTGATAAAGATAAAAAAAATCGTTATCCAAATTCCTTTTTACCACTACCCATGGTTTTCTTTTTTTTCTTTAGTTTTGTATTACTTTATATTTCAGATCGATTTTCTTTTCTCGTCGGGGTGATATCTTTTTTTGTGGTTCGAATTTGGGATGGAGACTTACCCTTCACCGAAAGAATTTCGTATTTTCGGAATCAGAAGTTTTGGATCCTGACTTTCTTTTTTCTTCTGCTTTGTGAACTTATATCATTCGGGCTAAGAACCATCGTATCCATTCCCAGCAGTTTTCAGATTTTGTTTGCCTATCTGGAAGGACGGGAAGCCATAGAAATCTTACATCTTTCGGGGACTTATCTCTGGGATTTTTCGAAACATATTTTTTACCAAGGAAAATCCCTTCTTATTTTACTTGGTTTCGTCCTCCTTGGTTTTACCAAGTTTCCTAAACTGAATCGCCATTTGCTCATTGTTTTTTTCCCAGTTCTCCTAGGCCTTCTCCTCCTTGTGGGAAGGTTCACTTACCTCCATCCTTACCCCATTCGGTATTTATTTCCTATTCTATTTTTTGGTCTTCTCGGAGTCACATGGGCTCTAGTCCCACGCACGAAGATCGTAAATCCCAAGGTTCTCACAACCCTCCTTCTTCTACTTGTGGGGATACTTTGGTTATTGCCATTTCCTCGTGAGAAAACCAAGGTCTATTTTTCAGGAATCCTCCACAGGGAAGTATCTTATGACTTAGAAAAACCCATCCGGTTTTGGACGGAAGGCTCCCGCACTCCCATCCCCATAGACAAAGACGGGAAACCTTACCGTTGGATCACCGGTGCATACCATACGCACTTGACAGAGTGAAGCGAACGTATGATCTGGAAGTAGATGGAAGATTACGTACGCATATTTGATACCACACTCAGGGATGGGGAACAGTGCCCAGGGGCCGCTATGAGCGAAGATGAAAAGGTGGAAATTGCCCAACACCTTGCCCGAATGAAGGTGGATATCATTGAAGCAGGATTTCCAGTTTCTTCTCCCGTTCAATTCAAAGCAGTCGAACGAATCGCACGTGAAATCGAGGGCCCCATCATTTGCGGGTTGGCCCGTGCCCTTCGTCCAGATTTAGAAGCAGCTCGCGATGCCCTAAAACCTGCCAAACAAAAACGCATTCATACCTTTATTGCTTCTTCTCCCATCCACATGAAACATAAATTGGGGAAGTCTCCCTCAGAAGTCTTGGAGATGGCGAGAGTGGCCGTAAAAATGGCAAGGGACTTTGTTACCGATGTAGAATTTTCACCAGAAGATGCCACACGCTCCGAATGGGCCTTCCTACGCGAGTTAGTGGAAGCAGTCATCGAAGAAGGTGCCACTACCATCAATATTCCAGACACAGTAGGTTATACCACTCCGCAAGAATATATGGATCTCTTTCGTTTCTTAAAAAAAGAAGTGAAAGGAGCCGACAAGGTCATTTTTTCTGCGCACTGCCATAACGATCTAGGACTTGCCGTTGCGAACTCTCTAGCAACTGTCCTTGCCGGTGGTCGTCAGATTGAATGTACTATCAACGGCATTGGCGAGAGAGCCGGGAACACAGCCATGGAAGAAGTGGTCATGGCTCTCAAAACAAGAAAGGATGCTTTCGGTGTGGAAACAAAAATTGATTCCACACTCATCACTCGCGGTTCTCATCTGGTAAAAACCATCACAGGAATGGTAGTCCAACCTAACAAAGCCATTGTGGGAGCCAATGCGTTTGCACATGAATCAGGAATCCACCAAGATGGTGTGATTAAAAACAGACAAACCTATGAAATTATGACTCCGGAATCAGTGGGACTCAAATCCAATCGTATGGTTCTTGGACGCCACTCCGGTCGCGCTGGTTTTAAAGACCGAGTCATTCGTATGGGTTTTGATCCCAAACCAGAAGAAATTGATAATGCATACAATAGATTTCTAGAGATTGCTGATAAAAAAAAGGAAGTCTTCGATGAAGACATCGCAGCACTTTTCCAAGCAGAGATCAGTAGATCCCAAGTGGATGAAAAATATCGTCTTCTTTCTTTTGAACAAAATACAGGATCCAACCAAACTCCAAGTTCCAAAATCTCTCTCCAAATCAAGGGAGAGGTGAAACAAGGGGAAGCACATGGGGATGGTCCGGTTGATAGTATCTTTAAGGCCATTGGCCAAGTCACTGGACTTTCTCCACTGCTTTCCCGGCTTGTGATTTCTCCTGTAACCGAGGGCACTGATGCGATGGCAGAAGCTTCTGTGACCTTAGAAGACGGAGAACGCCGAGTGGTTGGTAAGGGAGATTCCACAGACATCATTGAAGCCTGTGCCAAAGCCTATATCAATGCCCTAAACCGGTTGTGATCATGAGCAAAGAAAAAAATCAATTCTCAATGGAAACCCTGGTGCGGAAGGAACTACCTGCCTTCAAACCTTACACTCCGGGAGAACAACCGGGGCTTTCTACCTCCACCATCAAACTCAACACCAACGAAAACCCTTATCCACCTTCGCCTAAAATTAAGGAAGCTGTAGAAAAAGTTTTAGAAACAGGGGTTTTGCGAAAGTATCCCAACTACCACGGTAGAAAATTACAAGAACTCATCGCAAAAGATTACGATTTAGATCCAGATCAAATTTTGGTGACTAACGGGTCTGACGAAGCCTTACGTTTGTTATTCCAGGCTCTAGTGGGCCCAGGAGATGTGGTGGTCGCACCTGATCCGACTTACTCCTACTATCCGGTTTTAACAGAACAGATGATGGTGGGAGCCACTTACAAAGCAGTTCCTTTAAAGTCCGACTTACATTTTGATTTTGAGTCTTTAGGAAAAGAACAAGGGAAGTTACTTTGTTTTGCTCATCCCAATGCTCCGACAGGTGTAGAAGAACCAAAAGAAAAACTTCTTAACTTGGTCAAAAATTTTCAAGGTATTGTTTTATCCGACGAAGCCTATATAGATTTCACAGAACCAAACTCTAGTTTGATGTCTGAAATAGTAAACCATCCGAACCTAGTAGTCTCTCGTACTTTTTCAAAATCCTATGCTCTCGCCGGACTCCGTGTAGGTTATCTAGTAGGTTCTCTCGATGTCATATCTTGGATTCGCAAACTAAAGGATTCTTATAATGTAGGAATTTTGGAACAGGTGGTTGCCGAAACCTCCTATGCAGACAAAGAATACTTTTTGGAAAAACGTTCTCTCGTGATTTCAGAAAGGAAAAAACTAAAAATAGAATTGGAATCTATTGGATTTACCATCCCCGACTCCTCTACCAATTTTTTGTTTTGTAAACCAAAATCAGGTGTTTCACCAGAGAGTTTGTATTTGCAATTGAAAGAAAAAAACATCCTCATCCGTTATTTTTCTACCGGAATTTCCAAAGACTATATTCGTATCACCATTGGAACCCCAGAAGAAAATGGAAAACTACTTGCGACCATTCGAGACCTCCTCTAAAAAAAACCCGGCGCACCCTTTAGCAGGTACCCGGGTTCGAAATTAAATTCACTTTAGATTTACCAAACACCAAAGAGACTTTATTTCTGAATTTCGATTTTAGTTTTTTTAGGTTCCATTTTAGGAATCGTTAATTCCAAAATTCCGTTTTTCATTTTGGCTACGGCTTTGTCCGAATGGATTGCTTTGCCAATCGTAAATTTTCGGAAATAATTTCCTTCCTTGTATTCGGCAAGGCGGACTTGTCCACGAGACTCCTCAGGCATTACAAACTTACCTTCCAGAATGAGTTGGTCCTTTTCAATGGATATGTCTACAGAAGATTGATCGACCCCAGGCATTTCCACGCGGAAATAAAAAGCCTCTTCTGTTTCCATAACATCCACGTTAGGTGAATATACACGGACAGTAGGTGTCGATTTTTGATCTTTCCCTTCTACAGATTCAGTAACTTCTTGTTTGTTTTCTTTTGTGAGTGTATTCATAACTAATCTCCTTACCCAATGCTGATGGATACTTTTTTAGGTTTATCTTCTTCTCTACGAGGAAGATGGATGTTTAAAATTCCATTTGTGAATTTAGCGAGGACATGTTCCCTATCCACTCGGAATGGAAGTTCCAAGGTTCTACGGAATTCCCCATTAAAAATCTCACGGCGAAGGACTTCGGTGCCTTCTGCGAGGTCTTCTGCTTTTTTCTTTCCGTGAATCGACAGTAAATTGTCCTTCACATTGATCTCAATTTGGTCTGGTTCGAGTCCAGGAAGTAAACAAGTCACAAGGGCTTCGTCTTCCTTGGTGTAAACATTCACAGGAGGGAAATTGGACGAAGATCCAAATTGACTGTCCAAGATGGAACGAGTCAACTCATCGTTCAGCCTGTCAAAATCTCTCCAGAACTGATTTGCTTTGGTTTGTGGGTCTAGAATTCGGAACAACATGCTCATTCTCCTCTTTAGCACTCATTAGGTACGACTGCTATTTTGATTAGCAATCTATATCTTTGACTGCTAATCGTCAAGAATGTTTTCTATTTTATAGGATTTCAGAAAAAAAATTTTGTCCCATACGGTGGCCCACACTAGCCTGGAATCCGATGCCTATCCAAGATACTTTGAAACAACTGGGTTTAGAAATTCCCCCTGTTCCTGCCGCTCTCGCAGCCTATATCCCATCCAAAAGGTCGGGAAACTTGATTTTTACCTCCGGACAACTTCCACTTGTCGCTGGGAAACTAAGAAAAACGGGAAAGGTTGGGAAAGACTTAAGTCTTGAGGAAGCCAAAGAAGAGGCTAAACAATGTGTTTTGAATGCACTTGCGGCAACCTTACTCCATATTGAATCACTTGAAAAAATCAAATCGATCGTCAAACTTGGGGTTTTTGTTGCAGGAACACCGGAATTCACCGAACAACACTTAGTTGCCAATGGAGCATCAGAACTACTGGCGGCTATTTTTGGAGATAAAGGAAAACATGCACGTTTTGCCATTGGCGTGAGTTCTCTGCCTCTTGATGCCAGTGTGGAATTGGAAATGGTAGCAGAAGTAGAATGACGAATTCCCTTCTTTCTAAATGTTTCGACTTGATTCAATTTGTTAAAGAATCTTTTTTATTTATCCCTGAGCTAATTCTCGCTTGGTGGCACCTAACAAAGAGAATCTTCCTGGCTTTGTATCGTTATTGGAATACAAAACTTTTATTTGATAAAATATTTTTTATTTTTTTATTTTTGCAGCTTCTGTTTTCCGTTCTTCCTTGGTTTTCCTACCAAATTCGTTTTTTTGAAACGGAAGAATCCATCTCTCTCGGGCCTAAGTTAAACTCTGTTTTTATTTTACTAAGCCTTCTCAATTTTTTCTTTTTAGGATTTTGGAAATCATCTTGGACAAGGATTTGGTTTTTTTCTACCGAAATGATAGCCATTGTTTTTGTGATTTGGGGTTATTTAGATCCCAAACGTTATTTTTATGACTTCGTCAAACCAGAGGAAGTGGGCCTTGGACTTTCCTTCTATTTATTTTTAGGTTCGGTTTTAGGAGCCTTTGTTTTTGGATTTCTCACCTTCAAAAAGGAAGATGAGATTTTAGGAAGGATATAGTTTCAAACAAGCGACTAGGGACTGATAATGGACCCTAGTCCCATTAGCTCAATGAAGAGAGACTTCCAGAATTTCCAAAACAGATTTTCCTTCCTTCTCTACTACATCCACAAGATACTTGGTGCCTTTGTCTTTTTGGAATAAGATCTTTTTAGAAAGAGGTTTTCCTATTTCTGAATTGAGTATTCTTTGGATGGGCCTTGCTCCCATGGCTTTGTCATAACCAGTCTCTGCCAAATGCCTAACTGCTTTTTCAGACAATTCCAAATGGATTCCTTTTTCATTGGCTTTGGCCTGCAAAGTGCGGAACATTCGTTTGACAACTAACTCCACAACCTGAATCGATAGGGCACCAAATTCCACAACAGCAGTCAGTCGGTTGCGAAATTCGGGAGTGAATGTCCTCTCAATTGCCTTCATTGACCGGTCATCATACCTGTCAGTATCAAAACCTAGAAGTGGTTTCGAACTTTCCTGAGCTCCCGTATTCGTCGTTAGAATCAAAATCACATTACGAAAATCAGCTTTTTTCCCTGTGCTATCGGTAAGTGTGGCATGATCCATCACTTGCAAAAGGATATTGTATATATCTTCGTGTGCTTTTTCGATTTCATCGAATAACAAAACAGAATGTGGGTTTTTGGCAATGGCATCTGTGAGTTGCCCCCCTTGGTCATAACCCACATAACCCGGCGGACTTCCAATGAGTCTTGATACGGAATGTTTTTCCATGTATTCACTCATATCAAACCTAAGAAATTCCACTCCCATCTTTTCCGCTAAGGTTTTTGCCACTTCCGTTTTACCCACACCCGTAGGCCCTACAAAAAGAAAACTACCAATTGGTTTTCCTTCATCACTGAGGCCTGAGCGGGAATAATGGATGGCATCTACTACTTGTTCGATGGCATGATCTTGTCCAAAAACAATGGATTTGATTTCAGAATCTAAATTTTCTAATTTCTTTTTATCATCTGCCTTTACCGTTTTTTCGGGGATTTTGGCAATTTTAGCAACAAGAGATTCGATTTCCAAAATCCCTACTTGTTTTTTGGCCTTTTCTTTTTTCTCGTCGCGTAACTTTACAAAGGCGCCGGATTCGTCCATCAAATCTATGGCTTTGTCCGGTAAAAAACGGTCTCTGAGATGTAAACTAGATAAATCCACACAAGCTTCGATGGCTTTGGCACTGTAAGTCACACCGTGGAAGGATTCGTATTTGGGTTTGAGTCCTTTCAAGATTTCGATCGCATCTTCTCTGGAAGGTTCTGCAACTTCAATCTTTTGGAACCTACGAGATAAAGCATGATCTTTTTCAAAAATCGATTTATACTCTTTGTAAGTGGTTGTTCCAATACATTTTAATTCTCCATTGGCAAGGGCTGGTTTCATTAAATTGGAAGCATCCAAACTCCCACCAGAAACAGCGCCAGCTCCCACAATGGTATGGATTTCGTCGACAAAGATGATTCGTTCAGGTTTCCCAACTACTTCTTGTAAGATGGCCTTCAAACGTTCCTCAAATTCACCACGGAATTTGGTTCCCGCCATCACAAGACCCATATCCAAAGAATAAATTTCTAAACCTAGTAAACTTTTTGGAACGAGTCCCTTAACAACTCTTTCGGCAATTCCTTCCACAATGGAAGTTTTTCCGACCCCTGCCTCTCCCACAAAAATAGGATTATTTTTACGACGACGAGATAGGATATGAATGGTTCTTTCAATTTCAACTTCCCGGCCAATACAAGGATCTAATTTCCCTAACCTTGCTCTTTCGGTAAGGTTGACACAAAATTTTTCAAGTGCGGATTTACGAGAGTTTCCTTCCCCTTCTTCTGGATCTGCTTCTTCCGTAAAATTCGGTTCTTCGGATTCCGTTTCTTTTTTGATTCCGTGAGACATGTATTTGATTACGTCTAGACGGTTTACTTCTTGTTTGGCGAGTAGATAATAAGCTTGGCTATCTTCTTCTCTGAAGAGGGCCACAAGCACATTGTTTCCATCCACTTCTTCCTTACCAGAATTTTGGACATGAAAGGCGGCAAACTGAATCACAAACTGGACACCCACGGTATAACGTGGTTGGATTTTTAAATCGGGAACGGCAATGGTAGAAAGATCTTCCTCAAAATATTCAGTCAGTTCCTTTCTGAGTAAATCCAAATCACATCCGACATTGATAAGGACTTCTTTTGTTTTTTCGTTATAAGTAAGACCATATAACAAATGTTCCAAGGTGATAAATTCATGATGGTATTTACTTGCTTCTTTACCGGCAAGTTCTAAGGTATTTTCTAAGTCTAGGGAAAGGTTCATTCGTCCTCCTCTTTTGCCAATTGACATTGTAATGGATGACCTGCATCGTCCGCAAGTTTATGCACTTCTGCTACTTTTGTTCTCGCAATGTCCAAAGAATATACCCCACAAACGGCTGATCCAGAAGTATGCGCCTTCCACATAATTTGACGAGATTCTTCCATTGATTTCCTAAAAACATTAGCTAGTACATAGACTACAAATTCCTGAGGAGTGTAATCATCATTGATCAGAATCACCTTATACCGATCCGGTTTTTTAAGTTTCTTTTTCTGTTTTTCTCTTTCGAGAAGTTCCACATTCATATCTGTATATGATTTTCTTTTTGGATCTGACATTATCCCTCCCGGAGCGATTTGATAGGAGACTGAGAATTATAAGCGGAAATATTTTCCCTTTCCATCACAATCTCTCGTTCCAAATAGGACTCAATGGCCGCTCTGCCCTGTTCATTGTAAATATGATGTAAACTATACATGGGAACGGCTTCATAACCCCTTAGGAATTTATGTTCCCCTTGGGCACCTGCTTCCACTCGTTCCATTTTACGCTCAATTGCAAAATCAATCAATCGGTAATAACAACATTCAAAATGTAAGTTGGGGACATGTTCCAAGGCTCCCCAGTATCTTCCAAATAAAAACCCATCTCGGAAAGTATTCCAACTCCCACCTACAGGTTTCCCTGAAGGGTCACTTGCCAAAACCAGAACCAAACGATGGCGAAAGTTCTGATGCATTTCCAAAAAGAATTTCCGATTCAAATAAGGTTGCCCCCATTTTTTAGAATGGGTGTCTTGATAAAACTGATAAAAGATATGGGCGTGGTCTTCGGTGATCTCGTCACCGGTAAGGGTTTGGATGGTAAGGCCCGACTCGGAAATTTTCCTTCTTTCCTGGCGGATGGTTTTTCTCCGGTCTTTGACAAGGATGGACAAAAATTCATCAAAATTCGCAAAACCTTTGTTAAACCAGTGGTATTGGTGAGAAAGTCTAGGAGCAAATGAATTCTGAATCCCCAAACTTTGTTCATCCTCTTTGCAAAATAAAATATGAACGGAAGAAGTTTCTTTTTCTTTTCCAAATTCTAAAAGGGTTTGTAAAAGTAAGGAAACCAGGGAATCTTTTTCTTCTGGTTTTAAATCAGGATGGAGTAAAACCCGAGCCCCTGTCACAGGTGTGAACGGCACAGCTACCGTTAGTTTTGGATAATACGGAATCCCTGCGCGGTGGAAGGCATTGGCCCATTGGAAATCAAAAATATACTCACCATAGGAATCACTCCGAAGGTAAGCGGGAAGGACTCCCACCAAAACCCCATCTCGCCTAGCGGAAGTTAAAACTGGAATCCAATCTGAATTCCCAATACAACCTGTATTTTCCAAACCGGATAGGAATTCATATTCCTGAAAAACGGAATCTGGGGGGACTAACAGATTCCATTCTTCCTTTGTAAAGTCCCGAAAAGTATCGGAAATTTTTATCGCAAACGTTTCATTCAATGTAGACCTTAGACTCTAATTTACGACATCTTGTTTGTTTTGTTTTTTGCGGATGTGGTCAAGAAGCCTTTGTAAACTAGGATTTTCTGGGTCGAGCTCCAAGGCCGAACTGAGAATGTTCTCTGCCCGGGACAAGTTTTTATCTGCCAGGTAGGTCTGGCCCAAATTGATCAAGTTTTTGACATGGTTTGGATCACGAAGGCGCACCCTTTCCCCAAAATCAATGGCTGTTTTGATATCAGCCACTTTTCTCGCACAAAAAGCAGTGATGTACATAATCTCCGTATCCATCGGTTTTAACAAACTATAGTCTTTGGCCATTTTTTTGGCATTCCCATAGTCTTTGAGTTTCAAATAGAGTTGGATGAATTTCTTTTTGATCTCCGGAATGTTCTCTTCCAAAGAATTCGCCTGTTCCAAATACGAAACTGCTTCTTGGAGATCCGCAGATTCGCTCGCTTCTTTTGCTTTGTGTAAAAGCGATTGGATTTCTTTTAGCCTTTCTTTTTCGATTTTATAACGTTCTTTTTCTTCAATAAAGGAAACTCGTAAAATTGATAAATCATCTGTCAAACTTCCATACTTTCGAAGTTCTTCATAAATTCCGTCTAGTTCTCCTCTTCCTGATTCTACCACTCGAAGGAATAATCTTTCATCTTCGTTAATCACACGTTTCCCATCTTCCGTGTGGGAAATGAGTAAATCATCCCGCCCATCCGATCCGGCAAGTAAAACGTCACCCGCTTCCAATTGAAAGGTTTTGATGTATAAATTTCCTTGGACTCCTGAAGTTCCTAATTTTCGAAACATCAGTTCGTTTTCGATAAAACTCGCAATTCCATCTCGGTACAAAACCATCCAAGGATGTTCGGCATTGATAAAATACAACAAACCAGTTTCATTATCAATAAGCCCAAGCACTAACGAAACTAACATGGAACCATCAAAACCTTCAAAAATTTTATGTAGTTCTAAAAAGGTATTTTTGATCCAACGTTCCGGATAGGTGTTCCTCGCTTCACTTAAGAGCTGTGTTCTTGTGATGATGGACTCAAAAACAGATCCAAGAACCAGTGCTCCACCAGCGCCCTGCATGGACTTACCCATAGCATCCGCATTTAAAAACACAGTGTAAGAACGGTTGTTTAGAAAAATTTGGTTGGCGATATTCAAATCTCCACCAATTTCTTTTTCATATTGGCGGAATGTAAATTTTTTCTTTTGTTCTAATAAAAAGTCCACTTGGACATTGTCATGATTCGCATTATTAGCGTTAAATGGCTGCAAAAGAAGTGACGTTAAAAAATAATCCCCATCTTGTTGGTGTTTGAGGGATTGCACTTCTTTTAAGGAGTTTTCTAATTCTTTAGTGCGTTCTTGTACCTTTACTTCCAATTGATCTGCATATTGTTCTAATTTTTTACGAGCCGCTTGGATCGAACGCACCATTCGGTTGAAGGAACGTGCCATAAATCCAATATCATCTTCCACATGAACTGTCAGTCTATGTTCTAAGTTTCCAGAGTTTACCTCTGTTAACCCTTCAATGATTTGTTCAATAGGTCTGAGAAGAGCGATTAGGAAAAACAAACGGTATCCAAAAATCACAAGAACTGCTAGGGACAACACACCGATGATCCAAGGTAAAGTGACTTCCTCTTGAAACTCGCGATAATCTAAATAGGGATAACCCACTTCATGGATGAGTCCTTTTGTTTTATCAACTACCAAATAACTGACGTAAAACGAATATTCAGGATTGTTTTCTGCAAATTTAACGCGACCTCTGTAATTTCTATCGCCATGGTTTGGCATAGGAGAAAACATTTGGTCGAGGACTTCTGCTTTTTTAGCTTCGGAAATTGAGGTTTCTAGTACAGATCGTGCCGCGCCATAAAAACCAGAAAGTGGGCCTTCTGTTTTGGAAACAAGGGACAATGCTCCGTCAGAAAAATTCTTTTCAGGAATCTCTCGGAGTTTGTTTCTTGTATAAAGAATTTTACGTTTTTCTGATTCTAATTCTTCGATTAATAATTCTGGAGTTGAAACCTTTTCTAAGGCCAAAAGTCTTTTGATCTCAGAAGCGTAACCTCTGCTTGTCTCTGGGAGTTTTGGTATTAGGTTTTCCGTTTTTTCTTTCCAATCAGATTTGCCTTTATAAGAAAGAATGGTTTCCAAAGCCCAAGAATTCCAATATTCCGATTCATAGGAAGCAGGATCAACTGCCGTCTCTTCCATTCCCTTCTTTTGAACAAATTCTTTTTGGCCTATGTCGTAAGTATAATGAAAACTTGGAACTTGGTCAGTTTCCAGTCCTGCAATGAAGTTTTTTGCACGGGCCGTATGCACCATATCATAGTTAGATTCTGATTGTTGGATTACGGAATAAGCAACAAGCTGCAATACGAGTAAAAATGAGGCAAGAGAGATTCCTATGATCCGTGAAATGATTGTGGTTTTATCTTTTGTGTTATTGATATAAACCACATTGGCAACAAATAACCCAACAACCAAAACAAGATCTGTGATGGTTTGGTACAGGCCACGTCCAATCGCACCATCCCTGGATTGGGCATTCATGATTCCAGGAAGGATGGTTACTAAAATGAAAGCAATAAGAATGCTTGCAGTGGCAAACCGAGATTCCTTTGGCATTTTGAAAATCTGTATGATGGCAACCAGGGAAAAACTGACAAAAAAAACTAATACAATAAGTGCATACGCCTTATAAAAAACAGGAAGTGGAAAATCCCAATAGTGACCACTAAAGAAAAATAATCTGCCAGCCGTTAGGCTAATGTAAACAAAATATCCCGTTACAGTCACAACTATAAAGTTCATGATCCCAAATAGATATTTTTTCAAACGAGGGAAGTAAACTTCAGGGTAACTTAAGAAAAAACTCGTTAGATAAGAAGCACCTGCCATGGCCCCGATGATGACAAGCCAACGCAAGTATGCCGCCGCCGGCCCCATAAAGGAAAAATTGATCATATAGCCAAAATGAAATAAACCCAGCCAAAGAGTTCCCATCCCTAGCCGGTATGTTGCTTCTGACTTTTCTTTTACCGTTAAAAAAAATTGTGCATTGTAAAAAGTAAAAATGACACCAACGAGCGAACCGAATGTATAAAAATCAAACGCTATATTTCCCCAAGAGTTCATGCGAGAAAACCCTAACATATAAGGAAATCATGTCAACTTTGTATTTCTTTTCTTCCAAATTTGGTATAGAAAGTACAAAAATAAACAAATGAGAACGATTCCAATCGTTTGGTTATAATATGATAACATAACAATGATTTGGTTCCAATTGGAGCCAAGTAAGGAACCACCAAAAAGCAGGAGGCCACACCAAAGAGAAATAGCAACCGTATACAAAATGATAAATTTAATAACGTTCATTTTGGACATCCCGGCAACGATGGAGACAAAGAACCGAATCCCTGCCGAAAACCGGGACAACAATACCACTACAAATTCATGCCTGCGAAACCAATCTAGAGTTTTGTGTAAGTTTTCTTCTTGGTAAACGGAAGATAAAAAAGGGAACCGTGATCGTTTTAGAAACTGAAGGAACCTTTCCCCAAAAAAATACATCGCAAGAGCTCCGAGTAAGTTTCCCAAGTAGGTAGCGAACACAATAGAAATGAAAGATAGGGGTGAACCTGGACTAGAGGATAAAAAACCAGAAAATACAGTCACCGTATCTCCAGGCCAAGGTGGAAAAACATTCTCCAAAAAATTAGAGAAACAAAAGAAAATCCAAAGAACAAGCGGTGGCAACTCTAAGATCCGAGCCAAAAAAGCATCAAACTGTAGGAAATCGAGCACAGGAGAAAAGGAAATGCCTACAAACCAGTTGGCAACAAAGATTTAAAAAAATGAATGGAAGGAATCGATACTCCACCGTTTGCTTTCCGTAATGCTTCGATTTTTGCCTATTTTTCTTCTGATTCTCTGGGGATGCCAACCAATCCACCAAACCGAAATCTATCGCTTTGACAATATTGTGGTTACTAAATACCCAACCAGTGCACCGCCAGCATTCCCTCAGTCATTTTTTCCTGATAAAGTAAACCTTCTTCAGTCTAGCGAATTCAAAACAAGTCATATCCATACCAAGGAAGCCTCTCTCCTTTTAGAATCAGAAGAAAGTTTTCAAGCGATTCAAAAGAGAATCGAAACAAGAGCCGCACAAGGGGATTGGAAACTCATAGAAAAAACGGAAAAAAATGGAGAGGTTTCTTATCTACTCGAAGGTTTTATCAAAAAATCTTTATCGATCATTGTCTCAGAAACAGGAGGCAATTCCAATTACATTCGCTTTTATTTTAGAAAACATTCTAGTTATTAATTATGAGTTGGATTAAAAATAAAAACGAAACAATCGTCTACCTACTTCTTGGGGCGATTTTTATAGGCACTTGTCTTACTTTATTTTTTGTTTTCAAACCATTCCTTTGGGCAAGTTTTCTTGCGTTGCTCTTTTATCTCACAACAAGGAAAATTCATAAAAAACTAAAGAATGTTTTGGGTGTCAAATTCCATGGACTCTCACCATATATCATGGTGATCCTGATGCTCGCGGGAGTTTTTATTCCCTCTTATTTAATTCTATCTACTTTAATCAGAGAATCTTTAAACTTAGTCAGTTATATTAGGAACCAACTCACAGAGGAGTCGATTGTTTCCTTATTATTAAACAGTCCGATGCTCACAGACTTCTTTACTGAAAATGAATTTTTTTGGATCAAACTTCCTTTGATGTACCGCGAATATGTGGGCCAACATATGGATGTTCTCAATTTAGATTCCATTTATAGTTTACTCAAAAACTCTTCTGGTTTTTTACTCGGTTCTTTTGAAGTTCCAGGTGCCATTATTTTTAATGCATTTTTTACCTTCATTTTGCTTTTCTTTTTATACAAAGAAGGAAGCCGAATGGAACATGCACTTTTTGTTTTACTACCTTTTCCCACAGAAATTGAGGAAAGACTAGGAAGGCGAATTGAGGAAGCCATTCGAACGGTAATGATGGGAAATCTTTTTATCTCCTTATTACAAGGTGCCCTCATCTATGTTCTGTTACTTTTTACCTCTGTTTCGAATAAGTTCTTACTTTCGAGTATCGCCACAATTTTTTCTCTCATTCCTGTTGTGGGAACCTCCGTGGTTTGGTTGCCGATTGGACTCTACATTGGTCTCGTACAAGAAAACTGGACAGGCAGTGTTCTTTTTATGATCGCAGGCGGCGCAAGTTATCTTATTTTAGAAAACTTTGTGAAACCCAAAATTTTAGATAAAAAACTAAAAACACATCCCTTTCTTATTTTTCTCTCTCTAATTGGCGGATTACAGGAGTTTGGTGTTGCAGGGATCATCATTGGTCCTATGGCCTTAACTCTTGTCATCATCCTTTGGGACTTTTGGAAAATTTTTAGAGAAACTCGTTTTCAAAATATCTAAATGGAAACAGTAGATTCATCTCTCAGTGTTAGTGAGGTAAATCGCCTCATCAAATCCAAACTCCAGGACTCTCCTGAATTTAAAAACATTTGGATTCGGGGAGAGATCTCCAACCATTCCCAAACCAATAGTTCAGGGCATATGTATTTCTCTTTGAAAGACCAGACAAGTGTGATTAAATGTGCTTTTTTTTCTTTTCAAGCCAAAAACTATCGCGGCACACCCCTTCGGAATGGAATGGAGATTTTGGTTTATGGTTCTGTCTCTGTTTATGAACCAGGTGGTTATTATAGCATTACGGTACAGAAGGTAGAAGAAATCGGAGAAGGAGATATCCTTTTAAAAATTGAAAAACTAAAAAAAGCCCTTCACGAAAAGGGAATTTTTGATGTGAACCACAAACGCCCTCTTCCAAAATTTCCGAAACGCCTAGGCATTGTTACCTCACCAAAAGGAGCGGCCGTCGAAGACATCATTCGAATTGCCACTGACCTCAATCCTTCCATACAAATTTTAGTTTCACCTTGCCTTGTGCAAGGAGACGGAGCAGAAGTTTCAATCATCGAAGCCATAAAAGAAATCAATGATCCCAAATGGGAAGTGGATGTGATCATTGCAGGACGTGGTGGTGGTTCATTTGAAGATCTTATGGCCTTCAACCAAGAGGCAGTGGTGATGGCTTATTACAATTCCAAAATCCCTATCATCTCTGCAGTAGGCCACGAAATCGATCGAGTGCTCACTGACCTTGCTGCCGATGCCACAACTCCCACACCGACGGCTGCAGCAAAACTCGCCGTTCCTAATGTTTCCGACACACTCATTCGTTTGGATGAAATGGAAGACAGGATTAAATCGGCACTAAAGGCTGTGGTTCGTTTGGGTAAAGAAAAATGGGTCGGGATTACGGGACGACCGGTATTCCAAAATCCGAAAACACTTTTGGAAACAAGGACTGGGGCCTTAGAAGAACTCGTGACGAAGATTTCCCTTCTTGGAAAAAACTATTTGGTTCGCAAACAAAGCGAATTTCAAAAATTTGATACACTGAGTCATAATTGGAAATCTTACCTGGAAAGAATTCAAAACAAATTTACGCTCGCAGAACAGAGATTAGTCCATTTTTCTCCACTGGGAACTTTACAACGTGGTTATTCAGTGGTTCGAAACAAGGACAAACAGGTGATATCATCCATTCATAAAATCAAAAAAAATGAAAGTTTAGAGGTTTTCCTTTCTGATGGAAAACTTCTGGTTGAAGTAAAAGAAAAAATATAGGTATTCGCATGGTAGAGAAAAAATCAACAAGTTTTGAAGAAGCACTTCGAGAACTAGAAGACATTGCTGAAAAATTAGAAAGAGGAACTCTTTCTTTAGAAGATTCCATCAAAGCCTATGAAAGAGGCATGGAACTCAAAAAAATTTGTTCCGAAAGACTTGTGGATGCGGAAGCAAAAATTGAATTTTTATCCAAAGCTCCGAGCGGTGAAATTGTAAAAACAACTGTCAAAAAAAAGAAAGATGAAACTCCTTCTAAACCAGTGGAAGAAGATTTATTTTAGAGAATGAATTTCCAAGCGGCTTTCATCGTTGGTTACCTTCTCATCACAATTGCCATTGGAGTGTATGCGGCAAAAAGAGTCAAAAACTCAAAAGACTTTATCTTAGCAGGTAGAAGTTTACCTCTCCCTATCTCCACGGCTGCATTATTTGCCACTTGGTTTGGAAGTGAAACCATTCTTGGTTCCTCCGTGGAATTTGCCAAAGGAGGATTTTTAGCCGTCATCCAAGACCCGTTTGGTGGTGCTCTTTGTTTATTTTTACTCGGACTAGTTTTTGCAAAGTATCTCTACCGAATGCAAATCCTTACCTTCGGTGACTTCTATCGAAACCGCTATGGGAAAAAGATGGAGTTTATCGCAGGGATCTGTTTGATCTTTTCCTATTTTGGTTGGGTTGCTGCCCAGTTTGTGGCACTCGGAATTATGGTACAGATTCTATTTGGCATCAATCAATTCACAGCGATTGTGATTGGAGCTTGTCTTGTTGTTTTTTATACTTACCTCGGTGGGATGTGGTCTGTTTCCATGACCGATTTTTTCCAATCCATCTCCATCATCATTGGCCTTGTTTTTGTTATCTATGAGTTAAATGGTGTTAAGTCCATTTGGTCAAGCATCCAGGAAAAACCAGACGGATTTTTTAATTTTTTTCCCGAATCCAATTACCATGCTTGGACCTTATACTTATCAGCTTGGATGGTTGTTGGTTTTGGATCATTACCCCAACAAGATATATTCCAAAGAGTGATGTCTGCCAAATCAGAAAAAGTAGCAATCAGGGCCTCTTACCTTTCTTCTGTTTTGTATTTACTCTTTGCCCTCATCCCTTTGTTTTTAGGTCTCCATGCAAAAAGTTTAATTCCAGATTTTGACTTAAATTCGGAAACAGGACAACTTCTCATTCCCACAATGATTTCCAAGTTTTCAAGTCCTTGGATCCAAGTTTTATTTTTTTCAGCGCTCATCTCTGCCATTCTATCCACGGCATCGGGTGCCATCCTTGCACCTTCCTCTATATTGTCTGAGAACATTTTAAAATACGCATTCAAAGACATGAACGATAAAAAATTACTGCTATTGTCAAGAACATCCGTTCTCATCATTGCAGGGATATCCTTTTTACTAGCAGTGGGGAAACCTTCTATTTATGCTCTCGTAGAAGATTCTGGTGGGATCTCCCTTGTTACGCTTTTCATCCCCATGGTTTTTGGTTTACTCAGCCAAAAGGCAGATGAAAGATCTGCCCTTTTCTCTTTATTTGTGGGAATTACCACCTGGCTTATTTTAGAAGTTTACGGTGATGATATGACTAGCCATTTTTATGGAACCATAGCAAGCCTTATCGCTATACTCGTGGGAATGTACTTTTTTCCTAAGAAAGTGCAATCGATAGAAGCCAAGTAAAAACTTCCTTCATTTCAATCCCCAGAGCTTTTGCTTGTTGGGGAATGAGGCTTGTTCCGGTCATTCCTGGAAGTGTATTGGTTTCCAAAACATAAGGCACTCCATCGCTGATGATAAAATCGGTTCGCGAGTAACCTTTGCAACCAAGTACATCATGGCATAACAATGTATACTCTTGGAGTTTTTTAGTAATCGATTCACCCACTGGTGCTGGGGTAATTTCTTCACTTCCACCTTTGGTATATTTGGCTTCAAAATCAAAAAACTCTGATTTGGGACGAATCTCAGTGGGAACGAGAGCAAATGGAATTCGTTTTTCCCCTTCTTTTTTTTCAAGAACTCCAATGGAGACTTCCGTTCCCGAAATCAGTTTTTGGATGAGGACTCTATCTTCTGAAACGAAAATTTTATCCACAAGAACCATTGCTTCTTCGGGCGTTTTTGCCATTCCTGTATTGACACTGGAGCCACCAAGCGTTGGTTTGATGAAGACTGGAAATTCGAATGGTAAGTTTAAAACAATTTTCCTAGCATCCGATTTTCCTTTCTCCAAATCCACAAAGGGAGCCACGGGAATTCCCATGGTTTGGAACAAAAGATTGGCTCTATATTTGTCCATAGCAAGAGCAGAGGCCAAAACACCAGATCCTGTATGAGGAATTCCTAATGTATCTAAAAATCCTTGGATCCTTCCGTCTTCACCAGGCCCACCGTGTAATCCTAGAAAGGCGGCCGAAAATCCATGTTCTAATAATCCCGCACCAGATGTGAACTTTGTGATTTGGTTTGTAGTAGAAAATTCAGTTAAAAAATCAGTTTCCGTTTTTCCGGTGGGATCGGGGTATACAGGATCTTTTCTATCGGCGATCCAAAATTTTCCTGTTTGGTCAATATAAACCGGACAAACTTGGTATTTGTCCCGGTCTATTGTATTGAAAATGAAATGAGAAGAACGAATGGAGATGATATGTTCCCCGGAGATACCCCCGAAAAGCAGTGCTATTTTGGTTTGGATCATGAAATCACTTGATTCCTTTTCTTGAAACTTGAAGATATTGAAATTACGTGGATTCCCGCTTTAAAATTCAATTCGGAATTGTTTTTTGTCTCTTCTTTCTCAGTTCCGGAGTTTTAGCCAAACTACCCAATTCTTTTACAGAAGATATCAAATCTGATTACCATCAATTTTGGTTTTTATATGAATCGGAAAAAAGAGGACGCCAAAGTTATTTAGCCTTTCGCCCCTTTTACATTGGTTTCCAGGATAAAACCTATGCCTTTCGTTTTAAAAGTTATCTCTCACCTTTTTATTATAAAGAAGAAACCAATTACTGGTATACTTGGTCCTCCTTGTTTTTCTTTAGTGGGACAGGATTCAAACATGAAGAAGGTGACGAAGACGAAGACATTCTTTTCACTCCTCTTTTGATTTGGGGTAAGGGAGAATCACAAAGAGAAAACTATTTCAGTGTTTTTCCTATCTATGGAAAAATCAGAAACAAACTTTCTTACCAAGAATTAGGTTATGTTCTATTTCCTATATATTCCGAATGGAAGTACAAAACCTATGAAGCCAAATCCATCGTTTGGCCCTTGGTGATGTGGGGAGGCTCTGAAACAAGGAGTGATTTTCGAATCTTCCCACTCTATTCCAAAAAAGAACATGAAGGAAAGTACAAACGCCAATCCTTACTTTGGCCTTTTTTCCAATGGGGAGAAGAAAGATTAGATAAAAAAGAGCCAACCTCCTATTCCATTTTTTTCCCCTTTTATAATAGTAAGGATTCAAAAAATGGGAACATGAAAAGTAGGGCCTATTTTTGGTTTCCGATTTTAAATTCTTTATTCTCTTACGGGTATGATAAAAAAACAGGGCAAACCAACTACACTGCTCTATTTATCTTTTTCCAATACACTACCTCTGAAAAAAAAGATACGGAGAAACTGGTATTTTTTCCTTTTTACGGACATTCCTATTTCGCGAATAAAGAAGCTGAGTTTGTCACTCCATTTTACATCCGTTTGTCGCAAAATACCTCACACTTAAAAGCCACCTCTCATTTTTTATTACCTTTTTATTCCCATATGAAAAGTGAATATGTCCAAACTGGTAGAGAAGATTATTACTGGAAACTTTGGCCCTTATTTCGTTACCACAAAGATCCCGATGGGAATTTTGGTTGGAATACCCTTGCCATCATTCCCGTTCGTTTTGAAGTGATGGAAGATGTTTGGGAACCAATTTTTTCTATCATTGAATACAAAAGGTCATCCAATGGAGAGAAACGTTTGCACTTAATCACAAGGTTATACTCACACCGGTGGACAGAGGATGAAACACATATCCATATTCCCATTTTAGCGGAATATTCAAAATCACCCACTGGTTTTCGTTATGACTTTGCTTATGGGCTTCTTGGCATTGATACTCGAGATACAAAAAACAAATTCAAACTCCTTTGGTGGGAAATATGAAACGCATTTATTCCAAAACCTTGGAACCTTTACTCTATGCCATAGGTTACACTGTATTACTTCTTTTCCGTTCCATCGGCCAGTCTCACCATCTCTATTTCAAACGCAGAGAAATTCTGGAACAAATGTTCATTGCTGGTGTTGGGTCTCTATTTGTAGTTTCTATCGTTTCAATTTTTACAGGAATGATCCTTGGACTGAACACAGGCCTTGGGCTCAGGGACTTTGGAGCTGAGGGTCAAATTGGACTTTTACTCACCATCACCCTCACTCGTGAAATGTCTCCCTTTATGACATCTCTGATCTTGGCAGCTTCTGTAGGTTCTGCGATGGCCGCTGAAATTGGAACCATGAAAGTTTCCGAAGAAATTGATGCATTAGAAGTGATGTCGATAAATCCAATCCGGTATCTTGTGATGCCAAGGATTGTGGGATTTTCTCTTATGGTTCCTGTACTTTGTGTGTATTCTGCCGCCTTAGGAATCTTAGGTGGCGGGATTGTAGGGCATTTTCAATTGGGAATTGATATGATCAGTTACTTCCAAGATGTCTATTATCGTATTTCTTCTGTTCCAGGTCTAAAGGATTTATATGTGGGGCTCTTAAAAGGATATGTCTTTGGAATTGCCATCTCTACCATTTCTTGTAGCCAGGGACTCCGAACCGAAGGTGGTGCCATCGGTGTGGGTCAGACCACAAGACAAGCCGTAGTCACTTCCTTTCTTATGGTCATTTTTTCTGGTTATGTGCTGACAGCCTTATTTTATAAATGAAGGAAATTATGGAAACCTTTGCTATTGAAATGAAAAACGTCCATAAAACTTTCGGCAAACGAAAGATCTTACAAGGGATGAATCTTACCGTCAAACAAGGAGAGACGATGGTCATCCTTGGCCCTTCTGGTACAGGAAAATCGGTCAGTCTCAAACATATCACAGGGCTTCTCGATCCCGATGAAGGAGATTGTCAGATTTTTGGAGAATCCATTGTCACTGCAGGTGAAAAAAAAAGAGAAGAACTAAGATCCAAACTGGGAGTCCTTTTCCAATCAGGGGCTCTCATCAACTGGCTCACCGTGTATGAAAATGTGGCACTCCCCTTACGAGAACATAAAATTGCGAATGGAGCCGAACTGGATCGGATTGTGATGGAAAAATTAAAATGGCTAGACCTAGTTCCCGCCAAAGACACGTTACCCAGTAATATCTCAGGCGGGATGAAAAAACGTGTGGGTCTTGCTCGTGCCCTCACTTCTCAACCTAAAATCGTGTTATACGATGAGCCCACATCGGGTCTTGATCCCGTTATGTCCAATGTCATCAATGATCTGGTGATTCGTTTGCAAAAGGAACTTGGACTTACCTCTGTTGTGGTCACACATGATATGAGTTCCGCCTACAGGATTGCGGATCGGATTAGTTTTCTCTATGAAGGCAAAGTCCTGTTTTGCGGAACCTCTGAAGAAATTCAAAAATCACCGAACCCGGTCATCCAACAGTTCATTCACGGAAACACAGTCGGTCCAATGATTCTGGATCATTCTGAATTAAAAAAAGGAAAATCCAATTGACTTTGCTTCTTAGTCCAGGAGAACTTTAGGGAATGCCTACTATAGGTCGTGCTCTCATCGTCGGTCTTCTTTTTATCTTTTCACTGGTGGCTGTGGGTTATTTTACTATTGTCACAGAAGGTGGCCCTTTTCAAAAATCGGGTTACCAACTCCCCGTCTATTTTCCAGATGCAGAAGGGATCAAAATCGGGAACAAGGTCACAATCCATGGTGTGCCCTTTGGATATGTTTCCAAAATTCGTTTGGTGCAAATCGATGAATATGGAAACCTTCTTCCCGATGGCGAATCAGGGATTGGAACCAAGGTGGAACTCACCTTATTACTCAAGGGAAAGGTACAACTTTTCTCCAATTACGAAATCAATATCAAAAACGAAAGTTTACTTTCAGGACGTGTGGTATCTCTAGATCCAGGTTCCAAGTTTCCTGTGGATCCCAAAACCAAAGAATACCTAATGACGGAACCAGCTCTTACCAAGGTGGAGATCTCTCCTCGTTCCGGAAAACTGATGCCGATCCAAGGAAAAGTGACCCAAGACCCACTGGTTTCTCTTTCCGAACTCATCGCAGAAAACCGCTCTGATATCCGTAAAACTGTCCAAAATATCGCAAACATTACCGGAAAGATCAATGAAGGCCAAGGGACTCTTGGAAAACTGATCAACGAAAGTGATGTCCACAAGTCGGTAAACACAACCCTCGGCGATGCCCAAGTGGTTCTGAAAGAACTGAGGGAAGGTTTGGAAGATACCAGAGAACAAGCACCTGTTACCAGTTTCATTCGTTCCGCACTTAGTGCTTTTTAAGCACTAACACGTAAAATACGACCTAATTTGTAGTAAAAATCTTTGGTTTGGTGCACAAATTGGGGCCGTCACATTCCCACCACACTGTTGTAAAAAGGAGACATTTTTTTGACTTGGGCTTCCGGTTTTGGAATTGTCCCTACCCCCTTTTCTACAAATTTGTAAGTAGGAACTGATTATGGTAACGGCGATACACAGAAAAACGATCCAAAACTCCATCACACTGCGTGGAATTGGGGTCCATTCCGGGAAAATGGTGACTTTACGGCTCCATCCTGCGGAAGCAAATACAGGTCTTATCTTTTATCTCTACAAAGGCACCCAAAAAATCCGGATTCCCATCTCCCTCGACCATGTAGTCGACACAAGTAACGCCACTACCATTGGAGATGGAAGTTCCAACCGAGTGCAAACCATCGAGCACCTTCTCGCCGCTGTCCATACCCTAGGCATTACTGATTGTATTTTTGAAATTGATTCCGTAGAAGTTCCAATTATGGATGGTTCCTCCCTGCCGTTTTGGGAAGGGATCCGCTCTGCAGGAATTCGGGTTTTAGATGAAACCATCGAACCCATTACCATTTCCAACCCAATTTGGGTTGTGGACGGGGACAAATACCTCGTCATGTTACCTTCCGACGAACTCAAAGTCACTTACAGCATCGATTTCAACCACCCCCTCCTCAGAGGACAATCTTACACCACAACCCTTGACGAATCCATTTTAGGGACAGACATCCTTCCTGCCCGAACCTTTGGGTTTTTGAAAGATGTGGAAGCCCTCCAAGCGAGAGGCCTTGCTATGGGTGGATCCCTCGACAATGCGGTAGTTTTGACAGATGATGGGTATTTGAACGAAACCTTACGTTATGACAATGAATGTGTCCGCCACAAAATTCTGGATCTCATCGGGGATTTGGCTGTGATGGGTCGACCCTTCCGTGGCCACTTGATCGCATCCAAGGCGGGTCATGCCCTAGACATTTCACTGGCGAAATGCATTATGAGCCAGGTTACAGGAAACGAACTCACCCAGTTCAAAAGCAAACGAGTTCCACTTTTCTCTAAAAAACAAGCCGTTCGCTAGAATCCGGCTTTTTTTACTTTCCAAACAGTCCCTTTCCAAAAGTATTTTTGCCAAGGGGACGGATGGAAGAAAAAACCACATTCAAAGGCATTTCAGCCTATCCAGGCACAGTCTACGGCAAAGTTTTCCGGTGGAAACAAACCAAGAGGAAACGGGAAGACCGTACAGACTTATCCCCAGATGAAATCAAAGAGGAAGTAGACCTACTGAAAAAAGGTCTACTCAAAACCGAAGAAGACCTAAGCGATTTAGTCCAAAAATCCAAAGCAAACATTGAACTATCTGAAATTTTAGAATCACAAATTGTATTTTTAAATGATCCCCTTTTCCGTGCTCGTGTTTTTGAACGGATTGCACAAAACAACGAATCGGCGGGTCTTGCCCTAGAAACAGCTGTTAGTTCTTTATACGATGAATTCCAATCCATCCCCGACGAATTCTTTAGGGAACGTGCCGACCATATTTTAGATATTGGAAAAAGGATAGAATCCAATCTTTATCCCGACAAATTGTCCGACCAAACTAAAATTCCAGAAGATGTCATCCTCGTCGCAAAAGAAATCACTCCCTCCGAAATGATCCAACTGGGCAAATGCCGCCTTCGGGGAATTGCCACTGACTTCGGTGGAAAAACCGGCCACACTGCCATCATTGCTAGAAACTATGGAATCCCTACCATTGTGGGTTTAAAAAACATCACCTCACATGTAGAAGACGACGATTATATTTTACTCGATGCCACAAAAGGGATCTTAAACCGTTCCCCTGGAATTGATGAAATCAAACTTTCTGGGATCCGAAGTGAAATTCACAAAACACAACCGGTTCGTGAAATCAGTGATGGTCCGAAAGAAATCAAAACCAAAGATGGAAAAAAGTTTTCTCTCCGTGCCAATATTGATTCCGAAGACGAAGTGGATCTGGCTTTTGAACAAGGAGCGGATGGGATTGGACTTGTCAGAACCGAAATTTTATTCATACGATACGTAGAATTCAAACCCACGGAAGAAGAACAGTTTGCTGTTTATAAACGAATTTTACTCAAAATGGTAGGTCGACCTGTGACATTTCGTGTTTGGGATATCGGGGCCGATAAAATGGAAAATGGATATGAAGAAGCCAATCCATTTCTTGGAAATCGGGGAATCAGGTATCTTTTACGCCATCCACATTTTTTTAAAGAACAACTGAGAGCCCTCCTTCGTGCCAGTGAATTTGGTACTATGCGGATCATGCTTCCTATGATCACAACTCTCTCTGAAATTTTACAGACCAAAACACTCGTAACAGAAAGTTTAGAGGAACTAAAAGCAGCAGGGCTTGTGATCACCAAAAAAATTCCCATCGGAATTATGGTCGAAACCCCGGCCTGTGCCTTAAACCTACCTTTCCTTGGAAATCATGTGGATTTTTATAGTGTGGGAACCAATGACCTCTTACAATACCTACTCGCAGTCGAGCGTAACAACCATTTGGTGGGAGATTTATACAACCCATGGCAGGTTGTGTTTCTCTTACTTCTTAAAAACATTGCAGATGTGGCCAATTCCCAGAAAAAACCCATTAGTATTTGTGGAGAAATTGGAAGTGATCCTATGTTCACAGCCGTTCTCATTGGTCTCGGGTTTCGGGATTTGAGTTCTGCCTTACCACTCATGCGTGAAGTAGGTGAAAAGGTTCAAGAGATATCCACTTGGAAAGCAAAACTTCTTGCCGAACAAGTGATTGGTCTTGCCGGCGAAGAAAAATTTGAAGAAATAGAAACACTAGTTTTAGAAACGAAGGGTTAAAAAGATTCTGAAACAAAGAGTTTCAAGTTTAAAAGTATCTAAAACAAATTCTTTTGTATTTTTCAGATTCACCTGTTTCCTTAATTCGTAGACCGTTCATTTGAAATTTCTTTTCCATTCAACAAAAGGAGGATGGATTTCTTTTTTAGGAAATAAATTCCATACAAAAGAAACGCACCCGAAAAAGAACAGATAACAAAAAATCCATAGAAGTTTGCCATACTGCCCCACTGGTTTTGGTATCCAGACAAAATCCCTGCAGCGTAATGACCAAAGGCATTGGATAAAAACCAAATTCCCATAAGAACGGATGCATATTTTGCCGGTGCCATAAAACTAACAAAGGAAAGTCCGACAGGAGAAAGGCAAAGTTCACTTAAGGTATTCCAAAAATAAACGAATACAAGAAAGAGAATCGAAACAGCAATTCCTGTTTCTGCATATTTGGCTGCAACAACCATCACCAAAAATCCAATCCCAAGTAAAATAAGGCTTAATACAAATTTCATTACTGGATTTGGGTTTTGATTCCTTCTGGCAAGGGAAGACCAAAGGATAGAAATCAGAGGGCCAAAAATTAAGATAAACAAGGGATTGATGGATTGTAAAACAGAGGCAGGAACTTCAAATCCAAAAAGAAACCGATCCGTATTCCTTAAAGCAAACAGATTCAGCGACGATCCCATCTGCTCAAAGGCCATCCAAAAGAAAATACTAAAAAAAGATAGAAGGACAATCAGTAGAATTTTAGGTTTTGTATTCTGATCAGGAGACACCGTTACATTGGCAGCTGTTAATGGATCTTTTTGTTTTTGCCAAATGGAAGCAGGCAATCTTTTGCTTCCGAAATAAAAAACTACCATTCCAATGGCCATTCCCACACCGGCAGATAAAAAACCCAAATGCCAATCCACACGTTCGCCTAAACTTCCACAAATGATAGGACCAATGAGACCACCCAAATTGATTCCCATATAAAAAATAGTAAATCCACTGTCTCGTAGGCCTGGTTTTCCATCATATAACCGTCCAAAGATGGTAGACATATTGGGTTTAAAAAATCCGTTCCCTAAGGCTAACAAAACAAGACCCAAATAAAAAAAGGACAAATCAGAAAATGCCAAAGAGATATGGCCACATAACATTAAAAAACTACCTAAATAAATAGAAAACTGATAACTAAGAAACCTGTCTGTTAAATACCCCCCAAGAACAGGTGTTAGATAAACAAAACTAGTATAAAATGCATATACTGCCCCTGCATCGGCATCAGAAAATCCAAGTGACTTTACTAAATACAAAACAAGGAGAGCTCTCATTCCATAATAACTGAGTCTTTCCCACATTTCTGTGAGAAAAAGTGGAGTGATTCCCTTGGGATGAATGTGAGATTCTATTTGGGCTATTTGGTTCGGCTTTTCCAAATGGTTTCCTCTTGTCCGATAGAAAAATTCGCAAAACGTGCAGCCGCAAATAAATAGTCAGAAAGTCGATTCAGATAAATTCTTAAATCGGAATGGATTTCCCCACCTGATTCAATGTATACGAGTAAGTCTCGTTCGAGTCGTCTACAAATGGTTCTGCCGATATGAAGGGCACTAGCCATGGAAGATCCTCCCGGTAGAATAAAAAATTTAATTTCTGGTAGAACTTCCATCAATCGATCGATTTCTTTTTCTAAACTTTCCACATCGGATGTGTGAACCACTGTTCCCTCTTTAGAATCCCTTGGCACATAACCCGCCAGTTCGGATCCAATCTCAAAAAGAAAACATTGAATACTTTTCAAATAATTTAGGAAAGCAGGTTCCAAACTTAAATCTTTGGTAAAGGAAAGCGCAAGGCCAATGGTGCTATTCAATTCGTCGCAACTTCCATAGAGATCTACCCTTGGATCTGTTTTAGAAACCTTGATTCCGGAAGCAAGGTAGGTCTGGCCACCATCGCCAAATTTGGTGTAGATTTTCAATTTCCTGCTCCTGCTCGCTAAAATTTCTTTACAGACATAAGTTTTTTGGTATAGAATATTCTGGAAAGGCAAAATTCACGGAAGAACCAAGGGCAGGCAACCCCTTCTCTTCCCGATGGGTACGGATACTCTGGGCAGTGGTTTTTACTTTTCTCCGCATGTAGGGAAACAGGCGGGTCATGGACACACAGGAGGGTGTGACAATGATTATCAATCACAACATCAGCGCGCTAGTTGCGAAACGAGCGCTCACAAACACGGGGCGTGACATGGACAAATCCATGGAGCACCTAGCAACGGGTATGCGAATCAATAGACCAGGGGATGATTCCTTGGGATTTGCTGTGTCCGAAAAATTAAGATCACAAATCCGGGGCCTTGGCCAAGCAGAACGAAATACCCAGGATGGTATGTCGTTCCTTCAAGTCACGGAAGGATCTTTAGACCAAGTAAACTCTATCTTACAGAGGTTACGTGAACTTTCCGTTCAATCGTCAAACGGGATTTATTCGAACGAAGACAGAAAACTTGTCCAGTTAGAAGTATCCCAACTTGTCGAAGAAGTGGAACGAATCGGAACTTCTGCCGAGTTTAACAAAATCAAACCATTGGATGGAAGATTTTCTCGTGCTTCCAAAAATCCAATGACCTTACAAGTGGGTGCAAACGGTTCAGAGAAAATAGAACTTTACATCAACACGATGACAAGTTCTTCCCTCAAACTGAAACAAGCCGGAAACAAGTTGACCTTATCAACTCCGAACAAGGCTTCCGATTCACTCCAAGTATTGGATGACGCGATCACCAAGGTCAACCGACTTAGATCTGACCTTGGAGCCTATTACAACCGATTGGATTTAACATTGAAATCACTCAGTAACAACTATGTGAACATTGTTTCTTCTGAGTCGCAAGTAAGGGATGCTGATATGGCAACGGAAATGGTAGAGTATTCCAAAAACCAAATCCTAACAAAATCAGGCGTGGCAATGCTTGCACAAGCGAACCTCCGACCGGAATCCGTAGTAAAACTCCTCACGGACAGATACTAATCCGATCGAAAAGAAACGGAAATCCTCCTTGCAAACAGGGAGGATTTCTTCAAACTTTGTCCTTATACTTATTAGAGAGTGTAAGCGAGGACAATCACTTTGAAACAAATCATCTCCGGAATTCTTTCCCTATCATTACTATCCACAATCTCCTGTGGTTTATCAGACAATACGAAAAGACTAATTCTTAGTACTTCCATTGGATGCGGTGTGGGTCTTGCACTCGGTGCGGTTTATGATGAAACACAAAGAAAAAAAGATTCAAAAAACAAAAAGAACGATTTCCAAAGACAAATCAAAGAATCTTTGGCAATGGAAAAGAAAAAACCACAAAACAAAGGTAAGATTGTTGGACTTGGCGCAGGTTGTTTGGCGGGTCTTGGAACAGGATTTTATCTCAATACTATGTATGACAACATGGCCGAAGAGATGAAAAAACAAGGAATCAATCTCGAAAAAACAGAAAGAGGTGGTGAAACAGTTGGTCTCACTGCGACTATGGACGGAGGAATTGCTTTCGAAGATGGAAAGGCTGACCTAAAAGGAAAAGGAAAAGAGAATATTGACAAATTGGCAGAAGCACTTGCTGCTTACCCAGAAACTAAAATCAATATCTCAGGACATGCCAACAAAACTGGGGCAGAAGACCTAAACCTACGCCTTTCTCAAGACCGCGCTGTGACTGCTAAAAATGCTCTCACAGGAAACGGTGTCGAAGGCAAACGAATTGGAACCGTACAAGGTCTTGGATCTTCCACTCCGTTAAAAGGTGTAGATCCAAAAGACGGATCCAACCGACGTGTGGAAGTGGAAATCGTTCCCGCTTCCTAAAACGAGAACGACATAAAAAAAGGGACAGTTTGTCCCTTTTTTTATAAGTAAGAGCCTACAGTGATGTAGGCTTTTTTATTTTTAGCTCAATGGAATGATTGAAGTTACATTCCGAGGCCTGGAAATCCACCCATAGCCTGCATTTGTTTTGCGGCACCTGCTTGTGCATCCTGAAGAGCTTTTGTATAAGCTTCTTGGATCGACTTCTCTAGAAGATTTTTATCCTTTTTATCAATCAATTCATCTTCGATCTGAATGGATTTCATTTGGAATTTTCCATCCAAAGTTACAGAGAGAAGTTTGTTTTTAGAAATTCCCACAAAATTGAGACCAGCAAGTTCCTTTTCCATGGTTTTTACTTGCGACCGCATCTTTTTCATCTGTTTGAGCATATCAAACTTGTTTCCGCCTGCTCCACCGAACATAATTACCTCTTTTCCTTTCAGGATTATTTTTCTGAAAAAAGAAGGCAAATATAAAACGCACCTTTGTCGATACTGAAACTATGATCCATCCGAATTCTCCTTACAAACGAATCTGGGATCTATTTGTTTTTATTTGTATCACTTACTTTGCCATCGAAGTTCCCATCCGGTTGGTCTTTCACTACAAACTAACGGCCGGGGTGAATTATTTTGAGAGAGCCATCCAAATTGTATTTGGAATCGATGTAATTTTGAATTTTAATACAGCGATTTTAAAAGACCGCCTCCTCATCCACAATCGTAAGATTGTTACCAAAACCTATCTTCGCACTTGGTTTCTCATCGATTTTTTATCAGCCTTTCCCTTTGATCTTTTTGGGGGATTTTTTTTCCAATACTTTGGCATCACAGATAGTTTGAAAATTTTGAGATTATTACGTTCGGTCAGAGTTTTCGAACTTTTCAAATCCCTCCGTCTTTTAGCGATTGGTGCTGATTCCGATGATCGGTTCAAACTTGTGGAAGTGATCAATCCCATGACCTTTCGTTTGATTTTTTTTGTCTATTGGACAAGTCTTTTTGCCCACTGGGTGGCCTGCGGTTGGATCCAACTGGGCCCTGAATTTTTGCCTGACAAAGATATGACCACAAGATACATCCGAGCCCTCTACTGGTCAGTGACCACACTCACTACAATTGGTTATGGGGATATCACTCCTGTGACCAACAAACAAACGATCTATACGATGGGAGTGATGATTTTAGGTGTGGGTATTTACGGATATGTCATTGGTAATATTGCTACCTTACTTTCTAATTTAGATGTGTCCCGAGTTACCTTCCAAGAAAAACTCAATACCATCGATAGTTTTATCAAATACAAAAAACTACCACCTAACCTTGCCAATCGCATACGTTCCTACTATGTCAATCTTTGGGAAAATAAACATGGAATCGATGAAACAGAGATTTGGGATAACCTTCCCTCTGGAATCAAAATTGATGTTTCCATGTTTTTACATAACCATTTGATTTCCGTAGTTCCTTTTTTTAAAAATGCACCTGAAGAATTAAAGAGAGAAGTTGTTTTAGAATTAAAACCAGCTTTTTATATGAAGGGAGATATCATCTTTAAAGAAGGAGATGTTCCGCACAATATGTACTTTTTATCCAAAGGACATGTGGAAGTGATCAAAGAAAAAACGGGAGATTTACTCGCCACACTCAACTCTGGATCTTTTTTTGGAGAGATGAGCCTTATAGACGATTCACTAAGAACTGCAACCATCAAAGCAGGATCTTATTGTGATGTGTATACCTTAGGAAAGGACAGATTCTCTGATATTTTAAAACACCATCCTGGATTTGCAAAACATATAGAAACCATTGCCAAAGAACGTAAAAAAAGTCAAACTACCAATCGAAAGAAAAAAATGAAATAAACCTCAGTTAAGGTTTTAAAGAAAAAATTGAGTGTTCGGGATCCACAAGCGCAATCGATTCGTCGGCTAACCTGTCAAAGGCATGCCAAGCATTACTGTCTTTTTTTAAAGGTTCCTGTTTTTCAGTTTTGGATTTGATGGTTTCTGATTTGGGAATTTCACCGAGGGTTGGAATCTCTTCGATTTGTTTTAGTTTTTCCAGAAGTTCTCTATGTTTTTTGGAGGGCCCAAACCAAGAAGGAACAAAGGCAGTTTTTTTCTTTTGGCTAAAGATGGTTTCCGTTTGTGTGATTTCATCCAAAAGTAAATTCACGGCACGGATGGTCCACTTACTCGGAGTCACCGGGATTAAAATCAGTTCCGAATTATAAATAGCAGTAGTGAGTTCATGTTTGGCCGACCCAGGTGTATCGATAATCACAAATTTATATGTGTTACGAACTTCATCCAAAGCACGTTTGAATTGTAAACAAAGGCTACTCGAATCGGGATTGTATTTGGTCAGTTTGGCCAAACTTAAAGTCGAAGGCAATACATCAAATTGTTTAGTTTCTCGAATGCACTCCGTCATTCGTTTCATCCCGAGGAGCACTGTCATCACATTGGACTCATCCAGAGAACTGAGATCCAAATCGGGCAAACAATAGTCCGTCAAATCTCCTTGCATGTCCATATCCACAACGAGGGTTTTTCCGCGCCGTGCCAGTGCGCATGCCAAGTGGGCTGCTGTAGTGGATTTTCCACTCCCTCCCTTAATATTGGAAACAGAGATGACCTTCATGGGGCATAGAATTCTCCTAATTCACCCATTGACCACTGATTTTTTTTTGAATTTTCCTTGGAAAGGACTTCGGTTTCGTTAATTTGGGTTCAGTTATGGCATTCACAATTCGGTTCCGAGTTTGGGACAAACAAGAAAAAGAATTCTCTCAGAAAGGTTTTAGTTTAACCCTTGATGGGAAACTACTTAAGTTTGGGCAACCTATCCCCAATGAAGACAATTTTATTGTGAACAGTTTTACCGGTCTAAAAGATAAATACGACAAAGACCTATTTGAAGAAGATATCATAGAACATACAGTGGCCAAAGGGGGAAACCTCACCCAACATACAGGGATTATACGATACAACAACGAACATGGCGCCTTCTATTTAGAAAACGGGCCTCCACTATTACAACTTTTTTCCATTAGAAAGGTTGGAAACCCTTACGAAAATCCCATTCTATTTGATTTGTATCTAAAAAGTAAGTCTTGAGATTTTTATTTTTCTTTAGTTCATCCCTATTTTTACTCAGTTTTCCACTTAGTGCCAATCTTTTAGAGGATTATTGGAAGGCTGTCCAAAACACTAAGGAAAAATTCGATATCTCAGACCATAGCCCGAAAAGGTTTAGTTTTCGATTTGGAGGCGAAATTCCAGGAGTCCTCCACAAAGAATCACTCAACCATGAAATCTTTTGGTTTTGTCAAAAATACTTAGACAAATACCACACAAACTTTCCTTACCCCAGATTCAAACAAGACATTAGGTCTCACCTAACCGATCTATATGGAGATCCATCTCAAAATTTTTTGAGTGGGAAACTTTCTTTTTCCTGTTTTTCCGGTTGGAAAGAAGGTAATTCTTTATTAAAATTATCTTTCTTTTTAAATGAGAACGAATTTTTTCCTTATCGTTGGGATTATTATGATTCGAAAGGACATTTGTTTTTAACCGAAGAAGACGAAACTAAAAACGGAAAAAAGAATAGTTTCACATATTATTCTTCTGCAGGTTGTCCCAAAGAAATTACAAAAGATAAAAATGATTTTGGTGCTATGGATGAATGGTGGTATTATAAAAACTGCCAACTCGTTCGGATTGAATATGATTCCAATGAAAACGGATTTAGAGAACGTATTTGTCATTATGAGAATGAAAAGGAATCATATTGTGAAGGAGTGGGAGAAAAAGAGGAACGAGAAGCCATTCTCTTAGAATCCAACCAAAAGTTTCCAGAAGCCCTAAAATTTTATCGAAAATCATTGTCAGAATATAAAAAGGAAGTTTCCATCGGTACAGCAAGAACCTGTTCCCTTCTAAAAAAAATTGCCAACATTGAGTATAACGAAAGGGACTTTCCCGCCTTTACCAAAACCTTGGATGAATTTTTTTCTTACCGAGTTTGCGAATCGGATTCCCTCGACGTTCTAATTTACAGATCCTATTATTATTTATATGTTTTAGGAGATTATCGATCTGCGAGAGATAGTTACTTAAAAACTGCAGAAATTTACCGCAAAACCCACGGGGAAATCAGTCCTGAAATTTCGTTAAATTTAGCCTATTCTCAATTTATGGATAAAGATCCTAATGCCTGTTTGGTTAGTTTAGAAAAACTAAATAGTCGTAGGCTCACAGCTTATCCACGGTTTTTCCTCTTTTATTATCGGGGTTCATGTGAGCTCAGTCTTGGGCGTTATGAAGATGCTTATACAAATTTAAAAAGGGCCCAAATTCTGGGAGGAGAAAAAGAGTTTTTACCTGTAGTTTATTATAAATTAGGAAGAGCTTCTTTTGCCACAAATAGGGAACAAGAAGGAAACCTTTGGATCAACCAAGCCTTACTGATTGATTTAGATTTGATAGAAAAAATGGTATCCGATCCCATTTTTGAATCATTCTTTCTTTCTCCTAATGGGAAATCGCTGAAAAGAAAATATTACTTGAATAAACAGAAAAAAGAGTGATAGTCTGCTCCAACGGAGACTAAAACGATCAATGAAAAATTTTACGACGCTGAATGATGTTTTTTATTATGCCAATAGAGCTTATGGTTCCAAAGAAATGTTCTTTGGAAAGGATGCAGGAAAAAACTTTAAGGGTCGTACTTTTTCAGATATCTTTCATAATGCAGAAAACCTTGCCCTTTCTCTTTTACAAATGGGATTACAACCAGGAGACAGAGTGGGTCTTATGGCCGATAACAGAACCGAGTGGGCCATTGCCGACATCGCTACTCTGTTAAATGGTGCAGTCAATGTTCCAAGAGGTTCCGATTCCACTCCACAAGAAATTGAATACATCCTCACTCACTCAGAAAGTAAATATTGTTTTGTGGAACATGAAAAACTCTATGATTCACTGAAACCAATTCTATCCAATACAAAAGTAGAAAAAGTAATCATTTTGGATCCTGGATACAAATCGAAGGATTCACTTTCGATTCCTATGGATACACTGATTGCCGATGGAGAATCACTTCGTAAAAATCTACCTTCTCTAGAACTAAGATCCAAACAAGTAAAACCAGACGACCTATTTACCATCATCTATACTTCAGGGACAACAGGAATGCCCAAAGGTGTGATGTTATCCCACCAAAACATGGTATACAACGTGGTAAAGGTTCCACCTCGTGTGGGATTAAAAAGTTCCGACAGAACTTTATCAATCCTTCCCGTTTGGCATATATTTGAACGTGCAATTGATTACGCCATCATTGCAGAAGGAGCCTCCATCGCGTATACAAACATTCGCGACTTAAGAGATGACTTTCAAAAAATCAAACCTAGTTTTATGGCTTCTGCTCCAAGACTCTGGGAAAATTTATACCTCGGCATCAAACAAAAGTTAGAGAAAGCTCCAGAGAACAAAAGAAAACTTTTTGACTTTGCTTATGATATTTGTAAAAAATTCAAAGATGGGCAAGATTACCTTGCTGGTAACAGACTTCTTACCAAAGAAGAATCACCATTTGAACGAGCAAAAAACACGACTCTCTCCCTTGGTTATGTTCTCAATTTATTTTTACTCGCAAAAGTTTTGGATGGACTCGTTTTTTCCAAAATTCGCGATGTGTTAGGAGGCCACCTAACAGGAACTATTTCCGGAGGAGGAGCCCTCCCTGCCCATGTGGACGAATTTTTTAATGTCATCGGCATTCCTGTTTATGAAGGATATGGAATGACTGAATGTGCCCCTATTATCTCTGTTCGGTCTGTTGGTAAGGTGGTTCAAGGATCTGTAGGGAAATGGCCCGATGGAACTGCAGTTAAAATTGTGAATGAACAAGGGGAATCTGTTCCCAAGGGAAAAATGGGAGTCATTCATATCAAAGGCCCTCAGGTCATGAAAGGATATTATAAAAATGAAGAAGCCACTTCTAAAACTATCCACGATGGTTGGATGAATACTGGAGATTTGGGTTTTATTTCTTTTAATGATACACTTTCCGTACGTGGTCGAGTCAAGGACACCATTGTACTACTCGGTGGTGAAAACGTAGAACCAGTACCTATCGAAAACTTGTTACTGGAAAATGCCCTCATCAACCAAGTGATTGTTGTAGGCCAAGACCAAAAGTCTCTCACAGCCCTTGTTTGGCCGGACAAAGATCGTATGAAAGAAGCAGGCCTCAACTCCAAGGATGGAGAAGATCTCAACCAAAACAAAGAAGTTAGATTGTATTTTCAAAATATCATCAAAAAACAAATTTCTTCCGAAAACGGCTTCAAATCTTTTGAAAAACTTTCCGACTTCCGGTTTTTACCAAAAGCCATGGAAGTGGGAGATGAACTGACAAATCTTTTCAAAATGAAACGAAATGTCATTCATGACAAATACAAAGACCTAATCAAATCAATGTATAACTAAAGCGAATTTAGGATGGTTCCTACGATCTCCCCTAACTCTTTCGAAAGGTTGGGGAGAGAGGATATCGATTCTAATTCCTTCTTTGCAATTTTTGGAAGGTTCCCCTTCTGTTTGGACACTGGTGAAAAAAGTTTTGTAAGTGCTGCTGCCATTTGTGGATTAATTTCATTCAGACGTTTGATTCTTTCGGCGATGAAAAAATACCCGCTCCCATCTTCTTTGTGAAAAGACAAAGGGTTTCTAGCTAAACTAAAATATAACGACCTTACTTTATTCGGATTACGAATGTTAAACTGTGGATGTTTTTCTAATTCTTCGGCTGTTTTACTTCGATCTTCACCGGAGGCCACTTGAGAAGCAAACCAAACATCCAAAACTAAACTGTCATGTTTCCATTTCTCAAAAAACAAATTTACTGCGTTTCCTTTTTCTTTTGAGTCCACTTCGAGCAAATATTTCATCGCAGAAACTTCTTCACTCATATGTTTTGCTTCCCGTTGTTCCATAACGGCAAGTTTTTCAAATTTTTTATCCGGATCATAAAGAAGATAATAGAGAGCTATATTTTTTAGTCTTCGTTTCCCAATTTCTTCTTTCGTTTGAATTGGAATGGTTTTTCGATTTTCTTCAAATAAGAGCTGAAACTGATTTGTAAAGGTTGTAACAATTTTTTGAATGGCTTCCTTTCTTAAGTCGGCAAGTTTTTGAAACTCATAACAACCTATATTTTCACTAATCTGTGTTAAACCAGGAAAGGAAAGGTAAAAACTATGGTATGTTTTATCCCAACCTCTCCCAAAAGAATCACCTATGGTTTCTAAAACGGTAGAAAAATCTTCTGCCTTACCCAAAACCAAAGACTTTCGAAACCAATCGAAAATCAAATTTTGAAGGGAAAAAAACCGGGAAACACCGTCCGTCTCCATCTTCGCTAAAACAATGGTTTCTTCTTCTGATTGTTTATAGTCCAAACGAATGGGACTCGAGAGGGAACGGAAAAAAGAAACAATGGGTTTTGTTCCCATACCGTCTAAGGCCGAAACTCTAATTTGATCCCGATCTCCAGTCATAATCCTTTTTTCTTCTTTCAGGAGAGATCCTTCTCGATTAAAAACGGCAAGAGAATTGGAAAACACTAAAGGATACTCAACTCCTCCTGTATCAACTAAGTCAAAAATCCATTCGTTTGATTCTTTAGAATAAGATTCCTTTACAGAAACTAAGGGAGTTCCGCTTCTATGATACCAATTTCTAAGATTGGGAATGGAATGACCAACTACCTCTTCCATCGAAGAAACAAACTCTTCAAAGGTAACACCTTGGCCATCATACTTTGATAGATAATGTTTTAATCCCTTTTTGAAATGATCCCGACCAATTAGTTCCGAAACCAAACGAATGACTTCCGCCCCTTTTTCATAAACAGTGACTGTATAAAAATTATTCATTTCTTTATAAGATTTGGGAAGGATGGGATGAGACATTGGTCCCTGGTCTTCAGGAAACTGAAATTCTTTTAAAAATAAAACATCTTTGATCCGTTTGACTGCTGGGTCTGTCATATCTTCCGTAAACCATTGGTCACGGAAAACGGTAAGCCCTTCTTTGAGAGTTAGATTAAACCAATTTCGGAGTGTCACCCGATTCCCAGTCCAGTTATGAAAGTATTCATGGGCAATGACAGCAAGAATGGCTTCAAAACTTTCATCTGTAGCAGACTTTTTATCAGCAAGCACTAGTTTGGCGTTAAATAAATTCAAACCTTTATTCTCCATGGCTCCCATATTAAAGTCTTCCACGGCCACAATCATAAAAAGATCTAAATCATATTCCAATCCAAAAGTATCTTCATCCCACTTCATTGCCTTTTTCAATGAATCAAAAGCAAAACCCACCTTCTCTTCATTTCCCTTTTCCACAAAAATCTTTAGGGTAACTTCCCTTCCTGATTTTGTGATAAAAGAATCTTTTGTTTCTTCGAGTTCTCCCGCAACAAGTGCAAACAGATACGATGGTTTCAGATAAGGATCTTCCCAAATCACTTCTTTTTTTCCTTCTGTGAATTGATTTTCAGAAATAAGATTTCCATTGGATAACATCACAGGAAAAAGGGAAACATCGCCAGAAATGGTCACACGGAACTGCATCATGTTATCCGGTCTATCAATCGAATAAACGATCTTACGAAAACCTTCCGGTTCATTTTGTGTGCAGAGCATAGAACCAGATTTATACAATCCCTCGAGAGAAGTGTTCGTTGCAGGATTAATTCTATTTTCGACAATGAGTTTGAATTTGTCTTTGGGAGGATCAGGGATCAGAATTCCTAAAGGAGTCACCTGATATTCATTGGGATCTAATATGGCCCCATCAATACGGATGGATAAAAAATCTAAAGACTCACCATTGAGAAACAATGGTTCTTTTTCTGGCGATTGGAGGACAACCTCATACTCGGCCCTAACAACAGTAAGGTGTAAATCTAAATCAAAACGTAACTCGACACTGGGGGTAAACCAGGGGCTAGGTTTATAATCTTCCAGTTTGTGGATAGGAGAGGAGGATGGAGTCATCCTCCTTCTTTATGAGATGGGCGATCCCAGAAAAGTGAATTTTAATTCTGTTTCTCTTTTCTTTTATCCTCAGCAAAGGTCACTTTTAGGTTCCGACCATCGACAGGTTGGCCATTCATTTGGGTGACCGCTTCTTCCGCCTCTTCTGGATTGGCGTAGGTGATAAAAGCAAACCCTCTAAAATTACCAGTTTCCCGATCATGAATCATTTTCAGATCTTGAATTACTCCATAAACAGAGAAAATCTGGCGTATATTTTCTTCCTTAAGGGTAAACTTCAAATTACCCACATATATTTTCTTAGAAACCATTCCTGTCCTCGTAAAACGAAATGCACGCTCCAAATTCCTTGGAACGGGTCGATTAGATACAATTGAAAGAAAATGTCAACATCAAATATTTCTTGCATATTCTGAAAGATGAGGATTATTTGTAACTCCTCTCTAGGTAGCCCTTTGAACGAAAAACCCTATATTCTTTGTATCGATGACGAATTCTTTATCCTCTGGAACCTGAAAGAACAATTAAAGAAAGTATTTGGGTCTAATTTCACGATTGAGACCGCCGAAAGCGCAGAGACTGCAAAAGAGATTATGAAAGAAATTGCGGCTTCCTCCGCAGATTTAGCCGTTGTCATTTGTGACCATGTAATGCCTGGTCAAAAAGGTGATGAATTTCTAATCGAAATGCAAGAAACCCATCCACGAACCAAAAAAATCATGTTAACGGGACAAGCACCGGCGCAGGCCATAGGTAATGCACTCAACCATGGATGTTTGTACAGGTACTTATCCAAACCTTGGGATGCCCATGATTTGGAACTCACCATCAAACAAGCCATTGATGCCTACTTTCAGGAAAAATCTTTAGAGGAAAAAAACAAAGAACTGGCAGACACCTTATACTTTCACAGAGATTCCAAATACCCTAACTTTGAATCTTTAGTGAAACAACTAAAAGGCAATGGAATCTCGAATGTCCAACAATCCATCTTGTTGATTAAAATTATGAGTTTCCCTAGTATCATCAAAACGTTTGGGATCGAAGTTTATCGCAAGATTTTTAAAAAGTTATTACAACTGCTTTCCGTTCATTTACAAAACGAAGAAAAAGTTTACCATATTTATTCCGACGAAATTGCCGTTCTTTCTAAATTGTCAGAAGGAGAACTCATCGAAAAAATGAGGAGTTTTCGGATGATCCTAAAATCCGATGATTTGATTTTAGATGATGTGGGATTCCATTTAGAATGTCGTTTTTCTTCTGCCAATGGCCAAGAAGATTGTTATTATAAAGCCAAACTGGCTTTGTTTCGAGCAGAAACACAAGGTTCTACGGACTTTGTTACTTATACAGATGATTTGTCCACAGACCATCATTTACAGAATTTCCAATGGAGCCAGAAAATCCAAGCTGCCATTACCAACAAACAAATTGTTCCGTACTTCCAAGGGATTTTAGACAACCAAACCAAACAAATCACAAAGTTTGAATGTTTAGCGCGAATCAAAGATAGAGATACAATTCTCACTCCCGATGTTTTTTTAAAACTAGCAAAGGTAACAGGAAGCATCCGAATGATTGGTTTGCAGATGATCGATGAGTCTATGAATTATTTTTCTGACAAACCTTTTGACTTTTCTATCAACCTAACAGAATCGGAACTAGAATATAAAAGTTTTAGTAAATGGGTAGAAGCAAGATTATCTCATTACAAAATCGATGCCAAACGTGTGACTTTTGAAATTTTAGAGGATATTAGTTTTTCTGAAAACAAAAACAGCTTATATACCATTCGAGATTTAAAAACAATAGGTTGTCAAATTGCCATTGATGATTTTGGCGTTCAATATTCTAACCTTGCAAGACTACTCGAAGTAGATCCTGATTATCTTAAAATTGATGGCCAGTTCATTAAAAACTTACCAGAAAACAAAACTGCCTACCTACTCGTACAAGGGATTGTGGAACTGGCCCGTGGGATTGGAGCCAAAGTGGTTGCTGAATTTGTGGATCGACCTGCCATTCAAGATATGATCGAAACCTTGGGAATCGAATACTCCCAAGGATATTTATTTATGAAACCTTCACCTGTTATACCTGAATCAAGCAAATTACAGTTGTAAGGTGACTCCAAAATTGATCTGACGGAAAGGCCCGGGTTGGATTCCTTCCGGCAACCTAGAAGAAATGTACTTTCTGTCTTGTAAGTTCTTTCCAGAAAGAAATACAGACCAATTGTCTTTTTTATAACCGATATTGGCATTCAGAAGTTCGTAAGCAGGAATTTCACCATCAAGGCCAGAAACATCCGATTTTATCCCCGCATAATTAAGAACACTACGATTGGTAGCTGTACTACCTGCCGTGTCATACCAACTGACAGTTTTCGAATTTTCTAAATCATGAAATTGTTTAGAAAAATATTGCCACTCGATCCGAGCATAAAACCCAGTGCTTCGACTTGTGATTCCTAGAGAAAGTGTTAAGATATCCCGAGAAACATAAGGTAGGCGATTCCCGTTAGTATCAATATGAGAAAAGGGATTGGAATCTCCGTTTGCCCAAGCGTTCAGGTTATATGTATATTGATTGGATTTTGCTTCAGTTCTTGCATAAATAATGTCTAGAGGAATGGAATAGTTTAATTTCCAAAATTGACCAAAGTCAAAGGTCATATTGGTTTCTACACCACGATGGACTGATTTTCCGGCGTTTACGGGCCTAGACCCAAAGTTTCCACCTGCTGCAGAACTATTGATGATTTGGTCTTCAAAGTTCAGAAGAAAACCAACTAGTTGGCCACTTAAGTATTCAGTAACGTCTCCCCTAACACCCGTTTCATAGTTCCAGGAACGTTCTGGTTTTAAGGCAATGTCTTCGGCTGTGGGAGAAATGGCGGATTCATATCTTGGTGGTGAAAACCCTCTATGGACTCCTGTAAACCAGGTCATGTTTTTTGCAAAATCCAAAGTGGTTCCAAACCCTGGTAGAACAATATTGTTCCTTGTGGTTCCTGTTTTATCTAACTGTGCTGCTGGATTTGTTCCGCCTAAGTATTCAAAAGTATTCGGATCAAAATCTCGCCTTCCCCGAAGAATGGATCGGGTTTGTGTGAAAGATTCATAACGCACTCCCGGTATCACCGAAAATTTTTCCGTTAGGCGAATCCTATCTTGTAAATATACAGAAACAGCTTTTGCCGAACGTCTTTCATCATCTCTCAATTCACCACTATTGGCTAAACTAGTTTGGGATTGTAAAAGTACAGCAGGAGAAGTTCCAACTCCATTGGGATACACTACAAAATCAGGAGTGGTTGGGCCATTCAAAAGTTGTGCTTTGGCCATATCAATATGATAACGGGTTCCTAAATCAATTTCATGTTTGATGGTACCTGTTTCGAGTTCTGTTTGTAATTTAGTTTCTATTCCGGCAAATTTATAAGTTCTATCACGGTGGGCATTGGTTCCGCGCATCCAAATGGTATCATTGTTTCTGGATGTATAGGGTTCACCGTCATAAGATGCTATCGTATCAGTGGGAATGGTACTACCTCTTGAATTCCTTGCATAATTTTGGCGAGCCCAGTTACGTTCCGTATAAGCAGAATAAATTCGGGTGATTAATTTTGTTTTTTCAGAAATGACCCATTCGTGTCCCACAGAAAAACTATAACGTTCGATAGTTCTTTTATCATTTTGTGCAGGGTTGTCCTTAGGATTATTGTTAAACATCCCAGTCGTCAGCCCCACGTAGGTTGCTTGTGATTCCTGTTGGTGGAATCCAACTTTCGTCGTAAGACTATGTTTATCATTTAACTGATGTATGGTTTTAAGATTGGCTTCGTTGACAAAATAACCTTGATTGGCTCGAAAACCATCTCCTTGTTTTCTGAGAACATTGACATCAAATCCAGTGTTTCCAAAGGTTCCTCCATAATTCACCATCTGGCTGAAATAGGCATTTTCACCACCAACTGTTTGAATGTTTAATGTAGGATCTTTAGGAGGACGCCTTGTGATAAAGTTAACTACACCACCGATGGTAGAAGGTCCAAATAGAATGGAACCAGATCCTTTTACCACTTCGATTCGTTCCATCCTTTCAATGGAAGGAGTGTAGTACATTTCTGGTTCCCCATAGGGGTTAAGTGAGGTAAAAAGTCCGTCTTCTAAAATTAAAACCTTTCGAGATACTTCACTACTCACACCTCTAAATCCTAAATTCATTGTGAGTCCAGCTGGGTCTTGGTAACGAATGTTGGCACCAGGAACCCGTCGTAGGACTTCCATATTGTCAGTCGGTCTCGTTTCCTCTAAGTATTTCTTAGTGATGATGGTGGCAGAACCGGGAATTCGTTTTAGGTCTTTTTTGTCTCCAATGACACGAATTTCTGCTTTCTTCCATTTTGGATCTTCTGGATTCTCTTCTGGAACCGCGACCTCCTCAGGTGGAAGCGATTGTGTGTCAGGAAGGTTGGGTTTGGTTCCTGGTTCCTCAGCATAAAGATTACCTGTTGCCAGGGAAATCGCCAAGGAAATGGAAATAAATAGTTTCAGGATAGAATTCATTTTCATATAGGTTTTTGATTTTGAGTCCACAGTTCATTTGAATACTACAAATTCAATTTATTTTCACTACAAGGAGCTAGTATGACCACCAAAAAGCGCTACACCGACCATAAGTCAAAAAATTCGAAATTGATTCATTGGATTTTGTTTGCCGTCAATCTTGTTACCCTCGTGGTTCTAATCCCCACCTTTTTTGGAACAGGTGTTTTTGAAGAAGATCCCTTTCTTGTGGGCTTCTTTCTCGTTATCTTCATTGCTTTTTTTATCTCACCTCATATCTTTCTTTATCTCTTCCAAAAACCGAAATGGACAGAATTTGATCCAGAAACTCGGATCATTTTATTAGGAGAAAAAAAGGTAACTTTAAGAACCATTCCCTTCGATCAGGTTCAATTTCTATCTTTCTCCGAATATACTTATACTGTGAAAACTAAAAATGGATCTAGGACTGTTACTGTATTTACCGTTCTTGGACATTTAGATGAAGGAACAGTTCCATTCGCAGAATCTACCAATTTTCCCGAGGTACGGTTGTTTGGTGAATCAATCGCAAAAATCCTCAAAACTTCACTGCAAAATGAATCCAAGGAACTGATCCCTTATACTGAACTAGATCTCCCGATTCACAAAAGAAAAGTCCCTAAAGAAATTTTGGATTCGGAAATTACCTTTTTATCAGATTCAACACTGATTGAGGAGAAAACAAATCAAGAAAGTAAGTTATTTTCAAAATACAATCCCAAGATTTTTGTTTTTGTTTCCTTCACAGTCAGCATCGCCCTTACCTTAATTTTTCATTTTGTCATTGGATCTGCTTTTGATTTTTCAATCGAAACATGGGAAAGTTTTCCCCCGACAATGATACAAATTATATTTTTAATCCTTTCAATAATGATTGGATTTTTACCGTTAACATACGTGTGGTGGAATTATAAAAAAAGAAAAGAAATTCGAATTACAAAAGACAGTTTTTATTGGAATCAAACCGAATACAGATTCCAAGATTGGGAAGAAATTCTTCTAAAAGAACATACATTATATATCATTAATGATACAAAAACAAAATCGCATTCTTTGTTTTTCTTTTGTTTGCCAACTGATTATTTGAATGTAAGGAATTGGATCATTAAAGAAATCTTTTTACGGTCTGGTGGAAATGCAGACCTAAGTAGATTTTAATAAAAACAAACACCCTATCCACTCTTAATACAAAAGATTGGTTAGGGTGAATGTATTTCTTGATTGGAAAATTTTACTGAGCGGGTACGGCCGGTTCCTTTTTTTTCTTATCTTTAGAAAGTAATCCTTTTAGTTTTTCTTGGGTGGCTGGATCTTGAAGTTTTTCCTTTCCCATTTGGATGGCTTTTTGGCCTTCTTCCGAATTGGCTTTTTCGATGAGTTTGTTCACAAGACCAGGTTCTTCAGAACCTCCCTCGTTTGTTTGAGAGCTTGCGCATCCGATGGAGAGTGATAGCATCATTGCTAAGAGTAGTGTTTGTTTCATATAGAGTATCCGTAATTGTGAAAAATTAGATGGATCAAAGGCTTTTCAGTCAATGGAAAAACAAAATCGTTTGTAGAAAACGGGCCTACCTCTAGAACCATTCCTAACCTACCACTAAAAAGGCTAAGGATGTTTCATGAATCAAAAGGCATTGGACAAGGATTCAGCACAATTAGAAGCACTCGGACTCAAATCCGAATTTGATCGCAGTATGAGCTTTTGGGAAAATTTTTCCCTAGGTTTCACATATCTCTCCCCCGTTGTTGGTGTGTATTCCGTATTTGCCCTAGCCATCCAAGCGGGTGGTCCACCCATGATTTGGAATTATCTACTCGTGGGCTTGGGACAATTTTTAGTTTGTCTGGTTTTTGGTGAAATTGTCTCCCAATACCCAATCTCTGGTGGGATCTATCCCTGGTCGCTCCGTTTGGTGGGAGAACGTTGGGCTTGGATGTCGGCTTGGGTCTATGCTTGGGCACTCTTTACGACAGTCGCTGCGGTCGCCGTCGGTGGAGCTCCATTTTTAACCCAACTTTTGGGAGTCGAACTCGGAAACACAGGTTTTATCTGGATTGCCATCATTATGATTTTAATCTCCACGTTCTTAAATTTAAGTGGAACCAAACTCCTTGCCAAAGTTGCTTTTTTTGGATTTTTATGTGAATTAGTTGGCGCCATTGTTGTTGGTGGATACCTCCTTCTTTTTGCAAAAGTAAATTCTATTTCCATACTTTGGAATACATTCTCTCTCGGCGAAGGTGTGAACTACTTCCCCGCATTCCTTGCATCTTCAGTTGCTGCTATGTTTTGTTATTATGGATTTGAAGCTTGCGGAGATGTGGCCGAAGAAACACCAAACGCAAGCTCTGCGATTCCTAAATCCATGCGGATGACAATTTATATCGGAGGGGGAGCTGCTACCTTTGTTTGTTTGGCCTTATTACTGGCTTTGCCCAATATCGATAAAGCCATTTCAGGTGAAGACCATGACCCGGTCACAACCACACTTGTCTCTGCGATGGGACTTGTAGGTTACCGAATGGTCATTGTCGTGGTAATGGTTTCTTTTTTATCATGCCTACTCAGCTTACAAGCTGCCGCAAGTCGTTTGTTATTTTCCTTTGCTCGCGATGGAATGATTTTTGGAAGTAAACACCTAAACCATCTATCGAAATCAGGAAAGGTTCCGGTCAATGCCCTTCTCGTCACAGGACTCATCCCGATTCTTATCACAGGTATGGGACATTGGTTACAAGATGCTGTCACAACCATCATTAGTTTTGCATCTGCTGGAATTTACGTAGCCTTTCAAATGGTAGTCCTTGCCGCACTTTATGCACGCCTGAAAGGTTGGAAACCATCCGGCTCCTTTACCTTAGGAAAATTTGGAATCTGGATCAATGGACTCGCACTTTTTTATGGGATCACTGCTGTTGCCAATATGGTTTGGCCAAGAACACCGGAAGAACCTTGGTATATCAATTATGGTATGATTTTTACAACTCTCGTTGTCTTATCTTCTGGGATCGTTTATCTACTGGTTGCAAAGCCACATTTACAAAGGAAAAAATAAGACTAAGGATCCATTCAGAGTTGAATAGAGAGTAAATCCAATTATGTTTGGGAGAAGATTCATTCTTTTTCCCAAACTCTAAATTCTCCTCCCACAATCTCTTCTTTCAATAGAGTTTTAAACCCGGGCAAATAACTCCCACCAAACCCATGGAAGGTGATGAGTTTTGTTTTTGGTTTTAATAAAATCAAATTCTGTTTAAAGGTTTGTAGGTCATTTAGAAATTGTTTTGCCGATTTTCCTTTGGAAATATCAATCGAATGATTTCCTTTCATTGTTTCATAAAGAGGATTAAAACAATAATAATGCGAATGACCAAAAGGAAATTGGTTTAGGAAATTAGTTTTTTCCCAGTTTATATTTTTCACACCCCACTTAGTTTTTAGAGAATCCGAAATGACAACCAAATCTTCTCGGTCTTCTAAACCGAGGATCGGAAAAGAACTTTTGGAAAGAAGAGAAAGGTAAATACAAAATTTCCCTACCCCAGAACCTAAATCCACAACGGACTTCACTTGTTCGTTAGAAAGATATTTCCAAGTTCTCTCGATGACTGGTATCGGTGTCCATTGGTAGGGGGAAAGGAGTTTGAATTTTTTTGGTAAAAATGAATCCCAAATTTCATCTGTCATTGGATCCCCTACGACGAATTTCCCTTTCTTATCCAAAAATTTGTTTCTCATTTTGATTCATTATGTTACACCATTCGCCTATGGACCAGAAGATTCAGTATTTGAACCAAATGATCGAAATCATTGATACCAAAGTCACAATTTTTAAAAAAAATAAATCTAGGCTTCCGCAAGCTGCTTATACGGCAGAAAAACAAGTTCTCACTCGCACCATCGAGGACACAATCAAACTCGCAGAAGAAATCAAACCAGCTCCATTTTCTCTCATAAATGATTTGAAAGCTCTCATCAAACAGTTATAGTATCATTCCCTAAGGTTGGAGTGAACCGTGAAACCAATTTTTTGTTACCAAGTTCCAGTAGTGGTTGGCTCTGGAATTTCCGGTGCCGCCGTTGCCATGATGAACCCCGAAGTTGTGATTTACGACAAGGGAAAATCATTTGGAGGTAGAGTCTCTAGTAAAACAAAGGATTCTTTTTCTTATGATTTTGGTGCTACCATGTTTCGTGACCAAATGGAAGTTCGGTGGCTAGGTGGTGAAACAAAGTATTCGATTCTCGAAATTTGGAAATCGAAACAAATCCAGTTACCAGTGAATCCCATTTATGACAAATCACATTTTTATCCCACAAAAGGGATGGCAGATCTTGTATCGGCAATGATGGGTCAGGTGAAACCCATCCAAGGCCATCATCTAAAAAAAATAGAAGTTGCAGACGAAGAAACCTGGAACTTGGAATTTGATCACTCAGAAACAAAAGAAAGAGAAACGGTTTGTTCACACTCAGTCATTCTGACCCTTCCCATTCCGCAAATTTTAGAAATTTTTAATCGTTCCAAAGATAATCCTAAATTACAAAAATGGAAAACCTTTTTAGAGCCATTCAACGACTACCGTAAAACATTGGTTAGTTATTTCTATTGGGACAAATGGAAACCAAATTGGGAGGCATTGGGACTCAATCCATCTTCTCTCATTCCGATTTCTACAAGTTTAGAACGCGGAACCGATTGGGAATACCAAAGTTGGGAAAGTATCAAATATCCAAATGAATTTGAAGATGGGTCAGCCCTTCTCGTTCAATTCGGGGTTATTTTTTCCGAATCTCATTTTGAAGATTGGATGGATCAAAATAAAAATCCAACAAACAAATACAAAGATTATCTGATTCGGGAGCTGAAAGAAAAATTCAATGCTCCTCCACCCAATTTAATTTGGAACCATAAGTGGAAGTATGCGCAGGCTCAACTGCCTTTACTTGGTCGCGAGGGTGCTCTCCAACTAGACTTACCTAGTTTCGATGAATGGAAAAACCTATGTAAAGAAACAAGAATTACCATCCTAGGAGACTGGCTTTTCGGATCCAAAATAGAAAGGATTATTGGTGGAATTTATTTTTTGAATCACAACGCTTTACTCTGATTCTTCCTTCGCGAGCAATTCTCTAAACTGATTCACTCTCCTTCGATTGGCAAAAATATCCCAAAGTCCAAGTGCGGATTGGGAACGAATCTGGGCTTCTTGTTTGCCTTCCGGAAAATAGATTTCCACTCGATCGGGAAACCGAAATACCTTTGTGAAAAAAATCACTCGGATGTATTCTCCTTCCTTCTCTTCTCGAATCCAGATGTTTTCTGAATCGTGAAAGTATTTGCTGATTCTTTCGTAAGCCACTTGTCTCGATGTAGTATAAGTGATTGGATCTACTTTATGGACAAAATTGTACTCCATACTCTGACTAGAAACACAGTTAGGCGACGGTGGACAACCCCGCAGTTCTCCATCATTCACCCCCGAAAGAGGACTAAGGACACTCATACAACAAATAAAGAAAACAGTTAACGAAGGTTCCATATCTCCGAAATTCAAAGCCATATGTTTTTTTACTTGCAGAATTTGATTTTTTTCATATTTTTATTGGCTCATGAACAGAATCAAAAAATATACAGTTTCCGGATTGATTTTTAGTATCATCTTACTCAGTGCGATCGCCTATTACTTTTCTAGTTTAGTCCTTTATCCAACGGTAAAATGCAATCCAGACCACCATGTTTTTTGTACTGGGCCAAGTGAAGTTGGTTTAGAATTTGAAGAGATAACAATCAAAACAGCGGACAATTTGAACCTTGTTAATTACTGGATTCCCGCCAAACAAGCGAAAGCCACAATCATCTTAGTTCATGGTCATGGTGGGCAAAGAAACGAAGGGATTCGATTTGCCAAAAGCCTACACGATGCAGGATACAATTTGTTACTGCTCAGTTTACGTCGTAATCATGGAGGATTTGCTTCCATGGGATATCATGAACAAAAAGATGTGGATGCTGCACTTACCTATTTAAAAACTAAGGGATATCAAAAAATTGGAATCTTTGGATTTTCCATGGGTTCCGCCACTAGCATCATCGCGATGGCCGATCATCCAGAAATCCAAGCAGGTATTTTTAGTAGTGGGTATGGCAAAGCCATTGATGTTCTTGTCGAGTCTGCAAAACGTGATTTTGGAATTCCTTATTACCCATTGATTCCGGTTGTCAAACTTGCTTTAAACTATCGCGGGGATATGGATATTGATACTGTCAGACCTATTGATAAAATTGCCTCCATCAGTCCAAGGCCCATTGCCATCTTTCATTGTACAAAAGATGATTATGTAGATTACCATCATGCAGAAGATTTGTTTGCGAAAGCTGGTGAACCAAAATCTCTCTGGTCACCTGAATGCAATCGACACGAACGCCTTTGGAATTTTAATCCTAAGGAAGCAGAGTCAAGAGCCGTAGGTTTTTTTCAAAAGTATTTGAAATAGGATTGTTGGTTCAGTCCTTAGGATGAGTAAAACGAGGGCATCGTTTGAACACCGCCCTCGCAAAAAATGTTGTATGCTAAATTTCTTTTTCAAAAATTCCTTAAATTAAATTATATAAAAACCTTCTCGTTTCTTAAATTTATCTTTAGAAAAGTGAATTTGTTTAAGTGCGGTCTCAATTCCTACATCCAGTATTGGATCGCTTAGAAGGTATTTCCCATTGTGATTGTAGTAAAAACAACCATCGGGGTTTACCATCAAATAGGAGTTTGTCATTGCAGAGTTATTCTCTGGAACAATCTTAAGACCAAATTTTGCCAATTCCTTATGATTTTTTAGAAAGAAATTAAATTCATTTTCATCTGTCTCAAATTCAGAAAACTTATGATCATTCTCTCCTTCAATCTTTAAAACTTGAAAAACTTTCCATCGGTCAATATTTAACGAAGCTACATATTCACTCATATTTTCATTCCAATTAAATTTAGAAACAACTGAATTCAATTTTTTAAACACCCTCCTTCCTGATTTCTCATTGTAATCAGTGATCCAAGAAAATATTTTCTTAGTATGATCTATACTTGAACCGTCTCCTCTACCAATTTGTCGTAAAGTTTCCGGTTTTGCACTATCACAACTGATTCCAAGAATATCTAAATTGGGCGCATTGTTATTTACCCAAGATTTGGTAATTCTCGATCCATTTGAAATCATTGATGTTATCAAACCAATTTCTTTCGAAACTAAAAGTAAAGATTCAAAATTTTTGTAAAGCAATGGTTCCCCACCTGCAAAATTAATTTTTCTGAATCCGCTCTTTTTTATTTCCCGCACAATAGAGGCAGTTTTTTCTATTTCTAAATGTGATGATTGTTTAAAATGGGCAAAACAAAATCCACATCTGAAATTGCAGTTTTTAGTTAGGTGAAAATTCACCGTAATTTCTGAGTTCATCATTATTATCCTTGCTCATTGGCTTCAGAGAAGCAACTAGCATGAGAAAGATTTGGAATGACAATCTAGAATCTCTATGTTAGATCACGTCCTTATTTTTGAGAACTATTTAAACACCACCAAACTACTTTTTCTTCCAATTTTTTATAAACATTGATTAGTGATTTATCACCGTCGAAGAGTTTGTATTTTTCCTGCATTTTTGTTTTTAAATTGGGGAAACTATCGAGTGTGAGTTTATTGTAATATTCGTAATTAAGACTATCCTCATTTTCTACCGACAGAATTCCAATTCTCTCTTTTTCGGGAATTTCAAATAATGGATCATATAAATGGTATAAATTATCATTCAAAATGGCTTCTAATTCAAAAACGGAGGTCTTTAAGTACTTTGTAAAAATCTTGGTTCCATCATAATTGAAATGGTTTGATATGATCAGGTATTTGATTTCTAACGTCTCTTCGCTAAAGCCAAATTGATTCCGCAATTCATCCTTTCCAATATCTGTATTCAAATATTCTTCAATATTGGATAATTGAAGACCTGCTTTTAAGAGATTTTGATGGTAGGTATCAAAAATTTGAGACAAACCGCCATTTAGGGCTGAACTTTTTATTTCCAAGATAAGAAGCGTATTTCCCTCTTTCACCATCAAGTCTATTTCCATCTTAGGAAAGGGCGATAGACCTGAGTCACCTAGAGTTTTGTTCAAAAATTTATTTCGAATAACCTGGAATTTATTTTTCTCAAATAATTCGGAAACCTTTTCTTCGAGATCGGAAGATATTAAGGAAGCAAGATTTTTAGTCTCAACTTTTGGATCCTTTGAAGTTCGAATCAGACTGTCAATGACTGAGAAAGTAAAATAAGGATTAGATGTAGTTTTACGGAAAAAGAAACATAAGTCGTTTAATTCAAATAAAAATTTATTCTTAGTATCTAATCTTTTGCCTTCCTTTTTACTAAAATTAAAAACGATTCTATCTTTTATCTCTTCAGGCAAATTCTCCAAAAAAGAAATCGGATAAATATTTATCACCTTATCCTTAGAAGTGTCGATTGAATTTTTAAGATTTTCAAATTTCGAAACAAATATTTCATCGAAATTAATTTCATTCTCGGAAATAAACAGTTCTTTTAAAAAATCTAAAGTTCTATTAGGCAAAGTTTCCTTTTCAATCGGTAGAAAATAACCAAACACAGATTGAATTGTCTGATAATATTTTTCACTTTGTTTACTAACTGAATTTATTTCATTTAATTGTCTAAATTTATAGACAAACATTTTATATAGCTTCATTTCAACAGAAAATGAATTAACTTGGACAAGTTGATTCTCAAGATCAGCGAAATGTTCATAGAAATCATCAGTTAAACAAAATTCCTTAAAAGAATCTGCTTCTATATCGATTGGAAAATCTTCAATTAACAGTTTAGCGGCAATTTGAAATACTTTCTCATCTGTTATTTTTGAACTCGGAAAAGTTGCAAATTCACCAAAAAGTTTAACAAACGTATATTCTTCCAAATTGTCAGATTTGAACTGAATCAGATTCAAAATTACATTTATTTTCTGAATGATTCGCCTCTGGAAAAAATCAAAATGAAGAAAATCATTTTTTCTTTGCAATCTCAGGTTTTCTCCGCATAAAAACAAAAGTTGGAACAAGTTTAAGGTATTTAATTGATTTATAATTTTAGCTTTGAAATCCTTTTCTAAGTTTGAATACCTCTCCAAGATATTCTCAAAATCTTTATAATCAGGAAAATATTCAGAAATTATATTTCGATTTTCAATGAAAGATTTTGAACCTTGATTTTTACCGACTAAAGTCTTCAATTTGATAGCTTTGAGAAGCACAACTTTATCTTTCTCAAAATGTTTCTTTATAATTTCATTTTCCCATTTTGAATTAAAATGAACATATGAATTAATAAATATTTCATAATATGGAGTTTTTAAAAATTGATCAAAGTTTTCCTTTAAAAACTTAGATTTATATAATTTTTTAAGTCTGCTATTGGTGCTTTGTTTACTAACTTTTCCATCCTCTATTGAAATTTTAGCCAAATAAAAAATAACTAAAGGCGCATTTTTACTAAGTAAATTTGACAAGCTATCCTCTATTTTTTGACTAGATTCCAAAATCTCCTCAATATTTGATTTAAAATTGTCCATCCCCACGCCCCATTGTCCCAACCTTACGCTACCATGAAAAAATTGCAGAATTATTGGAAATTTAAGACTCTGACGATAGACTATGGCAATCAAAAAATCGAAATTATACTCATCTCTTTGAAAATCTTGTGACGAACTAAGTGGTGGGATGTATGCATCACAATACAAGGATTATGTTCTTGTAATGCTTTTTATCAAATACATTTCAGGTAAATATGTTGCAGAGACTTTTCTCCCATGACGGCTCCAAAGGGTGACACTTTTAAGGATATGATTGCCCTGAAGGGAAAACAAACAATGGGGATGATATCTTAGGTCATGCTTACGAATATCTCATGAGGCATTTTACAACGGAAAGTAGTAAGAGTAAGTGTTCTACAAACTAAAGAAAAACTAAAACACGTCTACAATGTCCCAATTACGCTCTTTTTTGCATCTTTTGTCTTGGTAACTTCCCAATAAGCAAGTTGTGATAGAAAGGTTTTTAACTTTTTCCCGTTCTTCATCGTTTTCTGCTGCTCCATAGCCAACTACAATACTATCGCAAAATCCTTTATAATCAGGCTCTAAATTCGAATAACATTTTTCTCTGCTAGATTCACAACTAACAAAAAATATATACAATAATAAAAAAGTAAATTTATTCATATTAAAGTTTCCACTTTCTATCATCCGCAAAATTCTTCATTCTTCCAACTAAATTTCCAATGTCTATAGACTTTCCAATTATTTGCATTCTATTGGGATTATTTTTTATCGAACATCCTTGTCGAATTTTCCCATTTTCCCAGTTCATTGAATATAGGTAAATTATAATATCATTTGAATACAAGGTAGTAACTAAACCTAACGCAGACAAATCGCCAACTAAAGTACAATGAGTATTTAATTTGCCTACATTACGTTTTCCTTCTCCGGCATTAAACTCTCGTTTGTAAATAGTTGGATAAAAATTTGTAGATCGTTTACTTGACTTGCATTTTTGATTCAATTAGCGTATGCAGTGCTTTTCATTAGGGCCATAAAAAAAATGCAAGTTTCATCTGAGCCATACTCTCGTGAATCTTCCCAAATTACTGTCATAATACCTTGCCTTACAATATTACAAATAGCTTTCGTTATCCTCTTATTTTCCAGTATACTTGTATTTTGAAATTTCAGATACATTTATTCAGAAGGTGTCTACATACGGTTTATTAGAAATGTGACTTTTAACACCTATATTTCCGCCTGCAAAAATATTGCTATCGGTAATCATTCAGATACTTCTTTAGAAGTTATGGGTTTATTTCTCCAAAGTGCCCACTGCGAGAAGGGGGACTCGCCCTCTCCGCTGTTTGGACTTCATGTCCAAACTACGCTTCGAGGCACGGCTTTGTTCGTCGCCTCCCTTCCGGGTCGGCTTGTCATTAATATCACTCCCCATGGGTCGTGATATTAATGCTCACAAAACTGTTCGAGTCGATCTTTTTCTTAGTTAATGATTATTTTGTGATGATTGAGATTTTGCTCGAAGGGGGACTCGAACCCCCACACCTTGCGGCACTACCACCTCAAAGTAGCGTGTCTACCAATTCCACCATCCGAGCGGGCGTGTATGTAGGACAGGTTAGGAAAACGGGTTCTTTCGTCAAGGAGATGAATTTTCTCTTGTCACTTCCCCTTACCTTTCGGTAGGTTGTAGGGGTCATCAGTATGCAAGTATCCGATCTTACGTTTCGACTCAAACTCCTCTTTACCGGCTTTATTTCCCCAATATTAGTTTTGGTTGGTCTGACTCTTTCTTCCCCCTATTGGTTAAAGTCATCGGAAACTTACCAAAAATCGGATGTAGCAGTTCTCGAAATTGCCAACCAACTTCCTTCCAAAAAGAATCTAAAAGCAATAGTTACGCTCTCAGAACGGGCTGACTTTAAAAAACTAATCCTCGTTATCCGAGAAGACAAAACACAAAATCAATTGTATTCCCCCCAGGAAAAAGAATCCAAAATCAAAGATTCCTTTAGTTCACTCGGAATGAGTCCAACTCTAGTTTCTTCTCTCATGATCCAAACATCCAAAATGGGTGACACAGACGAGGCATCCAAAAACCTATTAAAAATAGCTGTTTCTGACAATCTGGGGAGCATTTTACTCCTTTGTCGGGAGTATGAAACCAAAAGAGTTTTAGGAACCTATCGCAAAACTTTGGCCAGTTTGCCCATCAAGGTAACTGCTTACGGATTTCCATCTGAGGTCTCAGGATCCAATTGGTTTTTAACTGAAGATGGAGTTCGGGAAATCACCGGCGAATTTGTACGTTATCTATATTCTTATATTAGAGGTGTCCTATAAATGGATGAAATTAAAGATTCCAACGAACTGATTGAACAACGCATTCAAAAAATTAACGATTTAAAAACAAAAGGAATCAACCCCTACCCACTTCGTTTTTTTCCCAATGCCAATTCCAAATCACTGATCGCAGGGTTTGATCCCAACCAAACAGAAAAAAAGTCCTTCAAATTGGGTGGTCGTTTGCATGCAAAACGAGTGATGGGAAAAGCAAGTTTTGCCCACCTAAAAGATGCAGAAGGTCTCATCCAATTGTATGCCACTCGAGATGATTTAGGAGAAGAAAATTATTCACTATTCAAATCACTAGACTTAGGAGATTGGATTGGAATCGAAGGTTGGCTCTTCCAAACACAAAAAGGGGAAACTACACTTCACCTAACAAGCGTCCAACTCCTTGCGAAATGTATACGTCCACTTCCTGTTGTGAAAGAAAAAGACGGTGTTGTTTATGACGCATTCTCTGACGTAGAACAAAGATACCGCATGCGTTATGTGGACTTAGTTGTGAACGAAAATGTTAGAGAAACATTTAAAATGCGTTCTCGTATCATTTCCGAAATTCGTAAATTTTTGACAAATGAAGGATTTTTAGAAGTAGAAACCCCAATGATGCAACCGATCGCTGGTGGTGCGGCGGCACGTCCCTTTGTGACCCACCATAACACTCTCGATATGGAGTTATTTTTACGGATTGCACCGGAACTCTATCTTAAACGACTGATCGTGGGTGGAATGGACAGAGTGTTTGAACTCAACCGCAACTTTCGTAACGAAGGAATCTCCACAAAACACAATCCAGAATTCACAATGATGGAAGCCTATATGGCTTTTGGTGATATGGAAACAATGTTGTCACTTACGGAGAGAATGATTGTTTCGGTAGCGGAAGCCATTGGTAAAGGTTTAAAATTTGCTTATGGAAAAGATCAAATTGATCTTTCTGCTCCTTGGAAACGTGCAAAATACATTGATATCATTAAAGAATATTCAGGAATCGATTTTAGTAAAATTACTGACCTGAATGATGCTATCAACCAAGCAAAAGCAAAAGGTGTGGACTCTTCTGATTCCGTTTCCATTTGGAAAGTATGTGATGATGTATTTAGTTCCCTCGTCGAACCACACCTCATCCAACCTATCTTTATTACAGATTTTCCAAAGGAACTTTCACCGCTTGCTAAGTCCGGGGAAGACGATCCAAAATATGTGGAACGTTTTGAACCTTATGTTGCTGGACGTGAAATTGGAAACGCCTTCACTGAGTTAAACGATCCATTCGACCAAAGAGAACGGTTTGAAGAACAAGTAAAACAAAGAGAAGCTGGTGATGACGAAGCCTTTATGATGGATGATGACTATATCCGGGCTTTAGAATATGGACTTCCACCAACAGGTGGCCTCGGAATTGGAATTGATCGTTTAGTGATGTTACTCACGGACTCCCACTCCATCCGGGATACAATCCTATTCCCGCTCATGAGACCGGAATAAAATCCGGTTCCAATCCTAAAATTGGCAGTGTGACTTTTCACTAAAATTTTTTGTAAGAGAAGTTCAGAACATAAAAAAGCCTCCAGGGAAAATCTCCTTGGAGGCTTTTGTTTTTAAGAAACGTAAGAAAACTTTACTTTCGGTAGATATTTAATTTTGGTTCTGATTCGATGGTGCGGATCAGTTTTGATAAATTAGACTGAAAGGTAGCTGTTTGGTTAGAACTTAAATTATAATTAATAGTTTCTTTTCTATTTGTATAACTTATTGCAATCGATTGATTCTCACCGATTTTCGGGATGAGATCAGAAGAGATGGCAGAACTAATGATAATCGTATCAGAATAATCTGTATTGGTGCGTTTTAGGTTATACCAAGTTTCCCCTAACTTTAAGGAAACACCAATCGGGATGTCTACGTCAAAGGTTCCAATTTCATAGAGGAGAAAGTACTGCACAAGTCCCGTGCCATTGTCCCTTTCTGCTTTAAAATACACACAAGGACGTTTCCCCGGAAACAACCAAAGAAATCGTTGTAAACAGAGATCTTTAGAAATAGCCGTTTGTTGCTCTAAAGTTGGTTCTGGTGTGACCACATAGGCTTTGGTTCCAGAGCAGGAAACAACAACCAGAAAAATGAGAAAAATGGAGGAAATTCGGGTAAGGGAGAAGATTCTTTCCATGGTAAGCTCAACCTTTTTCGACGTGCAAGGTTTGGCAAAGGAAAAAATCCTGTTCCTATGGTATCTTATCCCAAAGGAAAAATAAAAGTCCTACTTCTGGAAAACGTCCACAAGGATGCTTACGAACTTTTCCACCGAGACGGTTTTGACGTGACCCTCGTCAAAGATGCGATGGAAGAAGCGGAACTCATCGAAAGGATTTCGGATGTACACGTTTTAGGCATTCGTAGCAAAACAAATGTTACAACCAAGGCCTTAGAAAATGCTAAAAAATTAATGACTATTGGTTGTTTCTGTATCGGAACCAACCAAGTGGAACTAGAGGAAGCAGAAAAACGTGCTGTTCCTGTATTCAACGCCCCTTATAGCAATACAAGATCGGTTGCGGAACTTGTCATCGCTGAGATCATTATGCTCGCAAGAAAAGCTACCGACCAATCGCGCGATGTACATTTAGGGAAATGGAATAAAATTGCAAAAGGTTGTTTTGAAGTTCGGGGAAAAACACTCGGAATCATCGGTTATGGACATATTGGATCTCAAGTTTCTGTCCTTGCTGAATCTATGGGGATGAAGGTTGTTTTTTACGACATCATATCCAAACTTCCTCTTGGAAACGCATCTTCTGTACACAGTTATGAAGAACTGCTACAACAATCTGATTTTATTACCTTCCATGTTCCCGAAACAGATGAAACAAAAAATCTATTCCGCAAAGAACATTTGAATCTAGTAAAACCTGGTGCTTATTTGTTAAACCTTTCTCGTGGAAAAGTATTAGAAATTGATGCTCTTGTGGAAGGCCTAAAATCAGGAAAACTCGCCGGCGCAGGTGTAGACGTTTTTCCTGAGGAACCAAAATCCAATGACGATCCATTTGTTAGCCCACTGCAAGGATTACCAAACCTAATCCTAACACCACATATCGGTGGTTCTACGGAAGAAGCACAAAAAAACATTGGAACAGAAGTTGCTGAAAAACTTTTAAAATATGTGAACAATGGATCTACAACGTTTTCTGTGAACTTTCCAAACATTGAATTGGGGAATTTAAAATCAGGTTACCACCGAATTTTAAACATCCACCAAAACCAACCTGGATTTTTAAGAGATATCAACTCGATCATTTCTGATTTAGGTGGAAACATTTTAACACAAAACTTAAGTACCTCATCAAATATTGGTTATTTGAGTATGGAAATTGATAAAAATTTGGGTGATGAACTAAAAAATAAAATCAAAGCCCATAAACATTCCATTCGCACTCGAATCCTGTATTAAAATTTTGGGAAGGATACATCCAAATGATTGAGATCCTTCCCATTTTTACCAATTCTCCCCTCAGAAACTTTAGTTACCTTGTTTATTCCAATAGAACAGGTGAAGCCTATTGTATTGATCCCTTTGATGCAAAGGGAGTCCTTGGTTATGCGAGAAAGTTAGGAATCAAAATCAAAGGAATTTTAAATACTCACGAACATGGTGACCATACCCAAGGGAATTTAGAACTAAAAGAAGAAACAAAAGCAATTATCTACGGACATAAAGATGCCAAACATAAAATCCCTGGACTGGACCAAATTTTAAAAGAAGGTGATATTGTTTTTTCTGTGGAAGAGGAATCACTTGCCGTTTGGGACACACCTGGGCATACATTCTCTCACCTAAGTTTTGTTCGTAAAAATCCAAAAACAGTTTTAGGAATTTTTTCGGGTGATACTTTATTTAACGTAGGGGTGGGAAATTGTTTTCGCGGCGGAGAACCCAATGTTTTGTACGATACAATACGATCTCGATATGAAACCCTTCCGGACTCTTGTTTACTCTATCCTGGACATGATTATTGGGAAAACAATCTGAAATTTGCAGAACATATTGATCCTGAAAACAAGTTCCGCGAAGAATTTCAAACTTCCCTACAGCCTTATCAGGTTTCTGAAATGGGGATAGAAAAGAAACTGAATCCATTTTTCAGAAGGACAACCAGTTCTGTCAAAAACAGACTCGAAGAATTACAGGAAAAAATATCCGATGACCGTTCTGTATTTTTAACCTTACGAAAGTTAAGAGACAACTGGTAATTCATTTATGTCGGACGAAAAATTTTCAAATAACCAGTCTTTTTGGAAGAATACTCTACTCGTAACGACTAGTATCTTGTTGTTATCTTTCGTTAGTTTCTACCTGTATTCTGATTCAGAAGAAAAATTTACCGATGGATCAAAACCACAAAAAGAGTTTGATTTTCAAAAAGCCAAACGTGTTTTGAAACGATTTTATAAAAAAGTAGGAACCGATTTTTACTGCGGATGTAAGTTCTCCGAAGATTCGGAAGTCCAAGGAAGACTTAAAATTGACTTTGAATCCTGCGGTTTAAATAGCCGAAAAGACAACCACCGCCAAACATGGATTGAATGGGAACATATAGTCCCAGCTCATAGTTTTGGTAGTACCCGCGAATGTTGGATAAAAAAAGATTGTGAATCCAATGGAAAACTTGTGCGGGGGCGTAAATGTTGTCAGGTTACTGATCCAGAGTTTAACCAAATTGAGGCGGACTTACACAATATTGTTCCAGTTCCCGGTGAAATCAATGCGGATAGAGGAATCTTCCCTTATGGAGAAATTGAAGGAGAAGAAAGAAATTACGGGTTATGTGATTTTGAAATCAATTTCAAAGAACAAACAGCAGAACCAAAACCAAACATTCGCGGAGACATCGCACGCACCTATTTTTATATGGAATGGAAATATGGAATTGCGGTTCCTGAAAATAGAAGAAAACTCTATGAATCCTGGGATAAATTAGATCCACCCGATACATTTGAAATTAGGAAAAATGAAATCATTGAAAAAATTCAAAAAGTGAAAAATCCATTCATCGATTGAATTTGAAACTACATTCCGATTCTAAAAAATTACGAAAAACCATCATTCGCCGAGAAGGTGTTCTATTATTCGGATGAACCACCCAAACACTACCAAAATTTTCCAAAGGATATGCACCTAGTATGGGAATGAGTTTCCCACTTTGGACTGCCTCCTCTATATCCCAAAAAGATCTAATAAGAACTCCTTTTCCTTTTAATCCCATCTGCACCAGACTTGCCGCATCGTTTGATAAAAAATTTCTTATTCGACTCACATCATTCAAACTAAAATTGGTTCCCGAAAAACGAAGAACCTTATGTAAATCCAAATACAAAAGATTATGGGTTTCCAAATCTTTTGGCGAATTGATTTGTTTATGGGTTTTGATATACGAGGGGCTTGCAACGATAGAGACTCGATTTTTAAATAGTTCTGTAGCAGTTAACCCTGGAGGGACTTCCGTCCCCACTCGAATTCCGATATCGATAGATTCTTCCATAAGATCGAGCAAACTATCGGTGACGATGAGTTGGATGGTAATTTTGGGATTTTGTTCCTGGAACTTCTCGATAATCTCGGAAACAAAATTATTCGACATAGAACTTACACAAGTCACACGGAGGGTTCCTTCTAACTCATCTTTGTTGGCCAGCGAGTTTTCTAAATCCTTTACATTCTCAAGGACTGTGATGACTTTCTGAAAAATCAAATCGGCATCTCTTGTAGGGATCACCTTCCTTGTGTTCCGGTAAAACAACTGGGTGTTCCAAACCTTCTCTAACCCTTGGATTCGTTTGGCAATCGCTGCCTTGGTCACTCCCAATCGGGAAGCCACTTGGGTGAAACTTCGTTCTTGTACTACCAAAACAAAGGTTTTTAGGTCATCTAGATCACGGATGGAAGGAATCATTCCCCAATTGTAAACTAAATGTATACAATAAGTCAAGCAAGTAGCACATTGAATCTTTTTTATTTACAAAAATCCACCCACCAAAGAGACCGAACATTATGAAAGCAATTGTTTCTGTTTATGATGCCAAAGAAAACAAATCCGTATTACGGTCGTTAGAGATTCCAAAAGAACCACTGGGGGATCATGATGTTCGTGTCCAAGTGATGGCGGTCTCAGTCAACCCAGTGGACTATAAGGTTCGAAATTCGATCTCATTAGAAAATCCTGGTCCCAGAATTTTAGGATGGGACGCAGCTGGTGTGGTTACAGAGCTAGGTGCCAAGGTTTCCACTTTGAAACTAGGAGAGGAAGTTTATTATGCGGGGGACATCAAACGACCAGGAAGCAACGCGGAATTTCAGGTAGTGGATGAATGGATCGTAGGGAAAAAACCAAAAAACTTAAATTTTAAAGAAGCTGCCTCTCTTCCATTAACAACGATTACAGCCTACGAATCCATTTTCGAAAAATTAAAATTGGATCCAATGGCAAAAAAGATTGTTCTCATTGTTGCCGGTGCGGGTGGTGTGGGAAGTATCGCAATCCAAATCTTAAAACAAATGACAAAGGCCAATGTGATTGCCACTGCTTCCAGGGAAGAATCGATTGTTTGGGTCAAATCTCTCGGTGCGGATTTAGTTGTGAATCCAAACAAAGATTACCTGGAACAAATCCAATCCTTGGGACAAAATGGTGTAAACGAAGTCCTTCTCTTTAGTGATCCGAAAGACCATTTCGAAAATTTAGCCAAGGTGCTCCTTCCCTTTGGAAATATTTGTTCCATTGTGGAATCCGGCTCTCCCATCAATATGAATCTACTGAAATCCAAAAGTAATGGGTATTTGAATGAGTTTATGTTTACAAGGTCTATGTATCAAACAGAAGATCGTATCAAACAAAAACAATTGTTAGAAGAAATTGCAGTACTTGTGGAAAAAGGAAAAATCAATCCGACCAATCAGTTGGATTTGGGAGAGATGACAGAAGAAAGTCTAAACAAAGCACACGAACTTTTACAAACAGGAAAAACAATTGGTAAAATTGTACTCGGAGGAATGAGAAAATGAATACAGGTTTAAAAGATAAAAAAGTATTAGTGACAGGATCCACAAAAGGAATTGGATTCCAAACGGCCCTTGGTTTTGCAAAGGAAGGAGCAGAAGTTTTTATCCATGGTCGGTCGGACAAAGCGGTGGAGGCAGCCAAGGTCGAAATCAAATCCATCCTACCCAATGCAAAGTTAGGTGGAGTGGCCGCAGATTTAGTAACAGAAGAAGGAATCCAAAAACTAACCAAACAAATTCCGGATCTTGATGTTTTAATCAACAATGCAGGATACTTCGAACCAAAACCTTTTTTTGAAATCACAAGAGAGGATTGGCAAAAAATGTATGAAACCAATGTCTTAAGTGGCGCAGAACTCACACAAAATTATTTGCAAGGAATGTTAAAAAGAAACTACGGTCGTGTTGTTTTTGTTTCAAGTGAATCAGCTCTCAACATTCCCGTAGAGATGGTGCATTACGGGATGAGTAAAACGGCTCAACTTTCCATTGCACGTGGGAGTGCCGAAGTTTGTAAGGGAACAAATGTTACCGTCAATTCTGTTCTGCCCGGTCCCACACTGTCCGAAGGGGTAGAAGAATTCATCGATGCCCTAGCCAAGGAAAAGGGAAAATCAAAGGAAGAAATGGCAAGGGATTTCATCCGGGAAAATAGACCTTCTTCACTTGCGGGAAGATTTGCAAAACCGGAAGAGATTGCCAATGTGATTGTTTTTTTGGCGAGTGACCTCGCTTCCATGATTAATGGAGCATCGGTCCGAGCTGATGGTGGGGTATATAAATCGATTTGAAATCGAAATTTAGGCGGCAGTTCTTTCTAAATTTGGGAAAAGAGATTTTGCTTCATTTACAGAAAACTGCCGAATTTCGATGCTGGAACCTGTATGAAAGAATATGACATCATTGTCATTGGTGCGGGTGCGGGAACCAAACTGGTCACCCCACCCTCCAAAATTGGCAAACGAGTGGCTGTGTTTGAAAAAGAAACTCCCGGCGGGACTTGCCTCAACCGAGGTTGTATCCCATCGAAAATGGTGATTTACCCTTCGGAACTCATTCGTCTCTCAGAGGGTACAGAAAAGTTTCCTGTATTTTTCAAAGATAAACCCGTAGCCGATGTGACTCAAATATTCCGACGAGTGAGCGAAACAGTAAAACAAGATTCTGATTCCATTCCGATCGCCTACGACAAAAATCCAAATATAGATTATTATCCGAAACAAGTTCGGTTTATAGACAATCGGATTCTATCCGATGGACAAGAAACTTATACCGCCAAACATATATTCATTGTTACAGGGACAAGACCCAATATCCCCGATATCCCTGGACTAAAAACAACGCCCTTTTGGACATCGAGAGAGGCACTGTCTCCAGACAAGTTCCCAAAATCACTTCTCATCATTGGTGCCGGATTTATTTCTTTGGAACTAGGAGCTGCCTATCAGGCATACGGTTGCCAAGTGACAGGACTCACAAGAACAGACGTTTTGCGGTCAGCCGATGGCGAGATCAAAAACGAATTAAACAAACATTTACCCTTTCCAATTGAAGCTCATTACCAAATGAAAAAAGTAGAATTCAAAGATGGATTGTTTACTGTAACAGGAAAAACAGCAGAGGGAAAATCTACCATTCATACAGCAGAAAGGCTTCTAGTAGCAACAGGAATCCGACCGAACACCGATGACCTAGGTTTGGAACATACAAAGATCCAAACTAACGCGAGTGGGTATATCCAAGTGAGTAATACCTTAGAAACCACGGAACCAGGAATTTATGCCTTTGGTGATGTGATCGGACGTTTTTTCTTTAGGCACAGTGCCAACTTTGAAGGGGAGTATCTCTTTGACCATTTGTATGGAACAAAAACCAATCTTCCCATCAATTACCCACCAATGCCAGAAGCAGTCTTCACCCACCCACAAATTGCCAGTGTAGGTTATACCGAAGAAGAACTCATCCAAAAACAAATTCCTTATTACAAAGGAGTAAACCCTTATTCTTCCAGTGCCACAGGAATGGCAAGAATGTCCGATTCTGGTTTTGTGAAAGTTCTTGTTTCCAAAGAAACCGAACAAGTGATAGGTGTCCATATCATTGGAGATGAAGCAGCAAATCTCATCCACCAAATCCTTCTCGGTATGTATTTAAAAGCAAAGTTGGATGATTATTTAGGAATGATTTACATCCATCCCGCCATTTCTGAAATTACGAGAAATGCTTTCCGTAAAGTAAAAGAAGAAAAACTAAAAGGGACAAAATGAAAAAGTTTTTATTCAATCGTTACGATAAAGAAACCTTAAAAAAACGTGTGGAAAGTGATACAAGGGAACGCCGAGTCATTTCCTTCTACCGATATGTAAAAATCGAAGACCCTCTTCAATTTCGAGACCAACTTTATGATGCCTTCGAAGATTTAGGAATTTTGGGAAGGATTTATTTAGCAAAAGAAGGAATCAACGCCCAATTTTCGATTCCCACTGAAAACTACGATCTTCTCCGAACGGCAGTAGATTCGATATCCGAACTAAACAAAATTTATTTTAACGATGCAGTAGAAGATAAAAAAGAAAGTTTCATCAAACTGGCGATTAAAGTTCGGAAAAAAATTGTCGCAGATGGTTTGGATGATTCACAATTTGATCCTTCTGATGTGGGAACCCACCTAACACCATTAGAATTTCATGATGCGTTACAAGAACCTGGGGTCATTGTTGTGGATCTCCGGAATAATTATGAATCCGAAGTGGGACATTTTGAAAATGCAATTTTACCTGACGTAGGAACATTTAGAGAAGAACTACCCCTTGTCGAAGATCTTTTAAAAGAGGATAAGGACAAAAAAATCCTACTCTACTGCACCGGTGGAATACGCTGCGAAAAAGCCAGTGCTTACTTAAAGTATAAAGGTTATTCTAAGGTGCACCAATTACAAGGTGGAATCATCAATTATGCTAAGGCAGTTCAAGATGCGGGAGTCCCATCAAAGTTCAAAGGTAAAAATTTTGTTTTTGATGACAGGTTAGGAGAAAGGGTAACGGATGATATCCTTACCGTTTGTTATGTTTGTGGGAAACCAAGTGACCGACATACCAATTGCGCGAACCTTGGTTGCCATGTCCTTCTCATCCAATGTGAGGATTGTTCCAAAGAACTTCTAGGTTGTTGTTCTGAAGAGTGTAAAAACATCATTTTACTCCCTGAAGAAATTCAGAAAACATTACGAAAAGAAAATATAAAAAACAAAAAATACCCAACCCACCACCTAACAAGAAAACTAGTAGGAAAATAAATGCAAAAATATGCAATCGAACTCGAAGGTTTAGAAAAAACATACGGGAGTGGAGTGAAGGCCCTTCGCTCAATCAATCTCAAGGTAGAATCGGGAGATTTTTTTGCCTTACTTGGACCAAACGGTGCAGGAAAATCTACGACCATAGGAATTTTGAGCTCTCTTATCAATAAAACAGGAGGGAAAGTCAAAATCTTCGGAACCGATATAGACACAAACCCCGACCTTGCCAAAACCTTTCTCGGGATTGTTCCCCAAGAATTTAATTTTGGAATTTTTGAAGGTGTAGAACAGATTTTAATCAACCAAGCTGGTTTTTACGGAATCCCTTACAAAGAAGCCAAAGGAAAAGTAGAATACTATCTAGAGAAACTTTCACTCATCGACAAACGAAAGTCAGCTGCTGGCCAACTCAGCGGGGGAATGAAACGAAGGCTTATGATCGCCCGTGCCCTTGTCCACGATCCCAAACTTCTAATTTTGGATGAACCTACAGCAGGAGTAGACATAGAAATCCGTAGATCCATGTGGGATTTTTTAAAGGAATTAAACCAAGCAGGAAAAACCATCATCCTCACAACCCATTACCTAGAAGAGGCTGAATCACTTTGTAAAAACATTGCGATCATTGACAAAGGGGAAATTGTCGAAAATACATCGATGAAAAAACTCCTCCACCGTTTGGACAAAGAAACCTTTATTATCGATTTAAAAAAATCCATCAAATCCAAACCCATGTCAAAAAAATTCAGCTGGGAATGGTTAGACGATCACAGTTTAGAAGTGCAATTGGATAAAAAAGAATCGGTAAACCAGCTATTTACGGAACTGACAAAACTAAAATTAGAAGTTTTGAGTCTTAGAAACAAATCCAACCGACTGGAAGAACTATTCTTATCATTAACAGGAAAAAACTAATTATGTGGAAACAAAACTTCACAGCCTTACATACCATTGTGAGAAGAGAATGGATTCGAATCATTCGGATTTGGGTGCAAACTCTTATCCCACCAGTCATTACGATGGCTCTTTATTTTTTGATCTTTGGTGAACTCGTCGGACGCCAAATTGGAAAAATTGGAGATTTTACTTATATTGAATTCATTGTGCCGGGACTCATTATGATGAGTGTCATCACGAATTCCTATAACAATGTGGTTTCTTCTTTTTTCTCTAGTAAATTCCAAAAAAATATAGAAGAGTTACTCGTCTCCCCCACATCACCTTATACAATTGTCATTGGATATACGTTTGGCGGAGTGGTTCGTGGTATCTTTGTGGGAATTTTAGTCACTCTCACTTCCCTGTTTTTTACTAACCTTAGGTTCTATAATCCTTTTGTGATTATTATTACCATTCTAATGACTTCAATTTTGTTTTCTCTTGGTGGGTTTGCCAACGCCCTTTTTGCAAAAAAGTTTGATGATGTGACCATCATTCCCACTTTTATACTCACCCCTCTCACTTATCTGGGTGGGGTGTTTTATTCGATAAGGAACTTACCTGAATTTTGGCAAACGGTTTCTTATTGTAATCCAATTCTATATATGGTGAACTTATTTCGATATGGGTTTATCGGTGTTACCGATGTAAATTTATATTTTTCTTTTGGTTTTATCACTCTACTTTCGGGATTTCTTTTTCTTTTCAACGTGAGGTTAATGAAAATCGGTTATGGCATCAGAAACTAAAGAATCAAGACTCAGCAGGATGGAAAAAATCCTCAAGGAAAAATTCCAACCAAGTTCCCTTTCCCTTCGAGACGTATCCCTCGAACATGCAGGCCATCCCGGAATGACCAAAGATTCAAAAGAAACCCATTTCCGGTTGCAGATGGTTTCCTCGTTATTTTCCGGAAAATCTACAGTCGAAAACCACCGATTGGTCTACGCGACACTCGGAGAAGAATTTAAGAAAGGGCTCCATGCCTTGGAAATGGATCTTTCCGCCCCATAAAAGAGTCTAATAGTTATGATCAAACCAGTTCTTATTAGTTTTAAACTTTGCCCTTTTGTCCAACGTTCCGTCATCAACCTTCTGGAAAAGAAAGTGGATTACGATATCAAATACATTGACCTTGCAAACAAACCCGATTGGTTTTTAAAGATATCTCCTTTTGGAAAAGTTCCCGTCTTACAAGTAGGAGACGATGTGATTTTCGAATCTGCAGTCATCAATGAATACCTAGACGAAACAAGTGCACCGGCCCTTCATCCCAAAGACCCCATTAAGAAAGCAAAACACCGCTCCTGGACAGAATTTGCCAGTGCCCTTCTCGTGGACCAATACGGTTGGACCATGGCCAAAGAAAAATCGGACTCTGATAAAAAACGTGAGGAGCTACTTTCCAAATTCAAAATTTTAGAAGCGGGACTTCCGACCCAAGAAGGCAAATCGCTCTATTTTGCCGGAGAGAAAATGCACTTAGTGGATACTGCTTTTGCCCCGTTTTTTATGAGGTTACAATTTTTAGCCGACCACAAACCGGAACTCTACTTACTAAAAGATTTTCCAAAAATTCAAAAATGGAGTGAAACTCTACTTTCATTGCCATCGGTAAAGAATTCTGTTTTACCGGAAGTGCCTAAAGAATATCTTGAATTTATCAAAGCCCACCATTCCTGGATGGGAGGAATACTATAGGATGACAATCCCAGAAATCCAAAAGAAAATTGAAGATGGCCTACCCGGCTCTAAAGTGGAAATCTTAGATCCCTATCGGGACGGGGTCCATATCAAGGCAGTGGTTACCTTTTCTGGTTTTGCCGGCAAAGGCCTGATTGAACAACACCGGATGGTGTATGCCACTTTGAAAGATGAATTAAAAGAAGAAATCCATGCATTGGCATTGGAAACTAGGAGCGAATAACCATGGAACAAGAGTTAAAGGATAAAATTGAATCCTTAATCAAATCAGAAAACGTGTTTCTATTTATGAAAGGAACACCGGAAATGCCACAATGTGGATTTTCAGCAGGAGTTGTCACAACTCTCAAACAACTTGGAATTCCGTTCGGTTCATTCAATGTTCTTTCTGATATGAAAATCAGAGAAGGAATCAAAGAATTCACAAACTGGCCGACCATCCCACAACTCTATATCAAGGGTGAATTTGTGGGTGGCCATGACATCACCATCCAAATGGCTCAGTCTGGCGAACTGACAAAAAAAGCGGGATAAACTCCAATGATTCGCCTCTACCAATATGATACTTGTCCCTACTGCCAAAGAGTGATTCGCGCTGCGGAATCTCTCGGGCTAGTCGTGGGAAAAGACATAGAATACGTAGAGGCTTTTCAAGGGACTCCTGGTCGAGCAGAAGTAGTCAGGCTCGGTGGGCAGTCCCAAGTCCCCTTCCTTGTGGATGGAAATGTCCAGATGTATGAATCTGCCGACATCATCGCCTATTTAAGATCTAAATATTCTTAATATTTACTGGATCGTTTTTCAATTTTACCGTTCACAAACGATTAACTTCTGATTTTTTTAAATCTTTCATTCAGTCGTTGTAAACTGAATGAGATTCTAACCTAAATCAATCAAACCCAAGTAAATCTAAAATCTTATCACCAACAAACCTTGGTTTGCCGGAATAGGGAAACTCATGGATATAAAGCACTGGATTAAAGTTAATTTCTAGAATGGCATAGGTTTTTACATTCGGTTTTGATTCAATCTGGGAGGATATGATATCGATCCCACAAATCACAGCCCCAGCCGCTTTGGCCGCAGAGACGGCTATGGCTTTAAAATCAGGATGTACATTGTCCGTAACATCTAGTGAATCCCCGCCGGTAGAAATGTTGGAGTTCTTTCTTAAGAAAACCTGTTTCCCTAAATCAGGAACCGAATCAAAACCAAGGCCTTGGTCTTTTAGAATTTGTAATTCCACGTCAGACATTTGAATTTTTTCCAATGCGGTTTTATGGCCTTCTCCCCGCCTCGGGTCTTCATTCTTCTTTAGAATCAGTTCACGAATCGAATTTTTCCCGTCTCCCGTTACGTTTGCCGGCACTCGGTTACAAACAGCAATCACCTCATCCCCAAGAACTAAAAATCGATACTCCGGCCCTTCGATGAATTCTTCAATGATGATGGAATTAGAAAGTCCAAGAGCAATGTTAACAAATGATGTAAACTTATCTAAACTATCTCCTGGTTCGGAGATTCCAATCCCCAATCCGAAGTTTGTTGTCACAGGCTTTATCACTTTCTTTTTATCTAAAAAGAAAGTATAGTCAGAAAGGGCTGTTTCTAAGTTTGAATAATTTCTGCCTACGGGAACTCGAATTCCACTTTCCTCTAACACTAGTTTGGAGGCGATTTTATTCTCCATAACTAGGTAAGTCATCAAACTATCGAGTTTTGTTTTACTTGCCTCTTTGACAAATTCGGAATGATTTCCTTGTATGAGCCGAAGGAAATTTTCCTTTCGGTCTACCATCTCCACTTGGATCCCGCGAGCTAAGGCATCCCGAATGATGATCTGTGTGGAAATTTCTAAATCTTCAAAGCCAGAAGGTAATGGTTTTGTATCCGTCACTTCAAACCCCACTACAAAGTTTTAGGGGTTTGATTTGGATGGGTTTTTGATTTTTCTTTAAATGGCTGCCTTCTAAATTTTCGATCTTTTGTTGTTCGTAAATGGACTGAACACTTAAATCTTCATAATACTTTACGAGGTTCGGAGGGAGTGGGTAATTCAGAAGTTCTTCTTTATGCATTTTAGCAAGAGTCAACCCAAACTCTCTAAAACTAGATTTATGAATTTCTAAATCAAGTTCAGACATCGTGGAACCAAGCCCACTCGGGTCGTTCCATTTTTCCCAAAAACTTTCCCAAGCCTTACTATAAGGGCCATTCGCATCATTTGCATCTAAAAGATCAGCAATGGGTTGGATTTCAACAAAGAGTTGGTAGGTCAAATCCCGAAGGCTCATCTCTTCACCAAGAAACTTAATTTTAGTTTCTTCTTTTCTACCAAACCAAGTGGTGACTTCTTGGTTTTTTCTCCAATCAGCCATCTCCACCAAATCAGATTTAGGTGATTCGTTTAACATACAATAAAGAAGTACCATATGTAAAAAATAGAGTCTGTTTTCTTCAACACCAATGGCTGAAAATGGATCCAAATCAAGAAGTCTAATTTCTAAATATTCGACACCACGTTCTACCAGAGCATCCACAACTCGTTCATCACCCTTCGGAACTTGTTTTGGTCTGACAAGCGAATAGTATTCGTTTTCCAATTGTAGGATATGGTCATTCAACTGGTTCGTAGTTTTTCCATTAAACGCTTTGTAAGGAGTATAGGATTTGGAAACCACCTGGCACATATCGCTCGTATACTCTTCCAACGAATTTACAGAAATATGATATTTCCCCTGTACTTTACTTGTATAACCAATACTAGAAAGACGAAGGGTTGTAGCAAAATCTGATTTTAGAGTTTTAGAATCACGTTTTTTGATTTGTTTTGATTCATCTGTAAAAGTAACATCAGTTAAACTAGATGATCCAAATAAATACAATAAGGCAGGCGAAATCCTGTAAAAGTTACGAATGGTATCAAAATAAATTTGTGATTTCGTCGCAGGGGTTAATGGTTTTTTAAAACGTTTTTCTGAGACTACCGACAACATACAAGTGTCGAAGGAAACATTATAATGCACTCCGGAAATGGTTTGCATCTTTTTTCCATACCGATGACCAAGCCCATTCCGGTAGATGGTTTTTTTCCGACCTTCAATTGACGTTCCATAGTTTCCTACTTCAATTTTGTTTTCAGTTGGTAAAACCGGAGGCATACTAAAAGGCCAAAGGTATTCGGAACCCAAGCGGCTTGCCGTAAAGGCATGTAACTCTGTGAGTTCTCGTAAGGCATCAGGAATGGATTTATGTACATTCGTTGCATATTCAATTTGTGCTTCGGCAAAATCTGTTTTAATCAAAGGATGGGTTAAACTTGATCCGAGTGATTTGGGATGAGGAGTGGAAGCCAACTGAGATTTTCCATCCACCCTGGCACTTTCTCTCTCTAATCCATGTTTGGCGCTAAGTAAACAAGTTCGGTATTCTTCTGACAATAAGTTACGTGTTGAATTTTTTTTAGTCGATGTTAATAACTTTGATTTCATGGTTTAAAAACCTAAAGGGACTCCTTCCCCTTTGGGATCAGACACGCCAATCAGACGGTCTCCCTCTCTCACAACGGCAAATACTTTCGCACGATGCCTAATATATTGGACTTGATAAAATGGTAATTCCGATTGCGGAAAGGAGTCTTTTATTTCCGGATCTAAAAAAATCCGATCGGGTTGGAATTGGTGGTGGATCCTAGGATAAGATACACTTTCATAAAGGCCTTCCTTTTGGATCAAATACCGGTAGAGGGTATTAAAAATGGAAGTGGGAATCTGGGAACCGCCAGGAGCTCCAATCACCATTTTGGTTTTGCCAGTCCCGTCGAGAAGGATGCTCGGACTCATGCTGGAAAGCGGAGTTTTACCTGGTTCGATGGCATTGGCCTTGGAACCAACAAGCCCATAGAGATTCGGAACTCCCGGTGCTACCGCAAAGTCGTCCATAGTATTGTTTAAAACAAGGCCAGTTCCTGGAACCATCTGAACGGCTCCAAAGATTCCATTGATGGACTGGGTTGACGATACCGCATTGCCATCTTTGTCCATAATGGAAATATGAGTGGTATTATAAGATTCTTGTTTTTGTTTTTCGTCTTTGGGTACGGGCCAACTTCCCGAGACCACTTTCTTTTCGATCTCATTTGTTTCTTCTTTGGCATAACTTGCAGATATAAGTTTAGACACTGGAACTGTTGTAAAACTTGGATCTCCGCCAAGTTCTGCTCGGTCCCGGTAGGCAACTCGCATCGCTTCCGTAATGTGAATCACTTCACCTACATTTCCCTTTGGAAAGGTATTTCGTTTTTGCATTTCCGAATACAGATTCATCATGGTGACAAGATGAACTCCTGAACTGGGAGGAGGCATGGTAAGAACGGTATGTCCCCAAGTGGAAGAAACCAAAGGATCACTAACCTTTACTTGGTAAGTTTTAAAATCTTCAATGGTAATAAAGTTTTCAAATTCAGAATAATACTGAGATATAAGTTGGATGGTTTCCCCATCCAAAAATTCTTTTTCAGAATTTTCAACAATCCTTTCTAAAGTTTTGGCGAGATCCTCCTGAAGGAGAAGTTCTCCTTCCCGAATGGCTCTGTTATCAATCCCAAAAACTTTTTTCATAGAAGGATTCATATCCGGCCAAGTTTTCGAAACGACATTTGCTAAATCACCATAAACAGAAAACCCACTTCTCGCATAACGAATTGCAGGTGCGACTACGGCATTCAAAGGCAATTTTCCATGTTGTTTTTGGATTTCTAAAATCCCCTGTACCGTTCCAGGAACTCCGGCGCTATAGGCACCTTTTAAAGTTTTACCAGAAATCACCGAACCATCTGGATTTAAGTAAAAGGAAGAAGTTCCTTTTTTCGGAGAACGTTCTCTGAAGTCATAAGCCCATTTCCCTTTTTGCGGTAAATGAATGACTGCAAAACCTCCGCCAAGTAAACCCGTGGAATGAGGTCGGAGTACAGAAATGGCAAAACTGGATGCGGCAAATACATCCACAACATTCCCTCCCTGTTTCCAAATCTCCATCCCCGCTTGTGAGGCCAATGGATGGTCGGAGGAAATGATAATTTCTTTTCCAGAAAATTCATAACGATCTCGTTTTCCAGCCGAACCCTCAATTTGAGGGATCTGAAGAGAAACCTCTTCCTTTCCCGGAAAAGAACCTTTTAGGAAAGGAACCGTCTCACAACTGTTAAATAAAAATAATACTAGGAATAGAAACCGAGTTCGATAAAAAAAACTCAATCGAAGATCCCCATTTGCATTTTGGCTTCTTCACTCGCCATGGCACGAGGCTCCCATTTCGGATTCCAGACAACATGCACCACAGCTTCACTAATTCCATCCACTCGGAGGGCATGGTTTTCAATATCTTGTTTCATTTGTGGACCGGCCGGACAAGCAAGAGAAGTATAAGTCATCGTAATGTCTGCTTTTTCGCCTTCCACTTTGATATCATAAATCAAACCAAGTTCGATAAGTGAAATTCCAATTTCTGGATCCTCAACCATACGAACACTATGGAAAACTTCCCATTCCTTTTCTGTTTCTGGATCACGAATCATAAAATACCCTCACTGAATTTTAATAAAGTCTGCCAAGGAAGTAGACCACAACGATAACGACTGGGATGATTACGAAGGACTTTCAAAAAGGATAACTCTTCCTCGTCCTTTATCAAACAAGAATCATCACCATCTAAAAATTTTTTACGTTCCAATACATAAGACTGGAATTGATTTGGATCTAGTTCTGTTTTATTTTTAAAAAGAAATCCTGCTGCGGCAGAACAAATGGAACAAGACTCGCCACCAAGTCCGAGAATCTGGAGAAAATTGTTTTTTCCCTCACCTTTGTGATAATAAATATAAATTTCATCACCACAAAGGGGATTGATTCCCTGAAGTGTATTGTGTGGGACAGATGGTTTTTCCCACAATCCGTATGATTTCCAACGAAGGAAATCTTCAAACTTACTTTCTTGCGACACGACCAAAAATTGATTTTACTTTTTCTATGGAATGAACAAGGGCATCGACATCTTCCTTTGTATTGTATAAATAAAAAGAAGCACGGCAAGTTCCAGGGATGGACAATTGTTTCATGAGTGGTTGGCAGCAGTGGTGTCCCACTCGAATGGCAACCCCCTCTTCGTCCAGAATGGATCCAACATCATGAGGATGGATTCCCTCCATCGTAAAGGATACAACCCCCCCTCTTTTGTCTAAATCTTCCGTTCCGTAAATATGAAGACCACCAATCCGGTTGAGTCGTTCCAAAGCATACTCGGTTAACATTCGTTCGTGTTCTTTGATGTTCTTCATTCCTACTTTTTGAAGGTAATCCAATGCATGGCTAAAACCAATGACTCCTGCAATATTCGGAGTTCCCGCTTCTAGTTTGGCAGGGAGAGCCGCATAAGTAGAACTTTCTAACTCTACAGATTCAATCATATCCCCACCACCAAGCCAAGGAGGCATGGCTTCGAGAATATCTTCTTTTCCAAAAAGAACACCGACACCCGTAGGCCCAAGCATCTTATGCCCTGAAAACGCATAGAAGTCTACATCCATATCCACTAAATGGATAGGCATATGGCAGGCGGCTTGCGCTCCATCGATAAGAACTTTCGCTCCCACTTGCCTTACACGATTGATAATCCTTGTTAGGTCATGGATCGTTCCCGTAACATTAGACATTTGGCTGATAGCAACAAGTTTTGTCCTTTTGGTGATGATTTCATTTAAGTTGGATAAATCGTAAGTGGTATCTTCGTTAATGGGAATGAATTTTAAAAATGCTTTTTTTTCTAAAGCCAACATTTGCCAAGGAACTAAGTTGGAATGGTGTTCCTGGACGGATAAAACAATCTCATCCCCCTCAGTGATATTGGTTCGGCCCCAGGTTTGTGCCACTAAGTTGATGGCATCAGTTGTCCCACGTGTGAATATAATTGCCTTAGCACATTGTGCCTGAAAAAAATGTGAAGTTTTGATCCTTGTGCGTTCAAATAGTTCGGTTGCATGTTGGGATAAATAATAAACCCCTCTATGAATATTAGCATTGTAATTCGAATAATATTCGTTAGTGGCATCTATTACTGATTGTGGTTTTTGAGAAGAGGCTCCGTTGTCTAAATACACAAGAGGTTTGCCATTTGGCAAAGTGCGAGACAAAATAGGAAAATCCTTTCTGATTTGGTAAGGATCTAAACTCATACCGCCTCCAAATCTACTTCCAGATCAGCGCCATTCACTCGGACGGGAAAAATCACCAGTGGTTCTGTCGCAGGAAGGGCCAATACTTTGCCTGTACGAACATCAAATTTTGCAAAATGTCTAGGACAAGTGATGACACAACCTTCCAATTTTCCGCAGGAAATTTCTTCCCCGTCATGTGTACATGAATCTTCAAAAACAAAGTATTCACCTTCCACTTTCGTCACAACTACATTGAAATGGCGAGTTTTTACAACTACCAAACTGCCTTCACCAACCTCAGAAACAGAGATCAATTTTTTAAAGGCCATCATTTGCCTCCCACGAGAATCTCTTTGATCTCGGATTCTAAAGACAACTTTACTTCATCAGAAAAACCAATGGAATGAATGGTTTCCCCATAAAATGCAGTAACGAGTAACGACTTAGATTCTTCTGGTGTGAGGCCACGTGACAAAAGATAAAAATACTGTTCTTCGTCTATATCACCCACAGTGGCACCATGAGTACAAGAAACATCTTCTGCCAAAACTTCTAGCTTAGGATTGGCTTCTGCTCTTGCTTTTTTATTCAAAGAAAGATTAAACGACTCCTGGTGGGCAGTCACCTTCTTCAAATTAGGCGGTATGTTTAAATTTCCAGTAAATATATGATGGGATTTGTCAGTCACAATTGCTTTATAACTGATTTTACTTGTTGTATGGTCAGCATGGTGGAACATTTCCATATCTAAATCTTTTAAATTTCTACCACCGAGAGCTGAAACTCCATCCACAGAAACCTCAGCCCCTTTCCCAAGCAGATGGGCATGTAAAAATAGTTTAGAACGAAAGCCCCCCATTGGGTAATAATGATATTTTACTTGAGAATCATTTTGCCCTAGGATACAAACATTCCGAAACCGGTATAAGTCCAGATCACTCGACTCACGATCTAAAATTTCAAAAAAGGAAGAATCTTCTGCAATATAAAAGTCGAGGGCGGAAGTCATATGTAAGTCTTCACCATCATGATGATTTTGTAATTGGATTTGTGTTTTGGTTGTTTTACCTTTTGTGAGATAAAAAATTCGCACAGAATGTTTTGGTTTATCACCATCTTCTTCGAAATGAATTTCCGATTCACCTTCTTCCAGAAGAAAAATTTCGTATTTAGGTGCAGCAACCAAACTAAGGTAAGCAAAATAATCTTTTGGAGTGTACTTTAAAATTGTAGCCAGTAAAGATTGGATCGTTTCTTCAGATAACGACTGTTCTACTGTATTTTCCTCGGATGCAGTTGCACTTAAATTTAATTCTTTCGGATCAAATTGTAACTCTTTCCAATCCACAGAACCAATTGGGAATTTTCGCCAAGACTCTTCCGAATCTTTAGGTATTGCAAGTCCGTTCCAAGTTTCTAATAAAGATGTATAAAAATCTTTGTATCTTTCTTTTGTCAGAACCAATCGATTTTTTGTGAGTGAGGAATTCATTTGACCCCTTCTCTCTCCAAAATCCAATCGTATCCCACTTCCTCTAATTTTAAGGAAAGATCCTTTCCACCTGTTTCTAAAATTCGTCCATCCGCAAACACATGTACAAAATCAGGAACAATATAATTGAGCATCCTTTGGTAGTGAGTGATGAGGAGGATGGAACGTTCCGGATTTCTATTGGAATTGATTCCTTCAGAAACAATTCGTAATGCATCGATATCCAAACCAGAATCAGTTTCATCCAAAATGGATAAAATTGGTTTGAGTAAACTCATCTGTAAAATTTCAGCGCGTTTTTTTTCACCACCGGAAAACCCATCATTCACATAACGCCCGATAAATGATTGTGGAACTTCCAAAAGATCCATAGACTGTTTTAGTTCTTGTTTGAATTCTTTGACGGGAACTTCTTTCCCCCTGTGCGCTTTGAGAATTGATTTTAGAAAATTTCCAATCGTAACACCAGGAAGGGAAGTTGGGTATTGGAAGGACAAAAAGAGTCCAAGCCTTGCCCTTTCGTCGGTTGTTTTATTTAAAATGGACTCTCCCTTAAAGAGGATATCTCCAGAAGTGATCGTATATTTCGGATGTCCTAGAATGACATTGGAAAGTGTACTCTTTCCTGACCCATTGGGTCCCATAATGGCATGAACCTCTCCGGGTCCGATGGTGAGATTGACTCCCCGGAGGATCGTTTTGTCCCCTACATTAGCGTGTAGAGATTTAATTTCGAGAATAGCGGACAAGGTGGTATCCTGTTTTGTATATATTTAGAATGATTCTATAATTTAGACGAATCCCTTCTACCAGGAAAAAGCACCACTCAAAAAAAACAAGATTCTATTCCGACCAACCTACCTGGGCAATCAGGATCTTTCCGTTCATCAAAGAGAAAGTAAAGATCACATATTGGTTTTGGTTCGAGATATCGTAAAGTGGATAGGTGACTCCCCATTTTTTACGGAACCGTTCCGACTCTTCTTTATGTTTCAAAAAGTAAGGTTTCCAAGCGTAGTTGTTCCCAATTTGGCGGGATCTTTCTAAATACCCACCATTCATTCTGTCCAAATCGTAAGTAGGAGTGATTTGGTAACCTTCTGCGTCACAAACAAAGACCTTCAGGATTTCTCTAGGCAAAGCACTTAGGATTTGGCCAAACCGGTAGGAAAAATCCTCCTCTTTGACATCAGAAAGTTCATAAAAAAGGTCTTGGAGTTGGTCAATGATCCGTTGTTCTCTGATTCCCTTTTCCCGGAGTTCGTTCGAACGCACGCTGGAGAAGTTTTCGAGGACGGTTTTCATTTTATCGGAGAAAGTATTGCGATTGAGAAAATGGGGGTTTGGAGTGGAAAAATAGAATCCCTGCAGAAGGTTTGCTCCCATCGAAAGGGCTAAATTTACCTCTTCCTCCGTTTCAATCCCTTCAAAAAGAAGTTGGCTTCCGAGTTTCTGAGACATCTCCGAAATGGCTCCAAGAACCTGTTTGAATGAATTTTTATTCAAACTCTCGCGCATGATGCGAATATCCACTTTCATAATGTCGGGGTGTAAATACCCAATTCGCTCTAAATTGGAAAAACCGGTTCCCAAATCATCAATGGCGATTTTGAGTCCATAATCACGAAAGATTTGGACAATTTGAATGAGGCGGTCAATCGAACCATCAAATTCATCCTCTGTGATTTCGATCACCACTTGGTTGCGATCGATTCCATATTTTTCGATGAGTTGGATGATATGAAAGTTTTCGGCAAAAAGATCGGTATGATGAACCCGAGAAAGAAAGTTCGGCATCATATTGAAAAAGAGCTTGGTGCGAAGGTTACTCTCTTTTAAGGTTTTGACCGCCTTTTCCCTAAGGATGCGGTCAATATTGTAAACAGGTACCGGGTCCTGGTCTCGATTGTGAAAAAGACCGCCGAGAGACTCATAGGTATTTTCCTTAGGATTGAACTGCCTGCCCAAGACTTCATAGGCAGAAATAGACCGATTGATGGCATTGACGATGGGTTGGAAATGAGGGACAAAATATGTCTCGTTCCAAAACTGGTTTCCTTCCGTTGATTCCGCTGTGAACATGGTTCCCTTTCGTCCAGCCTAGAACCCGGAAGAAAACTGACAAGTCAAAATCCCTAAATCTGAGACAATCCCAAGGAATATTGACCTATATTTTACATAAATGTGTCAAATTGACTTAAATGGTATACCCATCCGGAACTGCGGTATGCCTCGGAACCACGATGATGCCTTCACGGATCCGCACATATTCATCCTCATATTCTTGGAGGTTCTGTTCGTTTAACAGCCGAACGTTGGCGCCGATGGCGCAGTCTTTGTCGACAATTGTCCGTCGTATTTCGCAGTTAGGCCCAATCCCAATGGGAATCTTTCCTGACTTCCTGTCAAAATAACCATAGTGGTCAAGACCCATAATGATGGAGTCGTAGATTTTGGTTCCGGAAGCAATGAGTTGGCGAACCCCAATGATGGAACGGTGCACCTCACATTGGTTTAAGATAGTACCTTCTGAAATGAGTGCTTGGTTCACCACAGCTTGGATGATTTTAGATGGAGGAAGGGCTCGTGCTCTTGTGTAGATAGGAGTTTTTTCTAAGTATAAATTGAACTTAGGAATATGGTCGGTTAACATCAAGTTGGCTTCGTAAAATGCTTTGATGGTTCCAATGTCTTCCCAATAACCATCGTAAGTATAAGCTTTCACCTTTCTTTCACGGATCGCCTTTGGTAAAATTTCCTTTCCAAAGTCTGCCATATTCCGATCTTCCAACACATCAATGAGAGTGGATGTGTTAAAAATATAAATCCCCATATTCGCAAGGAAGTTCCCATTTTTTGTCCGACAGGATTCGACTTGAGAGATGTCTTGGGGTTTTTCAATGAACTCTTGGATGAACCCACCCACTCCCGCTTTCACGATCCCAAGTCCGTAAATTTGATCTTCAGGAATGGCATTGGTTGCCACAGAAATTTCTGTTTCAGGATCCATTAGATGGCTCTGCATAAAGTCAGAAAGATCCATATTGTAAAGTTGGTCCCCAGAAAGGATAAGAACGTATTTGGGTTTTTGTTCTCGGATATAAGGGAGAACCTTTCTTACGGCATCGGCTGTTCCTTCAAACCAATTGGCACTAGATACCGTTTGTTCTGCAGCAATGATCTCTACAAAACTTTTTTGGTGGATATTGTTTGTCGCGTAAGTCCTGTTGATATGACGATTGAGCGAGTAAGAATTAAACTGGGTGAGGATAAATATCTTTTCAAAACCACTGTTAAGAGAATTGGAAATAGGAATGTCGATGAGGCGGTACTTTCCACCAAAACTCACAGCTGGTTTGGATCTTTTTTCTGTAAGAGGTAATAAACGAGTTCCTTTTCCCCCACCTAAGATGATGGTTAAAACTTCATCTTTTTTTAGAATGAAGTCTACACAATCAATAGAGTCTTCTTGAAATCGCATACCTTCCCTTGTAATTCAATTGGACGAAAAAGCAAGAAAAGGTTAAAAAGATTTCTATTTTTTTAATAGAACTTCTAAAATTTGTTTTCCGTCCATCTTTCCAGTATATGGATTGATCGCTCGTTCCGGATGGGGCATCATTCCTAGAACGTTTCCAGCTTCGTTACAAATTCCTGCGATATCATTTAAAGATCCGTTGGGATTTTGTTTGTAACGAAAGACAACTTGCCCATTTTTTTCTAATCGTTCTAAGGTATTTGCATCGGCAAAGTATGCACCTTCTCCATGAGCAATCGGAATAGAAAGTGTTCCTTTGATACCCTTTGCAATTTTGTTTTCGGAAACAGGAATGAGATCTACATCTTTACAAATATACTTTAAAGTTCTGTTATGAAGTAAAGCACCGGGAAGGAGTCCCGACTCTGTAAGGATTTGAAATCCATTACAAACTCCTAATACCTTTCCCCCTTGGTTTGCGTATTTGACAACGGATTCCATAGCATTTGAAAACTTTGCCATTGCCCCACATCGTAAATAATCTCCAAAGGAAAATCCACCTGGTAAAACCACAAGGTCAGGAGTATCAGAAAAGGATTCTTTGTACCAAGTGTAATCGACCTTGGCACCAAATTCAGATTCGAGAACGGATCCTACATCCTTATCACAATTGGATCCAGGAAAGGTAACCACTCTTACCTTCATACTTTCTCCACAACCAACCGGTAAGTTTCAATCACTTGGTTCACAAGTAAAGATTCACAAATTTCTTTTGCTGAAATTTCCGCATCTGCTTGAGAACTAGCATCTATTTTCATTTCAATGTATTTCCCCACTCTTAGGTCAGAGATCAAATTTTTCCCTTGGTCATGAAGGGTGCGGAGAACGGTTTGGCCTTGGGGGTCAAGAACCGATTCTTTGAGGGTAACATTTATTTTTGCGACAAACATAGGGTGATTTTATCTTCCAATTCCAAGTATTTTTTACGTAGTTCTAGGATCAAGGATTCGGGCAAAGCGGGAGCGGGAGGATTTTTGTCCCAGTCCGTAGATTCGAGCCAATTCCGGAGGATTTGTTTATCGAAACTGGCGGGAGTTTTGCCAAGTTCGTAAGTGGAGCCGTCCCAATACCGAGAGGAATCCGGAGTCAGGATTTCATCAATTAAGATGGGTTTTCCGTCAATGAGTCCAAATTCAAATTTTGTGTCACAAAGGAGGATCCCTTGTTTTGCCATAAGGTCGTGTGCTTTGTTGTAAAGTTGTAAAGAAAGGTTTTTCAGCACTGCAAACAATTCTTTCCCCACTTCGGCTTCCATTGTGGACTCACTCACATTTTCATCATGACCGGAATCATTTTTTCTAGCCGGTGTGAAGATGGGAGTTTCAAACCTGTACGACTCAAGGATTCCTTGGGGATATTTTACGTGGGCGATGGTTCCATCCGTTTTGTATTCTTTCCATGCAGAGCCTGTTAAATAACCCCGAACCACACATTCAAAATCAATTCGTTTGGCTTTTTTGACAAGAACCGAACGACCTTTTAGAGACTCTTCCTTTTGAAACGGAGGTGGAAATTTGGACACATCGTCTGTGATCAAATGATTTTGGATCTCTGGAAAATGACGAAACCAAGCGGTGGAGATACGAGTCAGGATTTTTCCCTTATCCAAAACCGGTTCTTCAAATACGACATCAAATGCAGAAATTCGATCGGTTGCTACAAGGAGAAGCGAATCTCCTAAATCATAAACATCTCTGACTTTGCCTTTATAACTGGGACTAGGAATCATAACTGTATACACACCATGGCCATATCATCACTGGGAGTGGAAGATCCACAAAATTCTAAAATTTGATTTTGGACTGATAACAAAATATCTTCCCCTGACTTAACTGATTTATGAAAGATCTCTTTCATTCCCTCTTCGGTTATGTATTCAGACTTGGAATTCATTGCTTCACTGGCACCGTCCGTATACATAAAAAACATAGAACCGTTCTTTAGTTGTACGGTTTGTACTTCATCGTTGGCGGTAAAGTTGATCCCCATAATCATAGGACTCATACCTTTTAGAAATTTTGTTTCTCCATCTATATAAACAATGGGTGCGGGATGACCCCCATTGATATAAGAAAGTTTTAAATCTCCATCAAGGATCGCATAACAAAAAGTAATGGCATAATCTTCAGGAAGGACAAGTTCCATGTTTTTACGTAAGTGTTCTACTCGGGCATGAAGGCCCATAGAAGGAACTAAGTTGAATAATTGCATTTTAAACATGGCGCCAATGAGGGCAGCACTTGGTCCATGACCCGAACAATCCGCAATGACGATATGGAGTTTTTTTTCTTCAATCCAAGAGTCGACAAAGTCTCCCCCAATTTGTAAATACGGATGGAATAAGGTTTGGGCTTTGATTCCGTTCCAAATAAAACTTTTTTCTGGAATGAGTTGGTCTTGGACTCTCCTTGCGGTCTGGAGTTCCTTTTCATATTTGCTTTTTTGTGTGTACAATTCGTCCTGCAAATCCTTCAAACGAATCACCGAATGAATTTTTGCCACAAGTTCCCTTTTGTTAAAGGGTTTGTTGATAAAATCATCTCCACCATTTTTCATGGCTTCCTGAAATCCCACTTCTCTTTCTATGGATGTAATAAAAAGAATGGGAAGGAGTTTGAACTGGTCCATAGTTCGCAGTTCCCGACAAAACGAAAATCCATCTTGTACTGGCATATTGACATCTAACAGAAGTGTATCGATGGCTGTATTTAATAGAACGAGCCTTGCTTCTTCCGCAGAGTATGCAGTATAGGTTTTGAACCCTTCTTGTTGCAAAAGGTATTTCAAGAGTTCCACATTTTCTGGAACGTCATCCACAATCAGAATGGTATGAATGGCTTCTTCTGTTGGCATAGTTTAATCCAGTTCCGATTTCAGTTTGGATCTGATATCTTGGATTTTTTCACTGCGATTGGAAATAAGAAAAAGGAAAAGAAATAGGAAGTGGAAGGCAATGACCCCGAGCCACATACTTTGTTTCATATCAGAATCCATTCCCCCTTTTCCCAAAACACTCCCCGGATGGTTTCCTGGATTTTCAATCCAACGAATGGCACCCCAAGTGAGGATGGCGCTCACAGCACAAAGAACGGAAAGGTAAGCGGAAAGAATGGCTTTTTTTGTTTTTCCCGGAACTAAGTACCGGAAAATAAAATAACTCACAAGGGAAATACATAAAATGAAAAAAGACTGTAACCTAGCGTCCGTTTTGTCCCAAGGCACTCCCCAAGCGCTATAAGCCCAAATGGGACCAGAAAACAAAACACCTACAGCGAATAAAAAAGCCAGTTGGTTGGCAGTGAAGGCAAGCCTGTCCCAAAACATATTTCTCGAAAAGAGAAATATCAAAGAGAATAAAAAGGACAAAACTGGGCCATATAACGCGACCCATGCGACCGGAACATGTAAGTAAAAAATTCTATGGCTTAAACCCTGTTCCAAAATGACATTGGGATACACTAACGAAAAGATAACGGCAAACACAAGTGAGGTACATACAACAAGATAAAAACCGATGTCGAAAGCAGGGTGGAATATCCGAATCTTACGTTCCATTTTTTTCCAGATTTTCAGAGATAGAAAGAAATTCTAGGAGAAAACAAGGCCCTAATGCTCATTCCTTAGAATCTCAATCATTACTGAACCAAGGGTTGCATAAAATAACATAAAAAAGAGAAGTAAACCCACGGAAGGTAGGTAAAACCCTGGCTCCAACCAATACCGATTTTCTGCCTCCAACCCAAAAAGAAAAAGTGGAATGGAAAAAGGAAGTTGTAAGAGCGGAATGATGATTTCTTTCAGTCTGCTTTCAAAGGCTATGAGGCCGAGTGAAACTCCGAGGAAAACCAAACACCCACTTCCCAAATTGGCAAAAAGCCATTCTCCGAAGAACCTGTCGACACTCATGTTTTGAAAGAATACGGAAAGGACAAGGACAAGGGACGCATTCACTAAAACCGTACAAAACCAAATGGCAAGAGACTTGGCCAAATAAAGCGAAATCGGACTCACAAAAGAAAGACTGGCTTCCCAACCCATGGACTCACGTTCTTCCCAAAGGCTTTGGCTCACGATCACAAAATTCAGCAAAAATATAATCGCCCATTTGATTCCACGAATGCTTCTTTCCGACAACATTTCGTTTACTTCGATGGAAGTGTAAAAAATAAAAACCACAGAAACACTTAAGGTAAAAAGAGAAACGATCCCTCCGAGCGATCTGCCAATCAGATAAAATTCTTTTTTAAGTAAGGTGAGTAACAATCACTCCTCCCTTCTCAATTTGTAATTGGGATGTACATTGTAATTCTTTTGGAACCGAATGGAGAACAATTAGAATGATTCTGGATTTCGATTCCAAATTCAAAAGTTCACTCAAAATTTTTGATGATTCGGCATCAAGGCCTGTATATGGTTCATCAAATAATATCATTTCCGCAGAAGAAAGTAAAACACGAAGGATAGCCACCTTTTGTTTCATTCCACGTGAGAATGTATGAATGGGATCCCAAATTCTTTTTTGCAAACGAAAGGCTTCTAACAGAGTTTTTCTTTTTTCTAGATCTGGTTTTGTCCCATCTAACTTAGAAAAGTAATCTAAATTTTCTTCTAAACTAAGTGAGGAGTAAAATCCTAACTCATGGCCGAGGTAACTCAATTTTTTTTTGCCTTGGTTCCACTTCCATTTCGGAGAAGTAAGGGAATGGTGGTAAATCTCTTTTAAAAGAGTCGACTTCCCTGCTCCATTTTCTCCGAGTACTGCCACAAGGCCTGTCTCAAAAAAAGAAAGATTGATCTCTCTAAGTAAGACCTTTTCGCCGACACTTATACTAAGCGCTTTTGTTTCCAAAAGTGTTTGGTTCATTCTACACCATGTTCTTCCGTAGCTTCAGTCTCGCACTTATGTTTTTTATCCCCAGTCTGATTTGGGGACAAAAATTGATTGGGAATCAGGAATATCCGGAAATCCTGTGGGGCAAAGACCAAGAATTCGATACCTCTGATTTTCCAAACGGTTCCTTTATCTACCAAAAAGATGATTTTATTTTGGCACGAGGAAAACTCTTCCAAGGGGAACCACCCAAATCCAACGGAAGTTTTACCTATGGCACAGAAACCATCACCAATTCGGGAAAATGGAATAACGATACCATTGAAATTCTTTTGAACGGAAAACCAAATACCAGGAATGAAGTCATCAAACGTTTGGAAGCCGGCGTCAGGTTTGATCCTCAATTTTTTCCTTTCCGATACAACTTAGGACGCCTGTATTCTTTGGAAATGAAGTATGAAAAGGCACTAGTTGAATTTGAATACGCCAAAGCAGAGATGCCCGAGTATTTTAAAACTTACTTACATATCGCAATTCTATCTGAGATCACAAGGCAAGTATATTATGCGATTATGAATTACAAATTGGCTGTGGAAAAAAATCCCTATGATACAGAAGCTCTTATCCGTCTTGCGGATCATTATCTCGCGACAGGACTCAAAAACCGTGCCCTTCTCTATTTGAATAAAGCTCTGAAGATAGAAGAAGAAAGTCCAAATGTTAAATTGGGATTCGCCAGGCTTGAAATGGAAAAAGGAAATTTCCATATAGCTTATAAAATTTTCAATCGCACCACTCTCACCACAGCAGAAGGGAAACCAAAACCTTACGATAAAAAATTCCATTATTATTTTGCGGAAACTGCATCCAAAGTCACAGACTATGAAACAGCAGAAGAAGAATACACAAAGATGTTAAGTTTTACAAACGATCCCTTCTTTGCCACCGTCTCTTCCAAAGTGATAACAAGAAGGCGAGACATTGCAAAAAAGTTTGCTGAAGCTAAACGGACTCAGTTAGATGATTCAGAAGAGGAAACAACTCCTCCAAACGAGTGATTTCTAGCAGCTACCAAACTTTGTAACAAACCGGATTTTGGATTTATTAGAATTTCCTTTGGTTTGCCCGCTTCCACAATCTCACCCCCATCCAAAACATAAATCTCGTCACACATAAAGGACAAAAATCCTAAATCATGAGAAACAAAGAACATACCTAAACGATTGATCTGGTTGATTTGTTTGAGTTCCTCGGCAATTTTTTTTTGAACGAGGACATCGAGTGCTGTCACTGGTTCATCCAGAAGTAAATATTCAGGGTTTGTCAGTAGAGATCTTAAAATAGCAAAACGTTGTAATTGACCACCACTTAACTCTTGCTTGGTTTTATTTAATAAATCTAAACCTAAATCAAACCTTTTACAAAAAGATTCGATCTTTAAGGTTTCTTTCTTTTTGATTTCATCACTTAAAAAATATCCATTTTTAATCCGAATTGGTTCGAGGAGTAAATCTTTCATGGAACCAAACGGAGAAAAACTACCATGAGGATCTTGAAATACGGGTTGGAGATTTGGATTTTGTTTTTTGGATAAGGGAGTACCTTTCCAATCGATAGAACCACTCCATTCATATCCCTCTGTAGGACTCAAAAGGCCCAGTGCCAACCGAAACAAAGTGGATTTTCCAGAACCAGACTTTCCAATGAGGCCCGTAATTTGATTTGTATCTGCCGTTAGATTGATTTGATTTAAAAGGATTCTTCCATTCACTTTGACAGTAATATTTTTAAGAGCAAACATTCGATTCACTCCATAAAATCATTGCGTTTCTTTTTTCCCAAGGGAGACTAAAGAGTAAGGAGATTTGGGAATTGGAACTAGTTAAAATCACAGAAGTAGGACCAAGAGATGGACTGCAAAACGAAAAAACCATTCTCTCCACTCAGGATAAATTTGAATTCGTATCTCGTCTAGTAGAAACCGGAGTAAAACATATAGAACTCACTTCCTTTGTTCGGAAAGACCGAATTCCTCAAATGGGGGATGCTTCTGAACTTTCCGCACTCATCCTTCCTAAGTTCCAAAACAAAGTCAAATTTTCTTCACTCACTCCGAATGCCAAAGGGTACGAAGGAGCAAAAGATGCCGGCTTCCAGGAAGTTGCCGTTTTCACCGCCACATCCGAAACCTTTACCAAAAAAAATATCAATATGTCCATCGAAGAAAGTTTGGATTTTTTCAAACCCATCTTTACCCAAGCAAAAACAGATGGAATCCAAGTGCGGGGATATATTTCTACAGTTGTGGCTTGTCCTTACGAAGGAAAAATCAAACCGGAAAAAACACTAGAAATCGCAGAACGTCTGCTAGATGCCGGTGTTTATGAAATTTCACTTGGAGAAACCATAGGAGTGGCAGTTCCCTCAGAAGTAGAAACTCTACTGGAAGTCCTTTTGAAAAAAATTCCGAAAACATATTTGGCAGGACATTTCCACGATACATATGGAATGGCAATAGCCAACACCAAACAAGCGCTTGGTATGGGTATCCGTAGTTTTGATAGTTCTGCGGGAGGCCTGGGTGGATGTCCTTATGCCAAAGGAGCCGCTGGTAACGTTGCGACTGAGGACTTAGTTTATTTTTTACAAAGAGAAGGATACCAAACGGGAATCCAATTGGACTCTCTGGTTTCAGCAAGCCAATTTATGGAAGAAAAAATTGGAAGGAAACTGACTTCTAGAACATACGTTGCCATGAAGAATGCCGATTGATTTATACCTTCTCCATACTAAGTTAGAAGATCTAAAAAAGAAGTATCAAAATCTAAGTTATTTAGAAACAGATCCCATTTGTTTTCCTAAACAATACCAAGATCCTCTCGATATTGAAGTAGTTTCTTTCATTTCCTGTTTGTATGCTTATGGGAATGTAAAAAGCATACAAGGTTTTCTAAAACCAATCTTTCTAAACCTTGGAAAATCCCCCTACCAAACCTTATTGGCCCAAGATTTAAAGTTTCAATCCTTTCTCTCTGGCTTAAATGTTTATAGATTCCAAACGAAAAAAGACAACCAAATCTTCTTTCAAACATTGGCAAGGGTGATTGCTGAGAAGGAAAGAACATCCCCTCTCTTAGAATCGTATTTTCTAGATTCAAAAGAAGTTTTTGAGGAAACAAAGTCCATCCAAAGGTTTCAAAGTTTTTGGGAAGAGGAACTGAAAAAAACAAGTGGCAAAAAAACTCTCTCTTACGGATTACAATTTCTAATTGGAAAATCAACATCCAAGTCTCCCAAAAAAAGATTATCACTTTTTTTACGTTGGATGGTGAGATCCATCTATCCCGACTTTGGAATCTATCAAAGAATCAAACCGAACCAGATCCCCTTCCCCTTGGATGTTCATATCCAAAAATTAATTCAAATTCTAGGAATTACAAACCGTAAAAGTTTTGGAGTGAAGGATGCTTATTTGATAAAAGAATTTTTTAAGCAGATAAACCCCACAGATCCATTGTTATACGACTTTTATTTAACGCGCGTAGGGATTATTGAAAAATGTAATGCAGATTACCAAAGGCAAGTTTGCGATGTTTGTTATTTGAAGGAGGTTTGTTATTTGAAGGAGGTTTGTTTGGTATTTGGTAGTGCCACGGGGAATTGAACCCCGATTGCAAGGATGAAAACCTTGTGTCCTAACCATTAGACGATGGCACCGTGTGAAGAACGTGTTTAAGAGTTTCAGGAACTCTATATTTGAGTCGTCGGGGATTCGAACCCCGGACCCATTCCTTAAAAGGGAATTGCTCTACCAGCTGAGCTAACGACTCGTTCTGTAGCCAAGAATATCGAACCACCTTTCTCGGTCAACAACTACTTAAAAAAAAGATCCGGAGTTTCTTATTTTTTTAGTCCATGATGATAGTGTGTTCACGATCAGGTCCTGTCGAAACAATTCCAATCTTAGTATTCACTAGTTCCTGTAAGGACTTAATGTACGACTGGCATAGTGCTGGTAACTTAGAGAAAGAATTGATTCCAGAAATATCATCCTTCCATCCTTTAAACTCAGCAAACAACGGTTTGACGTCTTCTAATCCTTGGGATGGAAAAAAATCTAATTTTTTACCTTTGAGTTCATACCCAACTACCACAGGGATAGAATCATAATGACTGAGCACATCAATTTTGGTCAAAACAAGGGAATTGATCCCGTTGACTGTTACCGCATGTTTGATCATTTGAACATCAAACCAACCACATCGTCTAGGTCTTCCCGTGGTAGAACCATACTCACCACCTAACTTACGCAAGACGTCCCCGGCTTCTCCCAAAATTTCAGATGGGAAAGGCCCTTCTCCCACTCGGGTAGCATAGGCTTTTGTAATCCCAATCACATCTTGTAAGTATCTGAAACTCACACCTGATCCAGCCAAGGCCCCACCAGTCGTAGGGTTCGAGCTTGTCACATAAGGATAAGTTCCAAAATCAATATCAAGTCCTGTCCCTTGTGCTCCTTCTAGAAGAACACGTTTTCCTTTTTGTAATTCGGAGTTTAGGTAGTACACTGTGTTCACAATGTTTTTTCCCATTTTGTCAGCGAAGTCCAAAAGGAAATCATACATTTCAGTGATATTGACTGGCTCTAAGTCATAGTATTTGACTAGTTCTTGGTTTTTGACTTCTAAAATATGAGTGAGTTTTCGTTTGAGAAGGTCTTTGTCTAAAAGGTCTCCGGCACGTACCCCGTTACGAAGCATTTTGTCTGCGTAACACATCCCGATTCCTTTTTTTGTGGTTCCAATCTTTCTTTCAGGAGAGGATCCTGCTTCCCTTGCTTCATCAATCAAACGATGGTAAGGTAGAAGGATATGGCAAGAATCACTGATGAGCACCTTTTCCTTCACTTTAAATCCATGAGATTCTAAATCAGCGCATTCCTTTAAAAAATACTCTGGATCCAAAACCACGCCGTTTCCAATCACACAAGTCGTATTATCATAAATAATGCCCGATGGGACTAAATGGAAAATATATTTTTTTCCACCGACAACTACCGTATGACCGGCGTTTGCTCCACCTTGGTATCTTACAATGATATCTGTATCTTTGGAAAGGTAATCAATTACCTTAGCCTTTCCTTCATCACCCCATTGTGCTCCGACAACTAAATTTGCAGGCATAATTCCCTCATTTCACCTTATTTACAATTTCTTCTATGGAATCAAGATGCAGGGCAAAACCACAGGCATCCTTCTTAATTCCCGTAAAACTTTCATACAATTCGTTATAAACACCACCGGCAAAAACCGGCTCTGGATCACCTTCTACATAACCCTGAAACATAAACCCAGTGTAATAAGATAGATCTCTTAGTAAGGATGGATCCCAAATACAAGGAATCCCTCTTAAAGCTTGACTCACTTCCGCAAAAAAAGCAGTGATCAATTCCAAATCCCCTTTTAAGATTTCCCATTCCTTAGGATTTAAGATCTTTCGCAAAGATTCTTGAAACTTTGGCATTTCACTGACTGGGATCGCTTTGAGCAAAAGTTGGATCATTTCCATATGTGGCTCGGAAGTATTTTCTCTAGCGGCAAGGGAAACAAGTTCAGGTAAGTTTTTGGTATATAAAAGTTGGCGTAGAACCTTTGTTTGTTCCTCGCTCCAACCAAGAATTTTTAAAACGGAACGAAAAAAAGCAGAATGTCCAAAAACAATGGTAAAAGAAACCTTGGGTGCCGATTTTTGCCAAAGTTTATTTAAAATTTGGATTTGAGATAAGATTTGGTTTGTATCACTTTTTCCGAGCGACTCCACACCGATTTGCAGAATTTCACGCCGGGACGCATTTCGTTTTTTGTGGTCACGAATCTTACGAGCAAAGTAAAATACATTTTGGTTTTCTTCCCAATGAGAACGCGCTGCCATTCCCTTCACTACTTGTAGTGTTAGGTCAACGCCTGGCGAAATTTCATTTCCATCCCAATCTTTAGAGACAAGTAAACTCTCCACACCGTGGTCTAAATGAGTACGAAATGAATTAGAATAATCAAAGGAAGGTAAATTGATTTCAGCATACCCTTCTCTTTCAAAGAGCTCTGAAAATGTTTGTAGTAAAATCCGCCGGTTTTTGCTTTCTTCGGGGCCTAAAAAATGAAATCCATCCGGAATCCATTTTTGTTCCGAGGAAATTGCTTTGTGTTTTTGATTCATACCGGGATCTCGATCACCCAAGAAGTCAGTTTAGAGAAATCCTGGATTTACGCAATCAATTGTAAAAATCGAATAGACAAATCGAAAATTTTCAGTAATTTAATGTCGGTTTAGAGGCATACATGACAGAAAAAGAAGCCACTTTGGGACGCTGGCATAAAGAATTTTTTGAGAACATCCACCTATTTGTAAAATCGGGACTTACCGAGTCCGAAGCAAAGTCCATTTTAGAAGAGTTTTTAGTCCTTTCGCAAAGTACGCCAAAACCAAAGGTAATGGATATCTTCCAAGAACCAGAACGTTTGGAAGAGATAGGAGTTTTCACAGACATACGTCCCGAACCTCGCGACTTTATGTTAAAATTTCTCGATCCCATCATGAAAAAATTCAAAGTAGAGGGAACAGAAAACCTCAAACTTTTAGATGGAGTCATCGGCAAATATCCAGTCACTTTAATCTCAAACCACCTAAGCCATTTGGATGCCCCTGCCATCTTTACTCTTCTTTACAATTCTGGGCCAGAAGGGAGGAAAATTGCAGAATCACTGGTTTTTATCGCAGGACGCCTTGCCTTCGAACCAGACTTCACTCGCCTGGGACTCTATATGTTTGGAACCCTTCTCGTCTGTTCCAAAAAGGATATGGCCGACAACCCATCGTTATCGGATGTAATGACCAAAATCAATATGCGAGCCTTTCGTAATTCGCAGAAACTACAATCTGATGGAAAGGTAATCTCTATTTTCCCTGAAGGAACGAGGTCTCGCGATGGAAGGCTTATGCCTTTTGTGGACACAGTGTACCATTATGTTGCCAACAAAGTGATCCTTCCTATCTCACTAGAAGGAACAGAAAAAATTCTTCCTATCGAAGGTTTACTTTTTAACCAAGCTGTCGGAAAACTTGTGATCGGCAAACCAGTGCTTGTTGGTGAACTCACCAAAAAGGAAATGGAAACATTCCCCAAACACATTGAACAAATTTCTTTTCCAGGGACTGGTGACAAAAAGCAGTTTATCATTGATAACTTAGCACTTCTTGTAGGTAGCAATCTAAACAAACACAAACATGGAACCTATCGTAACCTTTATAAAGGGGACGTAAGGGAAACAAACCAACTCATCCCTATTCCTAAAAAACCAGAAGAACATGTTGTCATCATCGGATCGTCCAACATGTCAGTGGCATTTGCTTGTGTGATGGCAAATAAGAATGTCAAAGTTACTATCTACACTCCCGATTCCGAAATTGTAAAACAAAGTAACGAAGAAAGACGTGATATTGTCCATTACCCAATTTACAAACTTCCACCAAACATTGAATTTTCTGACAAACCGGAAGTAATGGAGTCCGCCACACTGTTCATCCAAGGAACAAATCCTTGGGAATTTGATGGAATTTATTCAAAAATCAGAACCTATCTTCAAAAAAACAAATCTCCTATGGTGAATGTCATCAAAGGATTTACGGGATCAAAAAAAGGACTCATTTTAGAGGACTTAAATGAACTTTTGCTCATTGAAAGGGAAAGGTTGGCAGTCGTATCCGGTGCTTGTTACCCAGACCAAATTATGGAAAGAAAAATTTCCGGATTTGAAATTTCAGCTTTTGAAGATTCCCTCATTCCAAAACTCCAGGAACTTCTCGCCAACAACTATGTATTCACAAGACCCGCTATCAATTCTAGAGATACAAAAGGTGTACAACTTGGAGGAGCTTTAAAAACGATTTATGCTCTCGCAATGGGACTTGTGGAAGGATATTTCAAACGAGAGTTAGGTGGGAACGTAGACAACACTTTATTCCATTTGAGCAATCGTTTCTTCAATGAAATGGTTTCCATTGGAGTGTTACTCGGGGGGGATCCAACCACCTTCAATGGCCTTTCTGGAATGACAGACTTTATGTTGGCTTGTTTTGGATCTGATACGCGGGATAGAAAGTATGGTTATGATTTAGCCAATGGCACAAGACCTGAAAAGATCACCAATGGATTTTATGGATTAAAGGTATTACCAAATCTCATCCAATTAGATGAAAAAAGGCATCCTATAGTCACAGCGGCCTACAGGACTGTCATCCAAAACGAAGAGTTTGATTTGGTTGCAGAAAAACTGCAGATGCAACTGGCTAGGATTTAGGAAGAATCACTTCAAATACAGTATTGCCGGGTTCTGAGTGAAACTGGATCCGGCCATGGTGTCTTTCTTCCACAGATTGTTTCACAATCCCGAGGCCAAGCCCAGACCCTTCCCCCTTTTCTTTCGTCGTATAAAAAGGTTCAAAAATTCTTTTTTGGATGGCAACGGGAATCCCTGGGCCGTTGTCTTTAATTTGAACCATAACTTCCTTTTCTAATTCATCTACCTGGATGGTAAGTTTTCCTTTGAAAGCCATGGCTTGTAAGGCATTATAAATCAGATTGGTCCAAATTTGAATGAGTTCATCAGGATAACCAGCAATCAAAGGACTCACATTGTACAAACGAATACAATCGACACCTGACTTCATTTTGCTTTGATACAAAGTCAGAACTGTTTCAATGGTATCCACAACATTGATTTCCGATTTTGCTTCATTTTTATCAAATCTTCCGTAATTCTTTAAACTATAAACAATTTTGGAAGTTCTTTCCACTGCCAAACGAATGGATTCAATACTACGGAGAGTGTTGAGTTCAGAAAGAACTAACTCGAGTAAAGTGGACGATTTAAATCGAGGCAAAAAACCTTGGTTTTCAAGGAAAAAATCAGGAACTCCAAGATCAACGATTCGATCTGCCAAATCATATGCTGGTTCAATACCGAGTCGAACAAAGATCCCTTCTAAATTTTTTTTAGCCTTACGAGCCTCGGCAAATGCATACGACTTCGGTTTGACTTTGAATAAATCGACAACCCAAGCCACAACCTCACCCACTTCCTCTTCCGAATACTTTGCAAAACATTCTTTAATCTGGGACAAACGGTTTCCGAAATTTCCCATACGATTATAAATTTGTTCGCTAAAAGCAGAAATGGCGGCAAGTGGATTGTTGATTTCATGGGCGACACTAGCAACTAACTGACCTAAGGTTGCCATCTTTTCAGATAGGATTAGTTGGTCTTGGGTTTTTTGGAGATCTTCTAAAATCCGATTGAGTTCTTTCGTCCTTTCTTTGACAGCAAATTCAAGTGCTTCTTTATTTTGTTTTGATTCTGTAATATCAATCAAAATAGCAAGTAAGGTGGGCCTTCCGTGATTATTGAGGATTGTATTCCCAGAAACCACATGACGAATTTCTCCTGTTTTGGTACGAACACTTGCCTCCATCCCGGTACTCCAACCTTTTTTTTGAACCTCTGCTAGAAGTCTGGCCCGGTCTAGTTTGGTGATCCAAATATTTAATTCATGGGAGGTTTTTCCAATGATTTCATCGCGGTCGTAACCAATCAACCGGCAATAGGCTTCATTGATATCATCGTATTTCCCAGTTTCTGCATTGGAAAGGCTAACGGCTGCTGGGTTGAGGCGAAAGACACTTTCAAATAGTTCTTTGCTAATGACGAGTTCGTTTTGTAATGCATGAGCTAGATTTTCTTTTTCTTTTAACGCTGTGATGTTTTGTCCGGCTGATAATAGATACTTTCCATTTTCCACAATACGACCACTAAACAGGATGACAACGGTCGCACCTGTTTTCGTAATGAGGGGCACTTCCTTGTTGAGGATAAAACCGTCCTTCCTTAGTCCTTCTAAAATGAATTCGCGGTCATTTGCATTGGAATAAATCCCTAAATCAAGAGTGGATTTACCAATTACCTCCTCTTTCGTCCGACCAAGCCAATTACAGTATACGTCATTTACGTCTACGTACAGCCCAGTCTGCATATCGGTGAGTGCCATCCCTATGGGACTAGAACTAAAGGCCGTATGCCAAATAGAATCGGATATGGAAAGGGAGGAAGACATTCGTTTGGAATGTAGTATTTGATCAGAATACAAAACGAATGCAATAAAAAAAAAGCCTACTCGGAGTTGAGTAGGCTTCTCGTCTCTAATTAGAGAAAAAGTTTTCGCTTATTTCGCAGCTGCTTTTTCTTTTTTAGGTTTTTTAGGTTTTTCTTCCTTTTTTGCCGGTTTCTTTTCTTCGCGTTTCGCTCGCACTTCTGCTTTTAACTCATCTTGCGTTTTGCGATCTACAAGTTCCAAAATTCCCATGGCAGTGTTGTCAGAAGGACGGTTTACCAAACGGATGATTCTTGTATACCCACCCACTCTTTCAGCGTAACGATTCGCAAGGTCTTTCAAAAGTTTAGTTACGATTTCTTGGTCACCAAGATGGCTATAAAGATATCGTGTATTGTGCAGGATTGCTGCATTTTTCTTTTGTTCATCAAGATTTGCTAAGTTAGCATCTAAATTGCGTTTTGCTCTAGTGATGATTCGTTCTGCGTAAGAACGAGCCACTTTTAACTTCGCAACAGAAGATTCAATTCTTTCGTGACGAAGCAAAGAGATTACCATATTTTGAATCATAGCTTTTCTATGATCCGCGGATCTGTTGAGTTGTTTAACTTTATTACGTTTATTCATCTTAAAAATCTCTCATACCGAACGAAAGTCCCATAGAGGAAAGTTTTGCTTTCAACTCTTGTAAACTTTGTTCGCTGAAATGTTTTGATTTAGTCATTTCGTCTTCTGATCTCTTAACGAGTTCACCAATGAAGTCGATTTCCAAACTACGAAGAACGTTAGTCGAACGAACAGATAGTTCTAATTCTTCTACATGTTTAGATAAAGCTGCTTTTAGTTTTTCGTCAGCTTCATCCAACTCTTCTTCTTCTTCTTCAATTTCTTCTTCAAAGTTAATGAAAACAGTTAGGTGGTCTTTTAGGATCTTTGCTGCTTGCGCTACTGCATCTTCAGGAGAAACAGAACCGTCAGTCCAAACTTCCATAGTGAGTTTTTCGTAATCAGAACGTTGTGCAACACGAGTTTCCGATACTTCAAACAATACTTTTTGGATTGGTGAAAAAATAGAATCGATAGGGATAGTTCCCAAAACTTCGATGTCTTTCTTTTTGTCTTCCGCAGGAACGTAACCACGTCCTCTTTGGATTTCCAAATCCATAATCAAATTGGCATCCTCATTGAGAGTGGCAATATGAAGGTCTGGGTTCATGATTTCAATAGAAGAATCAACAGCCAAATCAGCTGCACGGAAGTAACCTGCACCTTTTAGTTCTAGGTGGATTACTTTGCTTGCTTCTTTGTCTTCAGGCTCGTATTTGATTCGAACTTGTTTTAAGTTAAGAATGATACGAGTTACGTCTTCTGCTACACCTTCAATATAAGAGAACTCGTGAGAGACTCCTTCAATCCGAATCGCGGAAATTGCTGCACCTTCGATAGAAGACATGAGCGTACGACGAAGCGAGTTACCGATCGTAGTACCAATTCCTCTTTCGAAAGGTTCTGCAACAAACTTACCGTAGTTTGGAGTATTCACATCGGTAGTGAATTCGATTTTTTTGGGTCTTTTAAAACCTTTTAATAAATTCTTTGGAGACAATGTCGTATCCTTCTTCTCTAAATTCTTACTTCGAGTACAACTCTACGATTACCTGTTCTTTCACAGGAATATCAATATGCTCTCTTGTTGGAAGTGAAGTCACTTCTCCGGAGAACTTGGTATAATCCACACTAACCCAAGAAGCAGTACGATTGATTGCTTGAGCAAGTTTGATATTTTCTTCGATAAACGTGGATTTTTGGAACTTCTCACGGATTTCGATTTTATCACCAACATTCACACGATAAGAACAAATATCCACTCGGTGACCATTCACAAGGATATGTCTGTGAGCCACAAAGTTACGAGCTTGTCTTCTAGTGACTGCAAAACCCATACGATAAAGAACGTTATCCAATCGTCTTTCGAGGAATTGGAGTAAGTTCTCACCAGGAATCCCTGGAGTGTGGGATGCTTCTTCGAAGTATCTACGGAATTGTTTTTCTAAAACACCGTATGCGCGTTTTACTTTTTGTTTTTCACGAAGCTGAGCTCCGTATTCCGTAATCTTTCCTTTTTTCTTAGGAGGAAGACCTGGTGGGTACTTTCTCTTTTCTAGGGAAGATTTTTCTTTATGTAAAGTATGACTATTTTTGAGAAAGAGGTTAAGTCCCTCTCTTCTCATCAATTTAACAACTGGACCTCGGTAACGTGCCATAATCTAATTCCTACACCCTTCTTCTTTTTCGTGGTCGGCACCCATTGTGCGGGAGCGGAGTTACGTCTTTAATGAGTTTGATTGAAATTCCTTTCGTAGTTAAAGAACGAATGGCAGACTCACGTCCAATTCCTGGACCTGAAACCATTACATCTACTTCGGAAAGGCCAGCAGCTTCGATTGCTTTTTCAGCTGCATTGGTAGCGGCAACTTGTGCAGCATACGGAGTGGATTTTTTGGATCCACGAAATCCCATCATTCCAGACGAGGACCAAGATAGAACGTTTCCAGCCATATCCGTAATGGACACGATTGTATTGTTAAACGAAGCTTGGATATAAACCTTACCCCGTGGAACGTTCTTCTTTTCTTTTTTCTTAACCTTTTTGGTATCTTTTTTATTCTTTGCGTCTTTTTCAGCCATGGACTCGTCCTCTACTTAGTAGCCTTTTTCTTGTTAGCTACAGTTTTCTTGACACCCTTGCGAGTTCTTGCGTTGGTTCTTGTTCTTTGTCCGTTAACAGGAAGTCCACGTCTATGGCGGAAACCTCTATAACAACCTACGTCCATCAATCGTTTGATGTTTAGGTTGACTTCGGAACGAAGATCCCCTTCTACCTGGTATGATTCTTCAATGACTCGTCGGATCGCGGCTTCTTGTTCGTCCGAAAGGTCCTTCACCCGGATAGATTCGTCAATTCCTGCTTTTTTCAGGATATTTTGAGAGGACGTCTTACCAATACCAAATACGTATGTAAGACCGATCAATATTCTTTTGTTTGATGGTAAATCAACACCCGCGATACGTGCCATATCTTTCTATCTTTGCCTTTGTTTGTGTTTTGGGTTCGTGCAAATCACTCGGATTACACCTTTTCTGCGAATGACTTTGCACTCTGGACAGATTTTTTTTACTGATGCTCTAACTTTCATTATTGTTCCCTATTTCTTTCTGTAAGTGATTCGGCCCTTGGTTAGGTCATAAGGAGAAAGTTCTACAGTAACTTTATCGCCGGGTAAAATACGGATATAATGCATACGCATTTTTCCCGAAATATGTGCTAGAACTTTGTGACCATTCTCTAGTTCCACGCGGAACATAGCGTTCGGTAACGGTTCTAAAACGGTTCCGTCAATAGTTATTGCTTCTTCCTTAGCCAGGGTCTATCTCCTACTGGATCGATTTTAAAATAGTGTTAGTGATTTCTTCCATACTTCCCAAACCATTGATTTGCCGAAGGATCCCAGAGCCTTTATAAAAGTCTATTAGGGGCAACGTCTTGGTGTTGTAAGTATGCAGACGGTTTTTGATGGTCTCTTCGTTGTCATCCGAGCGTCCTTCTTTGATCGCTCTACCTAGCAACCGTTTGACGAGTTCTTCGTCAGGAACGTCTAGGTTGACAACGGAGTCGAGTTCCATGCGGAGCTCTTTGAGGATTTCCGAGAGAGCCTTTGCTTGCTCCACCGTCCTAGGAAATCCATCCAGTATGAATCCATTTGCACAATCAGCTTCGACCAATCGGTCGCGAATTATGCCTATAACGACAGCATCTGGAACAAGGTCTCCAGCGTCCATATATTTTTTTGCTTCTATCCCCATAGGGGTTCCGTTTTTTACGGCAGCGCGGAGGATGTCTCCGGTAGAGATCTGTGGAATTTGGTATTTCTCTTTGATGATGTCAGCTTGGGTCCCTTTTCCAGCGCCTGGGGGCCCCATAAATATGAGTCTCTTCATTCGTTACACTCTTCCCTTGATTTTAGTCTTCTTCATGAATCCTTCGTAATTTCTCATCAGGAGTTGGGCTTCGATTTGTTTCAAAGTTTCGAGTGCCACACCCACCATAATGAGAAGTGAAGTTCCTCCGAAAGTATACACCAAAGTTCCCCCACCGGTGTTAGAACCGAGGTTTAAAAACTTGATGATGAGATACGGAGCAAGAGCAAGACCAGCAAGGAAAAGAGCACCCGGAAGGGTGATTCGATTCAAGATTTTCTCGATCATATCTTTTGTTTGGCTACCAGGACGAACTCCCGGAATGAACCCACCGTATTTTTTTAGGTTATCAGCTAACTCTTGTGGGTTGAACTGAATCGCCGTATAAAAATAAGCAAAGAAGATGATTAAAGATGTATAAATCACATAATAGAAAAGGGCATGGTACCAAATTTGTGAAAATGGATTAAAATAGTCCATAATCACTGCCCAACCTGCCCACTGACCACCCTTAGAGGATAACCACTGAACAATTGTTTGTGGGAAAAGAATCAGTGAAGATGCAAAGATAATTGGCATTACATTGGCACTGTTCACTTTGAAAGGAATGGATTGGCTACGAGCCTGAACCATCTTTCTTCCCACCATTTGTTTTCCGTAATTTAACGGAACCCGGCGCACCCCTTGGGTTAAAATCACCGTAAGTGAAATAAGAACAATAAAGATAATGATAAGGATAAGAATGCTAAGAGCATCTGAGGTATCAGAAGTAAACATCGCAATGAGTGCTTCTGGCATACGACCAATGATACCGGCAAAGATAATGAGAGAGATTCCGTTACCGATCCCACGTTCTGTGATTTGTTCCCCGAGCCAAATAAGAAGAACCGTTCCCGTAGTGATGGATAACATCGCAATTGGTAAAAAGTATCCTTCGACTGATGGGTTGATAAGCCCTGGGTATTTTGCTTGCGCTGTTCCCGATCCAGTCGACCAAGAATTTGCAAGTTGGATCACAGCAAGAGACTGGATCGCACAAAGGATGAGAGTTCCGTACTTAGTGTACTGTTGGATCTTCTTTCTACCCTCTTCCCCTTCTTTTTGCATTTTTTGCAAACTTGGAATGAGAACCATCACAAGTTGCATAATGATCGAAGAAGAGATATAAGGCATAATCCCTAGTGCAAAAATAGAAAATTTTAAAAGTGCACCACCAGCAAACAAATCCACCATTCCGAGGAAACCTTCACTCGGATCGGCAGTAATGCCCGTTACAATCAAACTGTTGATTCCTGGAATAGTCACGTGAGTTCCCATTCTGAAAAGTAACAACATACCTATCGTAAATAGGATTTTAGATCTTAATTCCGGGATTCGAAAGATGTTAGCGATGGTTTGAAACATAGGTTATCTAGTTTTTTTTCTCTTCTTTTTTCTTTTCTCTAATGATGACTTTTCCACCTGCTTTTTCAATTTTCTCTTTTGCAGAGGCAGAAAAAGCATCTACTGTAATGGTGATGGCAACAGTCACTTCTCCAGTTCCGAGTAATTTGATTGGTCCAACTTCAGACTTAATCAAAGACTTGGCTTTGAGAATCGCAGGAGTTACTTCCCCAGAAAGACCTGCTTTAGTTAAAGAGATCAAGTTTACTGGTTGGTATTCTAGAGAGAAAATATTGGTAAAACCACGTTTTGGCAAACGTCTGTGAAGAGGAAGCTGTCCCCCCTCGAATCCACGTCTCATCGAAGCTGCACGAGCTCTTTGTCCTTTGGAACCACGAGTGGAAGTTTTTCCCATTCCGGATCCTGGACCTTGACCCACACGTTTCGGAGAAGTTTTTGCACCTTCCGGAACCGGAACCAAGTTTTTGTTGCCGAGGGATGTGGATTTTTTTGGGCGTTTTGCCCCAAATCCACGACCTTGTTCAATTCTATCTTGTGCCATACAATTATACCTTTTCCACTTTCAACAAGTAACCTACTTGTCGTAACATCCCTTTCAATTGGGGAGTCATTTTGTGTTTTTTGGATTGACCTTTCTTTTTAAGGCCGAGTGCAATTAGGGTTTTTTTGTGTATCGGGATGATACCAATAGAACTTCTTTCTTGCGTTACGATCACTTCTTCCATAATCAGTTACCTTTTATAGATCTTGCCCAAACAAATGTTTGAGGCTAACACCACGTCGTTTTACCGCCATAGACGGAGTTTCCAACTGTTGTAATGCATCCATAGTCGCCTTCACAATGTTCATCGGGTTTGAAGATCCCCATGATTTTGTTAAAACATCTTGGATTCCTGCTCTTTCCAAAACGGATCGAACAGAAGCTCCAGCGATGATCCCCGTTCCCGGAGAAGCTGGCTTCAAAATCACTCGAGCGGATTTGAACTGTCCCACAACATCGTGAGGAACGGTATGACCGATATAGTGAATGGATTTTAAATTCTTTTTTGCCGATTCAATGGACTTTCGGATGGCATCTGGAACTTCATTTGCTTTTCCAAATCCAATTCCTACTTTTCCTTTAGAGTCACCAACAACGGATAGAGCGTTGAAGGAGAAACGACGTCCCCCCTTCACTACCTTGGCAACTCGGTCGATTTTTACGACCTTCTCAGTAAATTCTTTTGTTTCTTCTTCTAACATCATTTAGAACTCCAATCCACCTTCGCGGGCAGAATCAGCAAAAGCAGCGATCTTTCCATGGTAAACCATTCCAGATCTGTCGAGTACCACTTGGGAAACCCCTGCTTTTTTCGCTTTTTCAGCGACTACTTTACCGAGTTCGGTCGCAGCCGATTTACTCTTCTTAGAATTTTCATGTTTCGGAAAATCTTTCCCTAAAGTGGTTGCATAAACAAGCGTTACACCTTTTGCATCATCAATGATTTGTGCAGTGAGGTAACGGTTTGTTTTGTTGAAAACCAACCGAGGTCTTTCCGATGTAGAGCGGAGTTTGTATCTAACTCGTTCCGCTCGTCTCAATCTTTTGATATTTTTAGCTGTCTTGTTGATCATGACGTTCTACTTCTTACCGGTTTTTCCGGCCTTTCTACGGATGTATTCGTTCTGATATTTGATCCCTTTCCCTTTGTAAGGTTCAGGTGGTCTTTTCGAACGAATGTCAGCCGCAACTTGTCCAACCAGTTGTCGGTCAATTCCCGATACTTTGATTTTTAGCTGATCTGCAACATCGATTTTGATACCAGTAGGTTCAGGGAAAACCACTTCGTGAGAATATCCAAGAGCCATCACTAGATCTTTACCACGTTTTTGTGCACGGTAACCGACCCCAGTGATTTCTAAGTTTTTTTCCCAACCAGTTGTCACACCTTTTACGCAGTTCATCGCAAGAGAGCGAACGAGACCGTGGAGCGCCACAGTCTTTTGGTCTTCACTTTTGCGAGTAAAAACTAATTCGCCGTTTTCTACATTGGCGCTGACACCTTCGTAAAGTGGAGTTTTTAGTTCCCCTAAAGGCCCTTTGATTGTAAGGGCTTCAGCTTCTGCTTTCACTTCTACCTTTGCAGGCAATTTGATAATACTTTTTCCAACTCGAGACATGGTGATATCGTTCTCTAGAATACCTTACAGAGAACTTCCCCTCCTACTCTGAGTTTACGAGCACGTTTCCCAGTCATCACACCTTTCGAAGTCGAAAGGATGAGGGTTCCGATGTTATTTCGGAACGGACGGATTTCACCAGATTGGATGTAAACGCGACGACCTGGAGTGGAAACTCTCTCGATCATACGAATTACCGGTTTTTTTTCCGTGTCGTATTTTAATTTCACTTGGAAGTCATCAAAACTTCCATTTTTTACTGTTTGAACATCATCAACAAAACCTTCTTCTTTAAGAAGATCTAGGATGGACTTTTTGATTTTGCTACCAGGAATCACACAAAGCTCATGTTTAGCTTGTTGTGCGTTTCTGATTCTTGTTAGCATATCTGCGATTGGATCTGAAAGACTCATACTTACCTTAACCTAATTACCAGGAGGACTTTTTCACACCGGGGATCTGAGCCTTGCTAGCAAGGTCCCGGAAGCAAAGACGACACATATCAAAGCGGCGCAAATAAGCGCGTGATCGACCACAAAGAGGGCAACGATTGTACTCTCTCACTTTGAATTTTTGCTCTTTGGCGTGGCGTTCCATCATTGATTTTTTCGCCATGATAAATCTCCTACTTACCTGCCGCTCGGTAAGGCATACCGAAGGCTTGGAATAATTCGAACGCTTCTTTGTCCACTTCCGTGTTCGTTACGAAAGTGATATTGATCCCATAGATAGTATTGATTTTATCAAAATGAATCTCAGGGAAGATGATCTGTTCTTTTACGGACAGGTTATAATTTCCTCGACCGTCGAAACCTTTTGGATTAACTCCGCGAAAGTCACGAACCCGTGGAAGAGCCACGTTAATGAATCTGTCAAGGAACTCATACATATGATGACCACGAAGGGTAACTTTGCAACCAAGCACCATTCCCTCTCTCACTTTGAAACCCGCAATGGACTTCTTAGCGAATGTTTTCACCGGTCTTTGGCCTGTGATTTGGCCAATTTCTACCAAACAAGCTTCCATCGCTTTTGGGTTGGTGTGAGCTTCGCCCATACCAACGTTAATCACGATTTTTTCTAGTTTGGGAACTCGCATCACACTTTGAAAGCCGAGTGACTTTTGGAGTGTAGGACGAATTTCCTTCTCGTATTTTGATTTAAGCCTAGGTACCATAACTATACTTCTTTCCCTTCTGGTCGAGTCACTCGTACGGATTTACCATCCTTCTTGGCAAAGCCCAAGCGTACAGCCTTAATTTTCTTCTTTGGCTTCGCTTTGTTCTCTGCTTTTGCATCGTGAAACATCACATTGGAAATATGGATTGGGAATTCGATTTCGATCGCTCCACCTTGAGGGTTCTCTTGGGTTGGGCGCACGAATCTTTTTCTTTTGTTCACACCTTCGATATAAACGCGGTCTTTGCGTTTATCTACAGCGAGAACTTTCCCTTTTTTTCCTTTTTCTTTACCGGAAATCACAAGAACTTCATCGTCCTTTTTGATTTTCGTTTTCTTGAATTTAGTGGGCTCGGAGCCTCTATATGCTAATTTAGCTGCCATTCTAGAGAACCTCCGGAGCGAGAGATATAATTTTCATGTATTTTTTATCGCGAAGTTCACGGGCAACAGGTCCGAAGATCCTGGTTCCTTTTGGATTCCCTTTGTCATCAATGATGGCAACGGCATTGTCATCGAAACGAATGTAAGTTCCATCTGGACGACGAACTTCTTTTTTCGTTCTCACAACAACTGCTCTTTGAACTGCTTTGTTATGCACTTTTTTTCCTTGCCCGTCACGAAGACCGTATGCAGGTTGTGCTTCCTTAACAGCGACGATGATTTCGTCACCAAGCGTAGCGTAGCGTTTTTTGGAACCGCCAAGCACTTTAACGCACATGACTTTTTTCACACCCGAGTTATCGGCTACTTGTAAAATAGTTTCTTGTTGGATCATACTAATTTCGCCTTCTCAATTACCTTTACAAGTTTATGGTGTTTCTGCTTAGAAAGTGGTCTTGTTTCCACAGCGATGACTCGATCACCAACTTGACACTCGTTCTTCTCGTCGTGAATTTTCACGCGGGAAGTTCTGGTCATAATCTTCTTAAACCGTGGGTGCACTTTTCTTGTGATGATTTCGATCACTACAGTTTTATCCATAGCATCGCTCACAACTACACCTTGAATGGTTAAAGACTTTTTAGAGTTTTTATCTTCCATAACCTACTTCTTCTTACCTTTGCTTGTTTTTGCAGCTTTAGGAGCCGAACCAGCTTTCGGTGCGATTTGTTTGAGTTTGCCCTTTGCAGCTAGTTCCTTCTCACGAAGTACAGTTAACGCTTGGGCAATTCTCTTCTTATGATTGCGGATCCCTTTTGGGTTCTCAAGAGATCTTGTGACACCAAATTGAAATCTTGCTTTTCTTACTTCTTCGGAAGAGGAAAGAATTTCTTTCTTCAAATCTTCAGGAGATAGTGATTTGAAATCGTCTTTCATAGAACGTTCCTCTTAACAAATGAAGTTTCTACCGGCAGTTTAAACGCTGCTAGGTGAAGTGCTTTTCTTGCTGTTTCCTCATCAATTCCAGCCATCTCAAAAAGAACACGGCCTGGACGAATCTCAGCAATCCAGAATTCTGGGTTACCTTTACCTTTACCCATACGAGTTTCGGCAGGTTTCTTTGTGATTGGTAAATGAGGGAAGATCCTGATCCACAATTTCCCACCTCGTTTCACTTGGCGGTTGATAGTAATCCTTGCAGCTTCGATTTGTCGCGCAGTGATACGACCGGAAGAGATGGCTTTTAGACCATACTCACCGAACGCAACGTAAGAACCTCTTTCGTCCTTACCTTTTAAGCGCCCTCTTTGGCGTTTTCTAAATTTTACTCGTTTAGGTGCTAACATGATTGTTTCTCTTTAGTACTTCTTAACTAGTTCTACGTTTTACAGCGTATTTATCTTCATCAGACTCTTCCTTAGTTGGGAAGTAGTCACCTGTATAAGTCCATACTTTCACACCAATTTGTCCGAAAGTCGTGAGGGCTTCTTTGAATCCAAAGTCAATTTTAGCACGAAGAGTATGAAGAGGAACTCGTCCTTCCATATACTTTTCAGTTCGTGCCATATCCGCTCCGTTGAGACGTCCAGAGATTTGGATTTTCACACCTTCCACTCCACCGCGCATCGCACGACGAAGTTCTGCTTTCATCACTCGACGGAATGGCATCCTTTGTTCGATTTGAAGGGCAACCGTTTCCGCAATTGCTTGTGCAATCACTTCTGGTTTTTTCACTTCGATGATGTTCATTCCGATCGGTTTATCAGCGTATTTTTTAAGTTCTTGTTTTACCGCTTCAATGTTTTGGCCTTTTTGACCAATCACCATACCTGGTTTAGAAGTATGGAGGTTTACGTTGATTTTTTCAGGGAATCTTTCGATTACGATCTTAACAACGGATGCGTTTTTGAATTTCTTCTGAAGGAATCTACGGATCTTGATATCTTCGTGAAGATTTTTAATGTAATCTTGTTTGGAAAACCAAACCGAATCCCAATTACGTGTGATTCCGATTCGTAGTCCGATTGGATTTACTTTCTGACCCATAAATTAGCTAACCTTCTTTTCGATTTCAGATACAACAACAGTGATGTGGCTTAGGCGTTTACGGATCCGAGAAGCACGACCACGTGCTCTTGGGCGGAAACGTTTCATGATAGGGCCGTCATCCACATAGATTTTTTTAACATAAAGTGAACTTGGATCCAAACTTTCGTTCATTTGGACTGCGTTCGCCACTGCCGAGTTGAGAAGGTTGATGATCATTGAACTTGCTGCTTTATTAGTAAAACGCAAGATATCAATGGCTTCCTTATAATCGTATCCACGAACTTCATCAGCAACCAGGCGAGCTTTTCTGGCAGAAATTCTGAGGTGTTTTCCTACTGCTTTTGCTTCCATCTCTCTACCTATTTCTTCGCTACTTTTTTGTCTCCACCGTGACCTTTGAAGGTTCTAGTGGGAGCAAATTCACCGAGTTTGTGACCGATCATGTTTTCGTTTACATAAACAGGAACAAACGCTTTGCCATTATGAATCATGACTGTATGACCAATCATATCTGGATAAATGGTACTTCTTCTTGACCAAGACTTGAAGGGAGTTTTTTTCCCTTCAGAGTTTAGGCTCGTAATTTTTTTCATGAGGTGGTCGTCAATGAACGGACCTTTTTTTAAGCTTCTAGCCATGAGTATCTAGATCCTACCTATTCCTGTTTTTCTTACGTCTTTGGACAATAAAACGGTCAGACGGTCTAGTCTTACGTGTTTTAAATCCTTTCGTAGGTTTACCCCAAGGAGTCACTGGGTGACGACCTCCGGAAGTTCTACCTTCACCACCACCGAGTGGGTGGTCCACAGGGTTCATAACGACCCCTCTTACTTTCGGTCTCTTTCCTAACCAACGGTTACGTCCCGCTTTTCCAATGATGACCAAGTTATGGTCTTTATTGGAAAGTTCTCCGATAGTCGCTAAACACTCTTTACGAACCTTTCGGATTTCCGAAGAAGGAAGTTTGAGAGATACATAGTCACCATCTTTAGCGGAGATCACAGCAAAAGATCCTGCTGTGCGAGCGATTTGACCGCCTTTTCCGATATGAAGTTCAATGTTGTGAACGTTAGTTCCTGCAGGGATTTTATCCAAAGGAAGTGTGTTCCCTAGTTTGATCTCTGCATTAGCACCTGATTCAATTTTATCCCCAACTTTTAAGCCGTTAGGAGCTAAAATGTATCGGTATTCTCCATCTGCATAACAGACCAGAGCAATAAAAGCAGAACGGTTTGGATCGTATTCGATTGTTTTTACAGTCGCAGGGATTCCAAATTTATTACGTTTGAAATCGATGATCCGGAACTTTCTTTTGTTACGTCCACCTTTGCGTCTAACAGCGATACGTCCCTTATTGTCACGACCAGCTTTGTAAGAAATGTTGGCAGTGAGTGGTTTGTAAGGAACCACTTCAGTGATTTCTTTGAAATCTAGAACGGAATAATACCGGCTAGACTGCGTTGTGGGTTTAAGTTTTCTAATTCCCATAATTAAACCTTAGCAAAATCCAAATTTGCTCCGTCAGCAAACGTCACTACAGCTTTTTTGTAGTGAGGTCTTGGGGACGGCATGTTTCTAAAACGTTTCATTTTCCCACGGTAAACGGCTACGTTTACAGCAGTTGGAACAACGTTATACATTTGTTTCAGGGCTTGTTTGATCAAAGTTTTGTTCGCATCCGGGTGGACTTTGAACGTATACTTGACAGTTCTTTTTCCCATACGTTCTCCAATTGATTGAAGGTCTTGCGACTTTTCTGTAACAACTGGTGATAAGATTACATTCTCTAGGTTCACTGTCTTATCCTTTCTTAGAATACTGTGCCTGAAGCTCTTTCAAAGCGCTTTCAGAGATTACTAAATTGTTATTATAGAGGATGTCTCGGCAAACGACTCGTTTGCTGTTCACATATTTGAGGTTCTCTATATTGCGAGTGGATTTTTTGAGGAATTGGTTTTCACCAGCTACCACAAAACCCACGTTACCCTTCTCCGCAATTTCCATGTTCTTCAAAATGTTGTAGATGGATTTTGTGGAGTAAGAAGAAGGTTCTACGTCTTCTATGATCGCGATTCTGTTTTCTTCTGCCTTTTTGTTAAGGATGGAGAGAACAGCCTTTTTCTTAACGCTGCGTGACAAGTTAGAGGAATAATCTCTTGGTTTTGGTCCATGAATGATACCACCACCAACGAAATGTGGAGCTCTAATGGATCCTTGTCTTGCACGACCAGTTCCCTTTTGAGCCCAAGGTTTGATTCCCCCACCGCGAACTTCGGAACGATCTTTAGTAGAATGTGTTCCTTGTCTGTTGTTCGCATTTTCAGCTTTAACCGCATCATAGATGGCTCCAAGCGAAATGCCGGTAGCAAATAATTCTGCCGGAAGTTCAACTTCGCTTACGAATACGCCTTCTTTATTGTATTTACGCGCTTTCATGTTCTACCTATCTATTTATTTATCCGATTTTCTCTATCGTAACGATACCGCGTTCTCTTCCTGGAACCGGACCGGATACAAATACCAAGTTGGCGTCTGCATCAATTTTTACTACTTTCAGGTTTCGAACAGTGCTCTGTTCAGAACCCATTCTTCCGCCCATTTTCAAACCCTTGAACACACGTCCAGGAGTTGTGTTAGAACCAATCGAACCAGGATGTCTTTGGAATCTGGAACCGTGTCCAGCAGGACCACCAGCAAAACCGTGTCGTTTAACAACACCTTGTGTTCCCTTTCCCTTAGAAGTTCCGGTTACTTTCACCGTGTCGTTCAAAGCAAACACATCAGCGAGTTTTACCTCAGCACCAACTGCTACATCCTCAAAACCTTTGAATTCAATCAGAGTTTTTTTAGGAGCTGCAATGTTAGCTTTTTTAATGTGTCCAACTTCGGCCTTCGTCATGTGTTTTTCTTTGGCATCACCAAATGCTAATTGAACCGCTTCGTAGCCGTCGTTCGCAGATGTTTTTACCTGGGACACAAAACAAGGACCCACGCGTAAAACAGTTACAGTAACCATTTTACCTTCGTTATTGAATATGTGGGCCATGCCCAATTTTTCGCCGATTAAACCTTTAGCCATGGATCCTATCCTTAGGATTTAATATCTACGGAAACTCCAGCAGGGAGTTGAAGCTTCATCAGGGCTTCTACCGTATCTTCATTCGTATTTAAAATATCGATGAGTCTCTTGTGAGTTCTCATTTCAAATTGTTCTCTAGCTTTTTTATTCACGTGCGGAGAACGTAATACCGTGTAGATTTCTTTTTTCGTTGGAAGTGGGATTGGACCGGAGACAGTAGCTCCGGTCCTCTTCGCAGTCGCAACGATTTCAAAGGTTGATTGGTCAATCAACCGATGATCGAAAGCTTTTAACTTAACGCGAATTCTTTGTCCAGCCATTGGGATTACTCAACGATCTCCGCAACAACACCAGAACCAATTGTTCTTCCACCCTCACGGATAGCGAACTTCAAACCTTGGTCCATAGCAATTGGGTGGATAAGTTCGATTGACATCGTAACGTTATCTCCCGGCATAACCATCTCCATTCCACCAGGAAGGTTACAAACACCAGTGATGTCTGTAGTTCTGAAGTAGAACTGAGGACGGTAGTTGTTAAAGAATGGAGTATGACGTCCACCTTCGTCTTTAGTAAGAACGTAAACTTCCGCTTTAAATTTTCTGTGTGGAGTGATAGTACCCGGTTTCGCAAGAACTTGACCTCTTTCGATGTCTTCTTTTTTAGTTCCGCGAAGAAGAGCACCAATGTTGTCTCCAGCTTCTGCTTGATCGAGTAGTTTACGGAACATCTCAATACCAGTAACAACTGATTTAGATGTATCACGGATACCAACGATTTCGATCTCGTCGTTGATCTTAAGAACACCTTGCTCCACACGACCAGTTGCAACAGTTCCACGACCAGTGATTGAGAATACGTCCTCAACTGGCATAAGGAAAGGTTTATCAACAATACGTGTAGGGTTTGGAACGTAAGTATCAACAGCTTCCATAAGTTTAAGAATGGATTTCATTCCTAAGTCAGAATCTTCACCTTCAAGAGCTTTTAATGCAGAACCAGAGATGAAAGGTGTTTTATCACCAGGAAAGTTGTATTTGTTAAGAAGGTCTTTGATTTCCTCTTTAACCATCTCAACCATATCGTCTCTTTCATCAGCAGCGAGCATGTCAGCTTTGTTTAGGTAAACCACGATGTAAGGAACCCCTACTTGGCGAGCAAGAAGGATGTGTTCTTTAGTTTGTGGCATAGCACCGTCAGTTGCAGATACTACGAGAATCGCAGCGTCCATCTGAGCAGCACCAGTAATCATGTTTTTAACATAGTCCGCGTGTCCCGGGCAATCTACGTGTGCGTAGTGACGGTTTGGAGTTTCATACTCCTGGTGAGACGTTGCAATAGTAATCCCACGAGCCTTTTCTTCGGGCGCATTGTCGATTTGGTCATAAGCAATCGCTTTATTTTTTCCACCAACTAACTTCGCAAGCGTTGTAGTGATTGCTGCTGTTAGGGTTGTCTTACCGTGGTCAACGTGACCAATAGTTCCGATGTTTAAGTGTGGTTTTGAACGGTCAAATTTTTCTTTAGCCATTGTTAGAATCTACTCCTCAATCGTGGTGCAAGACCCGATCCTCGGTTCTTTACTCCTTTAAAACTGCATGAAATTCATAGGTAAAAGCAGTCCTTTCCCAAGAAATGCCAATCCCTTTGGTCATGTTTCTAAGAGCCCCTGAAAAGCCAAGCAGGTTTTGGGCCGGTGCATTGGCTTTTAAGTGACTCTTCCCTGCCACAGCTTCCTCGATGGAGACCACCTTAGCGTTTCTGCGACTTAGATCAGAAAGAACTACACCTAAGTGGTCTGCGTCCACCATCACTTCTATTTCCGTGAGGGGTCCGACCAAATATGTGTTGGATGGAAACAATTCCTTTACACCTGCCAGTATCGCTACTTTCAAAAGCGTCAAAGTGATTTGCACGTCTCCCTTCGGCATCTCGTAAGAGAGAACACGAAGTCTAAGACCTACAACTTCCTCACCGTAGAACCCGTGTAAGCAGGCTTCCAAAAAGGACGTTTCTATCGAATTTTTTACTTCTTCCGGAAGACTTACCTCGAAGGCAATATGCTTCGAAAAATCGGCAGTATCTTCCAGGACTGCGATGAGCGCGCCGCTTGATTTTTGATCTTCAAAGGCACGATGCTCTAGGGCAACCTTATGAGACATTTTTTTAAGATGCTCTAATTTGGCAATGTTTATCGAACTAAAATTGAGTTTTTTTTCGGTTCTTTCCATTACCCTTCGGATTCCAATTTCCAAATGGAGTTCTCCTCGGCCAAGGAGTACCAACTGTCCGGTATCTTCCTTGTTTTGGAGCACATACCCTGGATCTTCCCAAACCAGTTCTTCCAGGCGACATAACCAAAACTCTTTCTCCGATGATTCGTCTGGTTCCAAGACCACAGAGAAAGGGCTTTGGGAACGATCCGAAGGTGGGCCCTCTTCTTCGGAAGGAAGGCCATTTGTTTGGACCACTGACTTGGCGGGCAATAGAACTAGATCCAAGTGATTTTTTAGGAAAACCAATTTACCCTTTTGTAAAGTAGTGAGTGTTTCTTCTGTTTCTGGATCTAGGAAATGAAAGGGATTTTCCTCTATAGAATTTCCTTTCGCTCGGCGGGTGGAGTTCTCCTCTCCATTGGTTAGCAACTGCTTCCATAAAGACTGGATCTCATCCAAGCGGATATCACGTGTTGGATAAACGACCGCATACCGACCAAACTCAGGATTAGTCCTTCTCGAGAGGACAAGCATTGGCAAGGCAAGAGAAGAAGGATCTTCTGTTTCTTTTGGTTCTGTCCAAAGTACCAAATCCAAAAGTTCCCGAACTCCCTCCCCCGTTTTCGCAGAACCTCCGTAAACAGGATAGAGTTTCCCGGCCTTCGGGCCCGTGTGTAACCCAATCATCGAAAAGTCCGTTTGGCCAGAAGGATCGTTCCAGGAGGAAATCATCAGATCATCGCTCCAGGAAATTAATTCTTCTTTTACTGTTTTTGGAAAAGCGGAAGGGTGCTGGAAATAGTATTCCAATTTTCCCAATTCGTCTTTCTGAAAGAGAGCCACAGGAGCTCCGCCTAAAATTTCTTCTAAAGACACAAGAGTGTCCAAGTAATCATCTCCAAACCTATCCAGTTTGTTGATAAAAAACACCATAGGAACAGAGGCTTTTGTTAGTTCCTCAATGACAAGGCGGGCTTGTGATTGCACCACAGTCCCTGCCTCCAAAACAACTATGGCAGTTTCCATAGCAGGCAAAAGGTCTGTGACTTGGTTACGAAAGTCAATATGACCCGGTGTGTCTACGAGTTGGATCCTGAACTCACCAAAATTTGTATTCCATGGAAGGGAATGAAATGTGGTGCGAATGGAAATTCCTCGGTCAATTTCTTCCTGTAAAGAATCCGATTCCGTGTTCCCGTCTTCAATGGAACCGACAGCAGAAATTTTACCTGCTTCAAATAAGATTCGTTCGGTGAGTGTGGTTTTACCCGAATCAATATGTGCAAAAATTCCAACTGTTCGGTATTTCATGATTTTTGTGCGCTAAAATAAAAAAGCCAGGTTTTCACCTGGCTTATCAATGTTTGGAATCGAATGGATGAGACTACCAGCGGTAGTGGGAGAAAGCCTTGTTGGCGTCTGCCATCTTTCTGATGTCTTCTTTTTTCTTGATCGCAGATCCGGTGCCTTTTTGCGCTTCCATAAATTCTGCAGCCAATTTGTTCTTCATTGATTTTTCGTTTCTACCACGGCTGTATTTGATAAGCCATCTGATACCAAGTGCAAGACGTCTTTCTGGACGAACTTCAATTGGTACTTGGTAAGTAACACCACCCACTCGGCGGGATTTTACTTCCACTTGTGGTTTTGCATTTTCCAATGCTTCTTGGAAAACTGCAAAAGGATCTTGTCCTGTTTTTTTAGCAATTACTTCTAATGCATCGTAGAACACGGCTTCAGCGACACTTTTTTTACCATCTACCATTAGGCAGTTGATAAACTTAGAAATCACCTTGTCATTGTATTTAGGATCGCCTTCGATGTGGCGTGGTTCAACTTTTCCTCTTCTTCTAGACATATACCTTTCTCCGATTACGCTTTAGGACGCTTAGCGCCGTATTTAGAACGTCCTTTACGACGTTTGTCTACACCGAGTGTATCCAGTGTTCCACGAATGATATGATAACGAACCCCTGGTAAATCTTTTACCCTTCCCCCACGGATGAGAACCACGTTGTGTTCTTGGAGGTTATGGCCTTCACCAGGAATGTAAGCAGTCACTTCAATTCCAGTAGTGAGGCGAACCCTTGCTACTTTACGAAGAGCTGAGTTCGGTTTTTTAGGAGTAAAGGTCATTACCCTAGTGCAAACTCCACGTCTTTGTGGGCATGCTTTTAGGGCAGGAGATTTAGTTCTTTTCTTTTGGTCTTCTCTTCCAATGCGGATGAGCTGGTTAATTGTAGGCATTCGATTCCTTCTTCTACTTCTCTGTCTTTAAAAAAATAATGACGTTTTCGTCCAAAATTCCAGATAGGGACATTCTGTAAACGAAAACATGATTTTTGTCCCCAGAAACCATCTAATTTAGATGATTTCTAGTGACTTCTGTTAGTGACTAATCGTCATCGTCCTCATCATCTGAGTCGTCTGATTCTTCTTCCAACTCATCTTCATCCTCGTCCTCCTCGGCAACAAGTCTAGAAAGTGTGGCAGTAGAAACGGGAGCTGATTCTGAAAGTTCAGAAACTTCTTCTTCCTCTTCTTCCGATTCCAAATCCCAATCCAAGTCTCCTGGAAGATCCTTGAAAACTTCAATGTCACGGTATTTTTTCATACCTGTTCCCGCAGGAATCATATGACCAATGATGACGTTTTCTTTCAGACCCATGAGGTTGTCTGTTTTTCCTTTGATGGCCGCATCCGTTAAAACCTTAGTGGTTTCTTGGAAGGACGCTGCAGAGAAATAAGACTCTGTGTTAAGGGATGCTTTTGTTAATCCCAGAAGGACAGGAGTTCCTTGTGCCGGAGATCCCCCTTCTTTTTCCACGCGGTCATTTTCTTCATCAAAGAGGAATTTATCCACTTGTTGTTGGTTCACAAACGATGTGTCCCCACTATCAGTGATGATTACCTTACGAAGCATCGAACGAACCACAACTTCGATGTGTTTATCGTTGATATGAACCCCTTGCAGACGGTAAACTTCCTGAACCTCAGAAACCAAATACTCGTGAAGGGCATTTGGTCCTTTGATGGCAAGGATATCATGCGGATCAAAGTTTCCTTCATCCAACTGGTCTCCTCGTTTCACAAAGTCACCTTGGCGCACACGGATTTGTTTTCCGACAGGGATGGCTACTTTTACTTTTTCTTGTTCTGCAGTTTCTGGGATGATATAGAGAATTCGTTTTTCTTTTACGATTTCCCCTTTGTCTTCGATCTTTCCATCGATTTCTGCCAGTGTGCAGGCATCTTTCGGACGACGAGCTTCGAAAAGTTCATCTACCCGTGGAAGACCACCCGTGATATCACGAGTTTTTTCTGCAACTGATGGAATTTTGAAGATGATATCCCCTTCTCGAACCTTGTCTCCATTTTGGAACTGGAGGAGTGCGTCCACAGGGACAGAGTATCCATCAGAACCAACTATGACTTTCGGAACGAGACGATCTTTCTTTTGTTCTACAACTTTCAAAATGATATTGGAAGTTTTTGGATCTACGTCACGACGAACGTTTTTACCAATTTCTAAATCTTCCCATTGGATGGTTCCTGCGGTTTCTGATACTGCCACTTCGTTAAAAGGGTCAAACTCAGCGAGTGCTTTGTTTTCTTCTACGATTTGGCCTTCTTCTGCACGAAGGATGGTTCCGATTTTTACTGGAATCACAAAGTCATCACCCAAGATACGAAGAGTGGTTCCTACAAGAGAAACAGTTCCCGCTTGGTCTGAAGTGATTCGTTGTTCTGTTGATTCGCCAACTTGGGTCGCAAATACTTCCCCTTTTTCCAGTCTTTGTCCATCGACAACACGAACACTGGAAAGTGAATCGGTATTGAATTCTTGGATCAGCCTGTTGACGATGATCGTTCCGCGACGAGCAAATACTTTTGCAGAGTTTGCGTTAGTCACAAGACGACCGTTAATTGATTTTACGATAGAGCGATAAGGAACTTTATGTTCTCTTTCTGAAATGGTAGCAGATGCCGCACCACCCACGTGGAAAGTTCTCATCGTAAGCTGTGTTCCCGGTTGTCCAATGGACTGAGCCGCAATGGTTCCCACTGCTTCCCCAATCTCAGCAGGCACAAGGCGAGCCATGTCCATACCGTAACATTTTGTACAAATTCCGTGGCGTGATCTACAAGTCAGAGGTGATCTTACTTTGATTTTATCGTAACCAAGGTTTTCAATTTGTTGTCCAAGAGCTCTTGTGATGAGAGTGTCTTTCGGAAATACCACTTTTTCGGAAACTGGATCCACAAGGTCTTCTGCCGTATAACGACCGAACACTCTGTCCGCAAGAGAAACGATAACGTTTTCCCCTTCTTTTACAATTCCGAGAGTGATGTTTGCTTTGGTTCCGCAATCATCTTCCGATACGATCACATCTTGAGAGATGTCCACAAGACGACGAGTGAGGTAACCCGCATCGGCAGTTTTTAACGCCGTATCCGCAAGACCCTTTCTCGCACCGTGTGTGGAGATAAAAAATTCTAATACCCCGAGACCTTCACGGAAGTTGGAACGAATCGCAAGTTCAATGATTTCCCCAGACGGTTTCGCCATAAGTCCCCGCATCCCTGCGAGCTGACGGATCTGTTGTTTGGAACCACGAGCTCCGGATGCTGCCATCACGAATACTGGATTGAATCCACCTTGGTCTTTTTCGAGTTCCTTAAACATCCCGTCAGTAATTCGGTCATTGGTTTTGGTCCAAATCTCGATTACTTTTTTACGACGTTCTTCGTTCGTGATGATACCTTTACGATACTCCATATCCGCTTTTTCTACTTCTTTGTTGGCATCAGTGACAAGACCCTCTTTTTGAGGAGAAACTCGGATGTCATCAATCGAGATCGTAGGAGCAAATACAGTCGCATAACGGTAACCAAGTCGTTTGATTTCATCAAGCATCACAACCGTGATCCCTGGCCCAAACTTCTCGTATACGTCTGCAATGATTTTGTTTGTTTCTTTATCACCGAGGGTTCTGTTGATATAAACATACCCTTTTGGCATCACTTGGTTGAAGATAAGTCTTCCCGGTGTGGTTTCGATGATTTTCCCTTCATGAAGAACGGAGATTTTGGAGCGAATTTCTACGGTTTTCGTTTCAATCGCATACATTACCTCTTCCAGACCAGTGAAGAATTTTCCTTCTCCTTTAGCGTCTTTTACTTCAGAAGTTAAGTAGTAAATTCCAAGAACGATATCTTGTGTTGGTCCACAAATCGGTTGTCCGTTCGCAGGATTCAAAATGTTATGCGGTGATAACATAAGCATCCAAGTTTCGAGCTGTGCCTTTGGAGCAAGCGGTACGTGGATTGCCATTTGGTCCCCGTCAAAGTCGGCGTTAAACGCGTGACAAACGAGAGGATGGAGTTTGATTGCCTTTCCTTCTACAAGGACTGGTAAAAATGCTTGGATTCCTAGTCTGTGAAGTGTAGGAGCACGGTTCAGGAGAACCGGGTGTTCTTTCACCACAGTTTCCAAAACATCAAAAACTTCTTTGTCTTCTGCTTCGATTTTTTTCTTCGCAGATTTGATGTTTGGTGCTAGTTCCAAATCCACAAGGCGTTTCATAATGAATGGTTTGAAAAGTTCCAAAGCCATTTTTTTAGGAAGACCCATTTGGTGGTATTTGAGTTCAGGACCAACTACAATTACGGAACGACCAGAGTAATCCACACGTTTACCGAGTAGGTTTTGGCGGAACCGGCCTTGTTTTCCTTTGAGCATGTCGGAGATCGATTTCAGTGGTCGATTTCCTTTTCCTTTCACAGTGCGTTTGCGACGGCTGTTATCAAAAAGAGCATCTACTGCTTCTTGTAACATACGTTTTTCGTTTCGTACGATGATCTCAGGAGCTTTCAATGCAAGAAGTCGTTTGAGACGATTGTTTCTGTTGATCACTCGACGATACAAATCGTTAAGGTCGGACGTTGCAAAACGTCCCCCCTCTAATTGCACCATCGGACGAAGTTCTGGTGGGATCACTGGAACTACATCCAGAACCATCCACTCAGGACGGTTTCCGGAATCCCGGAACGCTTCCAAAACTTCTAGGCGTTTGAAAATACGTTTGTCGGAGATTTTATTTTTATCTTGGATCTTTTGGCGGATCACACGAGCTTCTGCATCCACGTCGATACGTGCGAGAAGTTCTTTGATGGCGTCCCCACCGATACCTGCGATAAATTTATCACCGTATTCATCTAAATAATTATGGTATTCATCTTCATCGATGAGCTCGCCTCTGTTCCTTCCGGAATCAGCAGGATCGATAATCACATACTTCTCAAAGTAAAGAACACTTTTGAGTTGGTTGATGGTCATATCAAGAAGGAGACCCATACGAGAAGGAACCGAACGGTAGTACCAAATATGTGATACGGGAGCCGCAAGTTCAATATGGCCCATTCTTTCACGACGCACTTTGGAGTGAGTTACCTCAACCCCGCATTTGTCGCAAACCACTCCCTTATAACGGATGGATTTGAACTTACCGCAGTAACATTCCCAATCCTTCGTGGTTCCGAAGATTTTTTCGCAGAAAAGACCATCTCGTTCCGGTTTTAGGGTACGGTAGTTGATCGTTTCAGGTTTTTTAACTTCCCCGAACGACCACTCTTTGATCCGCTCGGGTGATGCCAAACGGATCGTAATCGATTCAAAACTATTGTAATTTCTCATACTTTTTCCCTTCCCTAAACGTTTTCAATGGTCTCGAATTTGATTTTCTTTTTGTTTTTCGAGAATTCATCTTCGTAATCAGAGATATCCACTTCCAATCCTTCGGAGTCTTTGATGATGATATCAAGAGCTAGTCCTCGGAGTTCCTGAACAAGAACGTTGAACGATTCTGGAATTCCCGGTTTGATCGAGTGGATTCCTTTTACTATCGCTTCGTAAATTCTTGCACGTCCAAGCATGTCGTCTGACTTGATGGTGAGTAACTCTTGTAAGGTGTGTGATGCACCATAAGCCTCAAGAGCCCAAACTTCCATCTCCCCTAACCTTTGTCCCCCGAACTGCGCTTTACCACCGAGTGGTTGTTGCGTTACGAGTGAGTAAGGTCCAGTAGATCTTGCGTGGATTTTGTCATCCACCAAGTGAGCCAGTTTCAACATGTAAATGTATCCACAGAATACTTGGTTGATGAATTTCTCTCCCGTTCTTCCGTCGTATAACTGAAATTTGCTGTTTTCTGGTAATCCCGCTTTTTTGCAGAATTCATGAACGTCTCCTTCGGAAGCTCCATCAAACACGGGAGTTTCAAAGTTGATCCCTAGTTTTTTAGCAGCAAACCCAAGTTGAGTTTCGAAAATCTGACCGAGGTTCATCCGTGAAGGAACCCCAAGTGGGTTAAGCACGATATCAACAGGAGATCCGTCTTCCATGTATGGCATATCTTCTTGTGCCATCACACGAGCAACGACCCCTTTGTTTCCGTGACGACCCGCCATCTTATCACCCACGAGGAGTTTACGTTTACGAGCCACATAGACTTTCACCATTTCTTCCACGCCAGCAGCGAGTTCATCGCCTGTTTCACGGGAATAACGTTTGATATCGATGACAGTTCCTTCGAAACCGTTTGGCATACGAAGAGAGGAATCTCTTACTTCTTTTGCCTTCTCTCCAAAAATGGAGTGTAATAGTTTGTATTCAGGAGTAAGGTCGGTTTCTCCTTTGGGAGTGACCATACCAACAAGGATGTCCCCTGGTTTCACTTCGGCACCCACACGGATCACACCAGACTCATCCAAATCACGGAACGCTTTGTCCGATAGGTTTGGAATGTCACGAGTGATTTGTTCTTGTCCGAGTTTGGTTTCCCGAGCTTGGATTTCGAATTCTTCAATGTGAATGGAAGAGAAAACATCGTCTTTGATGATTCGTTCCGAGATAAGAATCGCATCCTCAAAGTTGTATCCTTCCCAAGGCATAAACGCAACAAGTACGTTACGACCAAGTGCCAAGTAACCAGCATCAGTGGATGGGCCATTGGCAAGAACAGTTCCTTTTTGTAGGATTTGACCGAAGTCACCGTATTTTTCACCTTTGATGATTTGTCCGGCAACCGGAGCACCAATTCCTAAGTCTTGGCCTTCTTTCACAACCGCTACATATTGTACGTCTTCCGAATGGAAAAGGTCATGGGTTTCTTTTTCCCCGTTTGGAGTCGTTAGCTCCACACGTTCTTTGGAAACCTTACTTACCTTACCACCAGTAGTTGTGTGTAACATAGAAACGTTTGGTTTTTGGTTAAAACAAGTTCCTTGGTTGGTTTTTTTGAATTTAATGAGTGGGTAATGAACAATCTCTTTGGATTGGTCTTCTTTGATCCAAACACCAGTAGCATCTACTTTCGAAACCACACCGTCTTTTTTGGCAACGATACAAACACCCGCATCATAAGCAGCACGAGCTTCCATACCAGTTCCCACAAAAGGAGCTTCTTCCGTAAGAAGTGGCACCGCTTGGCGTTGCATGTTTGATCCCATGAGAGCGCGGTTCGCATCATCATGCTCTAAGAACGGAATGAGTGCCGTTGATACCGATACCACTTGGAGTGGAGCTAGATCCATATATTGGATCTCAGATGGGCTACGGAAAGGAAAGTCCCCTCTATGGCGAGTGGAGATAAGTTTAGAAGTAAATTCTCCCTTATCATCTACAGTCGAATTGGACTGTGCCATATAGTGGTATTCTTCTTTGTCCGCAGTGAGATACTCTACTTGTTTTTGGACTTTTCCGTTTTTCACAAGGCGGTATGGAGTTTCAATAAAACCATAATCGTTCACTCGTGCAAAACTAGACATGGAAAGAATGAGACCAATGTTTGGACCTTCCGGTGTTTCAATCGGGCACATACGACCATAGTGAGAATAATGAACGTCACGAACTTCGAAACCTGCTCGGTCACGAGAAAGACCTCCTGGCCCAAGAGCGTTTAACCTACGTTTGTGGGTAAGTTCTGCCAGTGGATTGGTTTGGTCCATAAACTGAGAAAGTTGCGATGATCCAAAAAACTCATTGATCACCGCAGTGATTGGTTTGATGGAAATGAGAAGTTGCGGAGTTTGTTGTTCCGGCTCTTGAACTGTCATCCTTTCTTTGATCACTCGTTCCACACGTGAGAATCCAAGTTTCAATTGGTTTGCGATAAGCTCACCCACCGAACGAATCCTTCTGTTTCCTAAGTGGTCAATATCATCCGGATAGTAGTTTTCTGCTTCCGACATAAGCATCACAAGATAACGAACGGTTTCGATGATGTCTTGTTTTCTTAAAACTCGGTCTTCTGCTTTTGCAAATTCTTTCGGATTGTTGAATTCGAATTTACTATTGATTTTGTAACGACCCACAACACCTAAATCAAAAGTTTTAGGTGAGAAAAAGAGGCGTTTCAGTTCTGCTTCTGCGTTTTCAATCGTAGAAGGTTCCCCTGGACGCATGATGGTGTGAAATTTTTTCACTGCATCTTCGTAGTCGTTGACACCGTCTTTTTCAAGACAGTTGATAAGAACTGGGTTGTCTTTTCCTTTCGGAAATTCAATGACATCCACATCTTTTACCTTCATTTCACGAAGGATGGAGATATTATCCTCATTGATTTTGGAACCAGCATCGAGCATAACCTCGCCCGTTTCCATGTTGATGATATCAGCAATAGTTCGGCGACCAATCAGACGTTTGAGGTCTTTTGGATTGGCACCAGCAATCTTCATTTTGGAAGATCCATAGAACAAACGAAGCACTTCTTCGTTCGTTCCCATACCCATTGCTTTTACAAGTAAGGTTGCAGGAAATTTTTTCTTACGGTCGATTTTGGCCACAAGGATTCCCTTGTTGTCCATTTCGAATTCCAACCAAGAACCTCGGTAAGGAATGACCCGTGCCGAGAAAGTATCACGCACTTGGTCATAAGAAAAGAAAATACCAGGGGATCTATGAAGCTGGCTTACCACTACCCTTTCCGCACCATTGATGATGAAAGTTCCGTGGTCTGTCATCACAGGAAGATCTCCCATGTAGACAACTTGTTCCCGGATCTCTCCGGTATCTTTGATGATGAGTCGAATGACTGCTTTTAAGGGAACTGCAAAGGAGGAGTCAGTGTCTTTGCATTCTTGCGGATCGCGTTTCGGCTCTCCCAAGATATAATGGCCATATTCCATGACCATATCATTGTTTGGTGATTCGATTGGAAAGGATTCACGAAATACCGCTTCCAATCCTTGGTTCAAACGTTTCGTCGGATCTTTCACTTCCGACTGGAGAAACCAATCAAAGGATTTTTTTTGTACGTAGATAAGATTAGGAAGTAAATTGAGGTCGGTAATTTTACCGAAATTTACCCGGTTTCTAATTTGCATTCGGGTATGCATGGAATACTCTCCCTAGAGACAACAAAATAATAGATGGTATGATAAACGAAAAAATAGAGGTGGGGACGCCTACGGCCTCCCTGCCTCTAAGTTTTTGAAGACTGGGTTTAAAAATTGGCAACCGATTAACCGGCAGCAGCAACTTCTACTTGAGCCCCAACACCTTCGAGTTTTTTCTTAATATCAGCAGCTTCGTCTTTAGAAACGCCTTCTTTCACTGATTTTCCACCAGCTTCAACAAGCGTTTTCGCATCTGCCAATCCAAGACCAGTGATTTCGCGAACGAGTTTAATAACGTCGATCTTTTTGTCACCGTGTGCTTTCAAGATTACATTGAAAGTTGCAGGCTCTTCAGCAGCAGCTGCGCCACCACCTGCACCCGCAACAGCCGCTACCGCAACCGGTGCAGCAGCAGAAATCCCGAATTTGTCCTCCATCTTTTTCACTAGATCAGCTGCCTGAACTAATGTAAGACTTCCAATTTGTTCTAATAGCGCGTCAACAGACATCCTATATTCTCCTTATCCTACTAATCACTATGATTACTAATTGCCGTTTTTCTCGGCTACAGCATTGATGGCGCGAGCCAATGATGCCATGATTTGATTGATTCCAGAAGCAATTTGCGTTGCAGGAGCATTGATCCCACGAGCAACTTGCGCAAGAAGTTCTTGTTTGGACGGAAGTCCAGCAATCGCCTCTACTCCAGATTTACCCAAAACTTCCCCGTCCATATAGCCGGTTCTGATTTCGAGTTCCTTCTTATCTTTTGCAAAGTCCTTACAAACTTTTGCTACTGCTGGAAGTGCATCCAGAGAGAAAATAGCTGCAAGTGGTCCTTTGTAAACATCCCCAAAGTCAATGGAGTTGTTTTTATGTTCAGAAGACTCTTTTAATGCACGGAGAAAAAGGTTGTTTTTGATTACCTTCATCTCCGATCCTTCTTTGCGAAGTTTCGCACGAAGGTTGGACATATCTTCAACAGTTAAACCGCTGTAAGATGCTAAAATAAAGTTTGGTCGTTTTTCCAAACGAGTTTTAAGTTCTGCTACTGCTTCAATTTTAGATGGATTTGCCATGATTCTTACTCGTTATATGTTCGCGTTTACTAGTTCTTTCACATCGACTTTTACGCCGATTCCCATAGTGGCTGCTACAGAGAAAGACTTGAGGTAATCACCCTTCGCATCAGAAGGTTTGTCTTTCATAAGAGCTGCAACAACAGCATTGATATTGTCAGAAAGTTTGTCATCAGAGAAGGAACATTTTCCCACTCCTAAGTGAACCACTCCCCCTTTGTCAGGGCGGTATTCAATTCGACCTGCTTTGAGTTCTTTTACCGCTTTGGATACGTCAGTAGTAACAGTTCCTGCTTTTGGTTTTGGCATAAGACCCTTACGACCAAGAACTGGACCAAGTTTACCTACTTCCTTCATCATATCAGGAGTAGCCACACAAGCATCAAAGTCAGTCCAACCACCGGAAACTTTTTCGATTAAGTCCATATCACCAACAAAGTCCGCACCAGCTTCCTTTGCTTCGTTTTGTTTGTCTCCTTTGCAGAAAACCAAAACTTTGATTGTTTTTCCAGTTCCGTGTGGAAGAGAGATTGTCCCTCTTACGTTTTGGAGAGATTTATAATTGATTTTAGTCGAAATCTCTAAGGTTCCATCAAATTTGGAAAAACTAGTAGCTTTTGCCAAACCGACTGCTTCACCAAGGGTATAAGCCTTTGTGCGATCGACTTTCTCTTTGAGTTGGATATATTTTTTGCCGCGTTTCATGACTTCTTCGGTTCCCGTTTCCTAATGATTACTCGACGTTTACACCCATGGAACGACAAGTTCCAGCAATGATGTTCACTGCTGCATCCATATCATTCGCATTTAGGTCTTCCATCTTAGTTTTTGCAATTTCTTCTAGTTGAGCTCGTTTGATTGTCCCCACTTTTACAGTGTGGGGAGTGGCAGAACCACCAGGAATCCCAAGCGCTTTCATCACAAGAAGCGCTGCTGGAGGAGATTTCGTTACGAATGTAAAACTTCTGTCGGAATAAACAGTGATGACCACAGGGAGTTTGAGTCCCATTTGGTTTTTGGATCTTTCATTGAACTGTTTACAGAATTCCATAATATTGAGTCCGGCTTGACCAAGAGCGGGACCTACTGGAGGAGCTGGGTTTGCTTTCCCTGCTTCCACTTGGAGTTTAATTTGTTTTACTACTTTCTTTGCAGCCATCTCGTTTCAAGTTCCTTACTAAAAGTCAATCTATCAGTTCTATTGTTCCGATTTTACTTGGAGGTAATCCAACTCCACTGGAGTGGATCTTCCGAAAATTTCTACACGAACGCGGAGTCTTCCCTTATCAGGGAAAATTTCATCCACAAGACCTGTGAAATTAGCAAACGGACCATCTATAATTTTCAATGTTTCGCCCACTTTGAATAGGAAACGAGGTCTCGAAACTTCTTCCGATTCCACACTTCCCACATCGCTGAAGAGATTTTTGATCTCATCCAGTGAAAGTGGCTCCGGACCTTTTCCTTTTCCGCCTACAAACGTAGACACAGAAGGTAAGTTCTGGATTTTAAATCGAAGGTCATCGGTCATGTTCATCTCAACGAGAACGTAACCCGGCATGAGTTTTTTCTTTGTGACCTTCTTCTTGCCGTTTTTCATTTCGGCAACTTCCATTGAAGGAATTTTTACCGCGAAAATTTGGTCTTCCAGCTTTTGTTGTTGGACCATCTTCTCAATGTTTGTTTTCACCTTATTCTCGTGACCGGAATAAGTTTGAAGAACATACCATTTTTTATCTAAAGAATCGCCCACTTCCCTACCTATGTTCCTAATGCCCAGAACCACTTTAACAGTTTCAGGAAAACAAAATCCGAAGCTGATAAAAATAGGGAAAAGATAAATACTGTAACTAGGACTACAACGGTAGAACTCACTACCTCTTGGCGCGTTGGCCAATGTACTTTTTCAAGTTCTGCTTTACATTCCTGAATGAAACTCGTAGCTTTCATTGATCCTTGTCCTGTTCTCTAATTCTATATATTCTGTAGTCTGGCAGGGCTGGAGAGAATCGAACTCCCACCAAGGACTTTGGAGATCCTAGTTCTACCATTAAACTACAGCCCTAAAACAAGCCCTCTACCAGGCTTGAACTGGTGACCCCTTCCTTACCATGGAAGTGCTCTACCACTGAGCTAAGAGGGCAAAACGTTTCCCACCCAAGCGCGGGTTTCCAAGCGAGGCTAGGTTTTTTACACTATTTTAAATGAGGCTCTTTGGTCAATGGAAAATGAGTTTATTTCATAGAAATGGCAAAAAAACAGGAAAAACAATGAATTTCCCTTGAGATTTTAGTTGTGGATTTCCCGGTTCGATAATAGAACCATGTGGGATAAGTCCCCCACTTTAAGGAATGATTCGTGGCGAAACCCTTTGTAGAATTAGAAACACAAATCCCCGATTTGGTAAAGGCAAAATCCAAAATTGTCGTAAGATCCTCAAGGATGAATCGCCAACTAGAACAGTATGTTTTAGGTCTCATCACAAACATCCTTTCTGAAGTAGGACAATCCCAATTTGTGGAGATGCTTTATACAATCTCCAAAGAACTGACCATCAATGGAATCAAAGCCAATCAAAAACGTGTGTTTTTTGAAGATGAAGGCCTCGACATCACAGACGAAAGTGATTACCTCCAAGGAATCAAAGAGTATTCTAAAAAGTTTTCAGAGAAGATGGCAGATGAATACGGAAAACGTTGCCTTGCTCGCGGCGTTTACGTTCAAATCAAATTCCATTACTGTTTGGACGGACTTCTGGTAGAAGTGACAAACAACACTCCGGTCATCAAAACGGAAGAAGCCCGGATGCGAGAAAAAATGAAGAAGTCCATGGGATACAATGACATCGCCGAATTCTATATGGACAATATGGACAATACGGAAGGTGCAGGACTTGGAATTGCCCTCATCATGATTCTACTCAAAAACGAAGGGGTTGACCCTAACCTATTTCGCATCATCACTCATGGAGACCGCACCGTAGCTCGGGTGGAAATTCCATTTAACGACAATTACGTGTCGTTTCGTAGTGCAGAACTAGCAGAAATTTAATTCGTGATTCTCCCGACCCTACTCATTTAGATTTGTATCGACCGCCTGTTTGCCATTTTCGAAACTGGTGGACATGGAATTAAAAGGTGCAAACATTCTCGTCACCGGATCTGCCGGTGGCCTCGGAAAAGCAATGGCTTACCGTTTGGGTAAGACAGGTGCCAATATCATACTCTCAGACATCCAAAAAGACAAATTGGACGAAACCGTAGCTCTCTTTCAAAAAGAAGGAATCAAAACTACAGGTATTGTTGCCAATGTCGCCAAAGAAGAAGACAGCATCCGTCTCATCGAAGAAGCGGCAGCTTTCCAAGGCAGTTTGGACGTAGCGATTCTCAATGCCGGAATTTTACGTGATGGTCTCCTCATCCGAGTCGACAAAGAAACCGGAAAAGTAAAAGGCAAAATGGGAATCGACCAGTGGCAATCGGTCATTGATGTAAACTTAACAGGTGTGTTTCTTACGGCACGCGAAGCGGCAGCAAAGATGGTGGAACAAAAGAAGGGAGTGATCATCCCCATTGCCTCCATCGCTATGCATGGGAATTCAGGCCAAACGAATTATAGCGCTGCAAAAGCCGGTGTTGCGGCAATGACTGTGACTTGGTCAAAAGAACTTGCAAAGTTTGGAATCCGAGTGGCAGGGATCGCACCGGGATTTATTGGAACCGAAATGGTTTTAAAAGACATGAATCCGGAAGCCCTTGCAAAATGGAAATCCATCATCCCTGTGGGAAGGCTCGGAGAACCGGATGAAATTGCATCTACAGCTGAGTTTATCATTTCTAATGATTTGGTGACGGGCGTAGTTCTAGAAATTTCCGGTGGTGTTCGAATCTAACTTCGATTAATGTCTACCCTACCCTCGAAAAAAATTCACGAGGGTAGAGGCCCTCTTTCCAAATTCTTGTCATTTTTTTTACAAACGAAAAAAATTTCGTAGGTAAATACAATACATATTCGTCATAAGGATATAACGGAACTCTTACTGATGAAAATAAAAACAGAACTCACCAAACAACAATTGGAACAAGCGATTAAAGGAATTCAAGGGATAGCCCACCCAATCCGCCTTTTGATTCTTTATACCTTAGCGAAAGAAGAAAAAACGGTAGGTCAGCTTGTCGAATTGTTAGGAACTAGCCAATCTGCGGCATCCCAACACCTAAGTAAGATGAAAAATAACGGAATTTTAGAGTCTCGTAAATCATCGAACCAAGTATTTTACAGTTTGAAAGATCCTAAGTTCAAAGATCTAATCCAAACCATTGTAAAAGTGTACAAAAAGTAAACATTAGTTCTTTTCCTCTCCCAGGAAACGAATGTATTCAGCCACTGCATCCCTTAGGTTTGTATAACCGAAGGGATATCCTGTTTGGGTGATCTTTTCCATTTCCGCACAGGTATAGTATTGGTATTTGCCCTTTAACGAATCTGGCATATCTACATACTCAATATTCACCGGTTTGGCCATCGAAGCGAACAAAGCGTTCGCCAAATCGTTCCAAGTTTCGGCAACTCCTCGTCCCACATTGTACAATCCGTACTTTCGTTCAGAAAGTAAATAAATGCTGATTTTACTAGCGTCCTTGACGTAGAGGAAATCCCTTTTTTGTTCCCCGTCCTTGTATTCCGGTTTGTAAGACTTAAATAATTTTAATTTTCCCGTGTCTCTGATTTGTTCGTAACCTTTCAAAACAAGGCTACGCATCTCTCCCTTATGGGCTTCCCCGTATCCAAAAACATTGAAGTATTTGAGTCCAACGAGTTTATCGGCGATGCCTACTTTTTTAGCATAAAGATCGAATAGTTGTTTGGAATAGCCGTACATATTGAGCGGTTTTAGATTTTCAATTGGGGCTTTGTCGTCATAACCATACTCACCTTCCCCATAAGTGGCAGCACTGGAGGCGTAAAGAAATGGAATATTTTTTGCGACAGCAAACTCTGCCAATTTCTTCGTATAATGAAAGTTATTTTGCATTAAGTAAGTGGCATCTTTTTCCGTTGTGGCAGAACAAGCACCCAAATGGTAAATTTCAGATATCTCGTTTAAGATTGAATTTCCGGAATCTAAAAAAGATTCAAATTGATCTTTCTCATAGTAGTCCTTAAAAAAATTCCTTTGGAGATTTTTCCATTTCTCTGTTGTCCCCAAATGATCCACGACCAAAATATCGGTATTCCCGTTTTGATTGAGATCTTCTATAATTTGCGAACCAATCAGGCCCGCACCGCCAGTGACTAAGGTTAGTTTTTTTGCCATGTCTTCTTTTTAGTTTTTTATACCTAAGGTTTCTTTCTATTCACTTTTTTTTAAAAGTCAGACGGAGTCGATCATCCTTCCAAACTTTGTATCCACTAATTTTACTGTTTCCGAAAGAGGAACAAGAACTTCCGGGATCCAAGGTTTCATCCGGCAATCAAATACAATAGGAACTGCGTACGCGATATGGTTATGTTTTGTTTCCGTTCTCGCATAGACATCGGAGGCCGGCTCCATTCTTGTAAACATTGTCCAAATAAAATCAGAATCAGTTTTTACTGCATCTTCTGAATCATCCACAAGAAATACATAATGAAAACGTCCTAGATCTTCCTGTAACAAAGTTGTCGCCAACTGGTCCTCTTTTGTATAAGCAGATCCCTGAACCACAAGGACTCCCGGTAAAAACACTTTGGGATTTTGGAAACGTTTGTCTTTAAAATGACCTGAAAATTCACGAGGAAGGTTAGGATATTTTAAAGGTGCATTGGCTTCTGTAATTCCCATCCATAACATCTTACTCCCTTTGTTTACCGTTCCACTGGTATAATCGAGTGTATCTTGACTGATATTGCTAAAAATAAAAAAGTCAGTTTTCGGATCACATCTTTCTGTGATGACTTTAAATGTTTCTGAAAAGTTTTTTAGATTCACTCGTTCATTGGTTACGAGCAAACATTTTGTGAGTGAAAGTTGCCCTTCTCCCAGAATGCGAAGAGCTCCCATAAAGGCTTCTCGGAAGTATCTTTCCTTCACAATCGCTGCGGCAAGAGAATGAACACCAGATTCTTCGTAGGCCCAGACACCAAGCACCTGTGGCATGACAAGTGGGAACATCGGAGAAAGTAAATCCTGTAAAAACTCAGCGATGTAATGGTCTTCTTGGGGAGGCCTTCCTACCACTGTCGCAGCCCAGATCGCATCCTTTCTATGAAGGACATGTGTTAGGTCTAGATAAGGATAATCGTGTAACAAAGAGTAGTATCCATAGTGATCACCAAATGGGCCTTCCGGTTTTCTAAGTTTAGGAGGGATCTTCCCAATCAGAGCAAAGTCGGCATCAGCAACGATTGGGTATGGGGATACCGATTTGTCTTTTTTCATCCGGAGTTTTTCACCCATTAAAAAGGAAGCAAATACAAGTTCCGGGATTTCTTCTGGAAGTGGTGCCACCGCAGCAATCGTTAAGGCAGGTGGTCCACCAATGTATACGTGCGCAGGAAGGGACTCTCCTTTTTTTTCCGCTTCATAATAATGAAAGCCACCTCCCCGGTGGATTTGGATATGCATGCCTACGGTTTTATCGCCGAATAATTGCACACGGTACATACCTAAGTTTCCATTCCCTGATTCCGGATGTTGGGTATAAACCAAAGGAAGGGTGACAAAAGCTCCTCCGTCTTTCGGCCAAGATACCACTTGGGGTAACTCGGCGGTTGTGATTAGGCCGCCAGAGAGAACCGGAGCCCTTCTCACCTGTTTTAAACCCACTTGGAAGGGCAAAAGTCCAAGAGAACGTTCCTTCCAAAGTTTCGAAAACCTAGGAGGGAAAATCTCCTTCGCAAGTTTGGCTAGACGCTGGATGGTCGCAACGGGTTTTGGGCCAAAGGCTAAATGAATTCGTTTTTCAGATCCGTAGAGATTGGTTGCTACCGGAAACTTTGTCCCTTTGACATTGGTAAAAAGAAGGGCCGGGCCTTTTTTGGCCACAACACGCCTCTGGATCTCCGCAAGTTCCAGGTAAGGATCCACGGGTTCAGAAATCACACGGAGTTCTCCCTCCGTTTGCAAAAGTCGGACAAAATCATTGGTGGATCGTAGTGAAACCATAAAAAGGAATGGACGGCTCCTTGTTTTCTTAAACTCTTAAGGGCATAAATTCTATGTCCCAAGAACCAAATACCACACAACCAATCATTACCGATATCAAAAGAATTGCTGTCTGCGGAGGATCTTTAGGAAGAGAGAGGCGTTCTTATGTGCGCGGACAAGTGGTGGATGTGGGGATTACCGATCTCATGAAAGCTGAAGGCCTTTGGGATCTTGTCACTGGACTTTTTATTGGGGAAGAAACAAAAATCACCCCCTTCTTAGATTTCTCTTTGGCTCCCGTCAGAAAACCAGTATTAAAGTTAGAAGTGTATGATGTGGGTGGAAATAAAATTTACACCTCAGGGAAAATCAAGGCCGACGAAGATGGATTTTTTTCCTGCGAGATTCGAGACAAATTGCCAGTTGGATTTCACGACTTCCAAGTTGTACTCGAAGGCCTAGATAGTTTTCGACAATACTCCAAAGACTTGGCCCATTTAAACACAACCGAAGATTCTATTTTAGGAAAAACTACGATTGTTGGAAAAGGGAAACTTAGAATTCTTGCAGAGGACTATAAAGGAATGGTTGTGACCTCTGATATCGACCAAACCTACCTCGCCACAGACATCCATTCCGGAAAAGGGAAATTCACTGCAGTATTCGAAACACCTAATCAAAAACAGGCGCTTCCAGGAATGCCGGAACTTTACCGAGAACTTCGCACATCCCTCTCCAATGCCCCTCTTGCTTTTATCTCTGCCAGTCCTCATTTCTTTCGCCGCACCATGCTTGCAACCATCGCCAAAGACGGAATTCAAACTGAATCCTTACATTTAAAATATTTGGAAGGAACCATCAAAGGTGTTTTTGACAAAGTACTCGGAACCATCTTTAACCCTATCGAATTTTTGCAGAACGGATTTAGGCCCGCTTGGTCGCGAACAAAAAAATTCTTAGGTGCTTCTTACCAAAGTTTATTCGACCAAATGTCCTATAAACTCTCCATCCTTCTTTATGACCGCATCTACCTTCCCACAGAAGCCAAAGAAATTTTACTCGGTGACAATACAGAATCGGATTATATGATCTTTACTCTTTACCAAGTCATCTGTATGGGGAAACTAAACGGAGATGAATTAGAAGAATATTTATACAAACTAAATTTCCTCGGTCGCGATGCCATCACAAGGGATGCAGCTAAAAAAATTCGCCTCCTTGCCGAAGAAATCCACAGAATACATGGAACAACGAACCCAGTATCTCTCAGCCTCATCAACCGCACGGGCCACGGGCCAGGTGAAGTAGAAATGCGTGAAAAAGTAAAGGATGCGTTACCGGTGGGAATGTATGACTCCCTTTTTGCCAAGGGACAAGCGTTTTATGGAACAGAGGGAGCTTTGGGAATGGGGATCATTCTAGAATCAGAACGATATCTAACAATCGAACAGATCCTAGCGGTGGTGGCGGGAATGATTGGGAAGGTATTGGAAGGGAAACTAGTGGATGAAAGTTTTTTATTGAAATTATTAGAAGAATTGACCATCCCAAAATCAGCAGAAGGGACAAGGCAAAAACTAAAAGAAGGTTTGGTTTCTGCCTTTCGGTCTTAAATCAAAAACAAAGAACATTGCAAGGTAAAACAAATGTTCTTATCAAATTTAAAAAAAGGTAAAGGTAAGGAACAATCCTTCTTTATCTTTTTTTGACTGGAGATTTTTGGACACGAATCCCTTCTGTAAACTCAATCACATAAAGAGGTCTGCCTTTCGACTCCTCAAAAATTCGGGCTACATATTCTCCTAAGATCCCAATGGATATCAAAATCGATCCTCCAATCAAACAGATCAAAGTCACGATGGTGGCCCAACCAGGATTATAAACAATTGGCATTTGCAAAATAAAATGTTGGAAGGCTCGAAAGAGTGCATAAACACCAACGGCAAAACCAATCACAGCTACCACAATCCCAAGTCCCAAACTAAAACGAAGAGGCAAAGGAGAAAAAGAAACAGCAGCATTCATTGCCAATTTTAACATCTTTTGTAATGGGTATTTGGTTTCACCAGCTACCCGTGGATCGCGATTGTAATAAACAGGAGTCTGTGGAAAACCAATCCAAGCATTCATCCCTCGGAGGAAACGATGGTTCTCACGAAGCCCATTCAATGCATCCAAACATCGCCTAGAGATCAGGCGAAAATCTCCCGAATCCAAAGGAAGGTCTTTATGAACTAAAATTTTCATAAGGCGATAAAAAGCCCACGCAGTTACTTTCTTAAAAAAAGATTCTCCGGAACGAGCTAGTCTCTGCCCATAAACTACGTCATAACCTTCTTCGTATTTTTTTAACATTTCCAGAATGATTTCAGGAGGATCTTGCAAGTCGGCATCCATCACTACCACAGCATCACCACGCGCATGGTCCATCCCAGCAGTCACAGCAATTTGGTGGCCGAAATTACGAGCAAGTGATATGACACGAACATTTGCATCTTCTTTTGCCCATTGCATCAAACCAACGATGGTCAAATCAGAACTACCATCATTCACAAGAATGATTTCCGTTTTAACTTGAAATTTAAAGATAGTTTCTCTTAACCTTTTTTTTAGAATGTCTAAAACTTCTTCCTCGTTATAACAAGGAATGATTAAGGAGAGAAGACTTGGTTTTTTTCTAGGGACAAGATAATAATGCATATTTAAGATATGTTGATTCTTCGAAAGGAATTATGTGCTAAAGAGAAAATAAAAGAAAACCTACCTTTAAGACCACTACATTTTGCTTCCAAAATTAATTTTCAGAAGCAAAACTCTAATTCCAAAAGTTTAATTCTTTTGGATCTTTACAGAGGAATTTAAATATAGAATTCGATTTCCTTCCCGTGCAAGAACTGGGGTAGAAAGTTCTTGCGTTTCAAACTGAATGAAGGTGTAAGACTTTAAATTTTCTGGGCTACAATGATAAGTACGCGGGACAAGGAATAACCAAGGTTCGGTAAAACAAACTTTTTTACCTTCCCTGTTTAAAGCCGAAGCCACACCCAAAACTAAATTCCCTTGCGGAAAATCTTTAGGATTCGAGTCCCAATGCAAAACAAACTGATCATCAATATGATGAATGGCATTTGTCCATTCTTTCACAGATAAATTTCTATCCTTTGCCGGTTCCTTCCCATACAAAAAAACACTAAAACCAATCAGTAAAACAAACCAAACAAATTGTTTTGGTTTCCATTCCGCACTGATTTGTTTCTGGAAAAAAACCATCAAAACAAGAAAAATCTGAACCGCAATCACTGAATCAAAATGCCAGTAAAGATGGGGGACAATCGGGCCTTTCATCCGAAACAGGGTAAGTAAAATGACAACAGTGTATACAAAACTAAAATTACGAAGTCTTAGGGCAAAGGAATTGAAACCGTCAGGTTTCCAAAATGGAAGGAGAATGATGAGTCCGTAAAAGAATCCAGCATAGGGCAAAGGGAAAATAGAATCCAACATCGTTTTTAAAAAAGAAAAAACTTCGACTGGTTTTTTGTTCCCACCACCTTTTAGCAAATATTTCAAAACACTGCTGATATTGCCGGGAAAATTTTGAAAAAAATCGATGAGGACAGGAAGCCAAACAACGAACAATAACAAACCAGAAACTAGTAGCGGAAACTTCAGATCCTTCACCTTCCAGTGGTTTGTTTTTCTTTCCTTAAAAACGGAATAAATAATAAAAAGGAATCCAGTTCCAAAAGGGACAGCTCCCATAATGTTTATCTGAAATAAAAAAGAACCAGTGAATAAAAAAACGGGTAAATACCACCACTTTCTTTCGGATAAGTTGGCAACAGAAAAAATGAATACAAGAAAAGGACAAATCATCACGAATGGTGTCCAAGTCTCAAACAGAAACCCAAACCCTAAACTCTTCCATACAAAAAAACTAGAAATCCATAAGAAAACCGCAGCCCATGGAGATTTAAAAATTTTTGTCAGTTGGTAAAATACAAAACCAATACAAAAACTGTTCAATAAATAGGTGAAAAAAACATAACGGGCATAAGCGGAATCAAAAAAGAAAAACAGTTTTTCAGCGAAAGCTAAAAAGTAAAAATATACAGGGCCTGGATGGTTGAACTGAAACCTTGAGTATGGGCCATAAGCAATCCTCCCATTTAGGATTTCCATAATTTGAAAATCATTGGCAGCTAGATCTGTGACAAAATAATACTCGCCCAAAAAGTTAGATACATTCACGAAAAAATAGAGAAGGACAAAAGATAGAAAAAGACCCAACACTTGGGTCTCTGGTTTTTTCAAATTCAAAACTTTCATTTTGGCAAAGGAATCCTTCAGATCTGTAATATTCATTTCTCGACATACTCCATAACAGGTATAAAAACTGTGTATTCAAAATTCAAATTGGGAACTCTTTGTTCCAGATAAGTTTGGAAAAAATCTAACAACTGTTTAAAAAAGATAGCAAAAAAGAAGAATCATTACAAAACTGATAAAAATTTCCTATGTCAGACTTGTCGACTACAACTAAAAAAATAGAACCATTCTTATACATTCCCGCAGTCATCTTTTTGATTTTTATTTCTATTTTTTACTTATATACAGGGAGTTTTTTTATCTCTCCCAAATTTGCCCGTTTTACCACCTTGGGTTTGTTAATTTATTTTTTATTTTCGAAAAACGGTAACACTTTGCTAAAATTTGTTTCTCTTTTTGTCTTTTATCTATCTTTTACAAACCCAATTCCCTCATCCGATTTGATTCCTTCGCGATTCTTTCCACTTTGGTTGGACCCTTCTACCAATTTCAAATTTGATTTGTTTTTGGATCAGGGTTCTACCACTCTCCTTAGTGAAAACGATTTAACTTCACTCCAAGGACAAATGACAAACCTTCCCCATCCAAAAGAAAAAGGATTCTTAGTTGCACCCTACTTCTTAGTCCCTGGAACCAATGAAATTTTACCTACCTATCCCTGGACTCCCGGTTTTTTTAACTTTCTGATTTATAAAACATTTTCTTTTTTCCATCCCATAATTCCAAAAATGAATTATGAAAATACAAGTTCGATTCTTTTTGTTTTACCAACTATCTACCGGTTGGAAAGTTTCAGTGCTGCAATCCTTGCCACAGCAACATCCTTTTTGCTTTATTTAATTCTTCGCCTAAAGCCATTTTCAAATTCAAAAGCGATATCTTTTTTGTACGTAGTTATTTATTCTTTATGTACATCCCATTTCTCAAATTCGTCCCAAGGATTATGGCAACATACAATCATTGAGTTTTTACTTGGTTTGATTTTATACTTAGTTTTTCTGGAAAACAATCATCATCTTAGATTTTTACTCATTGGTCTTTTTGCGGGAATATTAATTTATTCAAGACCAAGTTCAATTTTCCTATTAACCTTTCCCGTGGTAGTGTTAATCACAAAATTTAAAAAATTCAAATGGTCTTTCTTCCTAGCACTCATTTCTTTTTCAATTACACTTTTGTTTTTCGGTTTATTAAACGATTCCTACTACCAACATTTTTTGGGTGGATATTCGTTACACAAGATTGCTTATTCCTATGTTGGTCATTCTGATTTATTTTCGAAACCCTTGTGGGAAGGACTATTTGGCCTAACCTTTAGCCCAGGATTCGGATATTATATTTTTTCTCCAATTTTACTTTTGCCACTATTCTACTTTCCCAAAATTAAAAATAAAGGTTTGTTCGTTTGCCTTCTTTTGCCTGAAGTTTTTTTAGTTTTGTTTTATGCAAAATATGTATATTGGGAAGGAGGTCATTCCTATGGTGCTCGGTTCTTAACCGATATCAATCTCTATTCCATTTTAACATTTTCTATGATCCCACTTGCCATTTGGAAAAATCGCATCTATCAAATTGTGGTTTCAACCCTTCTCATTTTTTCTTTTTACGTCCAGTATTTTGGTGCGAATCAAAAAGAAATGGTTTCACTCTGGAACAGTTGCTCTTATGAAAGTAATTTTGCAAAATCAATTGATTTCAAAAACTTACCATTTCACCCAAATCTATCCAGAACAAACTGTACACATCAATGATATCAAAAGATATTTACGCCTTAAATGCACTCGAATACTTTCAGACTGGTTTGCTATTTTTGGTTCCATCTATGAATATCCACATACAAGATTGGAATACAGATCACTTAGAATTAAGGGTAAATAAGACGACTCCTTATGCCATCCTTACGTTAGGAGAGTTAGAAGTATTTGAATACAATCCAAAATGAAAAAGAAAAAAACAAAGATTCGAAATTCAGTAGACTTAGGATAAGATTCTAAAATATCTATTCATAGGATCATAAGTGAAATCTGAAATAGTAAAATTACTCCGATCTTGTTTTGTCTTTGTAACAAATCTTTTTGAGAATCGGGAACTGAAAATACCACAGGTTCTTAGCTTAGGGATAGTCCTTGGGCTCTTTGGATATACATTTCGATATTTTACCTTCCCCGTCTCTGTTTTGGACTGGGACGAAATTACCTACTTCATCATTGGCAAAGGCATCCTACTCGGAAAAATTCCTTATTTAGATCTTTGGGATATCAAACCTATTGGCATTTATTTGATCCATGCCGTTTCTTTGTTAGTTTTGCCTTATGATACAGAGGTCTTACGGTGGACTTCTTTTCTCCATCTCCTCGGTTTAGCAATGGTAGTTTCTACTTTTGTGAAAAATCAAACTTGGATCCAGAGGTTGTTTTGTGGAATCCTAGTATTGTATTTTTTTTCTAGATTGTCATCAGGTTTGTCAGCCAATTCGGAAATATACTTTTTATTCTATGAATGGCTTGGGATTTCTTTGTTTTTTCGAAAGAATTCAAAAGCAACTTCCTTTTTCTTTTTGGGTTTTGCCTTTTTAATCAAATACATAATTTTTTTCGATGTTGTATTCTTGGGAATGTACGCCCTTTGGAAAAGATCCAAATCCACCTCCCTTTTCCAAGTCTGTCTAGAAATGAGTACCTTTATCATTCCTATTGGTACGAGTATTTTGGTTTATTTTTTTCTTGGGCACACACAAGAATTTTTTGATGCCCTCTTAACCGTATCTTCCAAACACCAACCAAATGAAACCATAGGCTTTCCTTTCGGAGTTCTACTCAGGCTTTTTTGGCCTCTGCTTTTCCTTGGTTTTATAACCTTACTTTCTGATCGAAAATTTTCTTCCTATAAAATTGCTTTAGTGGCCCTAACACTCACGGCTCTTCTTGGAGCAAGTTATACAGGTTATTATTTCCAACACTATTTCTTGGCACTAATACCACCACTGGCAATTCTTGCAACACCTGCTAGAAAAGTATCATGGCAGCTGTCGCTTTTTGCTTTAGTTTTGGTCTTATACTCTTGGAACTCGATTAGCATCCGGTGGAAAAAAGACCTTTCACACATTCCAGATCATAGTCGGATTATTGCTGATAAAATAAAGAGCTTGGGAGAAGGAACTGTATTTGTAGCCAGCGGAGTACACGCCACTTACATTTTTTTGAACCAACTCAGTCCGACAGAATATGTACAACCTGTAAACTATATTGATCCGCTATTTTCTAAAAACTTTGCCGTTGATATTTCGAAGGTTATGTTTGAGGTAAAAGATGTGAAATATATTCAATGGTGTAATGATACTACTTTAGAAACGGCAGACAAAGACGAATCACTAAATCAGGATTTTATTTTGCCACTTCAAGTTTTTGTAAAAGAAAAATTCAAAAATAAAACGACACCTTTAAAAGGTTGTGATCTCTACTATAAGTAAACTGAATCATTTTATTTTTTTTCCCAAAGCATCAGTCTAAATCCGGCAATTTCTTCATCCGAAACTTTTTGATAATAATTTGAACGTATCTCATATTTAGTATCAATCCATTCCTCATAGAATCCCTCAGTCACATTATCATCTTTAGGTGGTTTAAAATCATAAAAGAAAACCTGAAACTTTTTTACTCCAGATTTCATAAACTTTGATTCTAAAGTATTAAATTCAGATTGTTTGTTTGCAATCCAATGTGGCTTTTTTAAGAACGAATCAGAAATTAAGAGCAAATCAAATACACTTAAGTGAACTACTGGCGAGTCAGGTTGTTCACTTAATTTTGCCTGAAAAATCTCATGATATTTTTTAACAAAATCTATCGTTTTAAAATTTCTTCTTACGTGATAGAGACCTAACCCAATTTGAAGCAGGATCAAAAGAATAACAATTTGTCGTTCTTTTTGTATAGATATAGTAGAAAGTAAGGAGATTACGAATATGGAAAATAGTAAATAAGAGAATTCCGTAAATCGTAAACCTAAATACAAACCACCTGAAGAATATGGACTAAGAATAACAACAGTAACAAAGGATGTTAGAGTTACAGTGATAATCAATTTCTGAAGCTGTGATAATTTTAATTTAAAACATGAATAAACGATCAGAATCAAGATAGGAAAACAGTAGAATATAAAACCAATTCGGTCTGCATTTCCCAAAAAGAACTCTTGGATTAAGTGAAATCGATGATTTAAATCCAATCTCGAAAAATCGGCAAAACTAACTTTACTTCGAACACCTAAGATTTCCTGAAACTCAGTGAAATTGTAGTATCCGAGCAATGCGAATGCCAAAATAAATCCAATGATTAATGGCATATACTTAACTAAAGAAACGAAAAACTTCTTTCGGTTACGATATAGAACCATTAATCCAAGAATTCCAATAAACATTAGTGATTCGGAACGGAGAAATATCGAAACAGCTCCAAAAAACCCAAACAAAAACTGGAAAGGTAAAGATATGTATTGATTATTTTCTAATCGAAACACCACAAAGAAAAACGATAATAACAGCAATTGTGCAGGGATACTTTCAGAAAATTCAATGGCACTTGAAATTCCATATCCGACCAAAAACAAAAGACCCGCTAAAGCCAAATAGTTAGTTTGTTTAATTTCGAAAAGAGATCGAACACTTAATACAACAAAGAAACCTAAAATCAGATATAAAAGAAGTATGATTCCATTGAACAATCGATACGGTATCGGTAATAAAGCAAACGTTTGAGCAAAAAAACTAGGATATTGAAAAACACAGTGTTTTATACCGAAGTCATCTGTAGTAAAAACAGTCCATGGATATCGAAAAGGATAAAATCTATAGTTTTCATCAAAATCCTGATGTTTGGCAAAACATTGATGGGAATGAATCCCCCTATCTCTGTATTCTATAGTTTGATAAAGTTTGATCTGAGAATCAGACTGTATTAATGGACTGATCCCACTATCCCAAACAATCCTCTTATAAACCAAATTACCGACAAATAAAACCAATACAAACAGAAGAAAATTTTTACTAATGAGTAATTGTTGAACTTTGTTTAACCAATCCATAGGGTTCTTCATTACTTCTTTTCTAAAAGAGACCCTTTAAAATGTGCTAAGGAATATTCTGAATGAATTTTATACTTCACAGGATTTAAATTAAAATTGATATCAAACTTTTCCTTCCAAATGGCAGAGGGAAATTCAGCATTAACCAATTGATTGCCTTCCCACTCTAAATACAAAATCCTCGGAGCTTTATTTTGCAGCTGATTCTCTATTTTTAACCAGTCATCATTGGAATATATTGCAAGTTGCGGGTATTTTACATAACTATAACCCACTAAATAAGAAATAGATAAACCACGTTGTACAATTAGATCTGGATTGATCTGGTCAATCTGATCCATTACTTGATGGTATAACTTTGCCGAAGACGACCATTGTTTGATTGCCCTTGTATCCGACTTATATGAAAAATATACCAATGGTAAAAAAAGGAGATAAACAGGGAACTTAAACTGTTTTTTTCCTAAGGAGAGAAAAACTCCGATCATTAATATGTAAATACCACTCTCAAAATATCGCATCCCAAATATATCCACACCAGCTCGGTAAGGAGATATAATAGGTAACAAAAGAATGAAGACTACACCAGAAATAAGAAATGGAAATATTGCAGATTTTTTTTCCCACCATAACGGAAGTGTTGCCAAAAAAAGAATTGGATAACCTTTAAAAATTCCAATTTTAAAATCATTACCCCATAGATCGGCAATCCATTCCCTACCGAGATCCCTCTGTAAATTTCCCGACTCCATATCTGTAACGGTATTCAATCCTCTCATACCAAGGAAATGTCCATATACATCATGGTTCCAGAGAAAGAATAAAGTTTGTAATCCAATACATAATAAAATATAAGGAATTAATTTTTTAATTAAACTAATTTGATTCTGAGTTTTAACAAATGAAATTCCTAAAAATATAATGAGTGCTATTGATGACTCCGGCCGGAGTTGGAAATTAAAAACAATGGCAACGGCCAAAAGTAAACCATATCGAAATTCACTTTTATCTTGAAATTCAAGGTAAGAAAGAATGGCCGCTAAAAGGAAAAAATTTGTTAAAGTGAGTTCCGAATAATCCAGTGAAGAAAGAAATATTGGTGTTAAACATTGAATGAATATAGTAGAAAGAAGAATAAAAATTCCCCTTTTTTCATATTTATTTAAGATCCGATCCAAAAGAAGAAAATTTAAAAAAAAGAAAAATATTGGAATATAAGTGATCCACTTAATCGATACAACGAGTAAAATTAACTTTTGAATCCAAGTAAACAAAACTGGATACTGAAAAACACAATTCCCATTTTTTAGAAAGAAAGCCCAAGGATATCCAAATGGAATCATTGATACTTCAAAACCCAGTTCCTTTGCAGGGAAATAACACTCTTCTGCGGAACCACCTGCTAGACTATTTAATACTTGATAGTATTTGATTTCAGGATCGCTAGAGATAAAAACAGAACTATCATTCCACTTCCATCGATAAAACAATGGGATTAAAATGATAAAAAAATAAATACAAACCCTTTTGGGAAAACCCATTTTAGTCTCGTTTTATGATATGCGCTGTAACGGCTTGTAATCCAAATATCAGCAAAGTTAAACTTAGGTTAGTGGCTACAATAAATTCACGTTCAAAATTGATAAAAACAAATCCCGACTTTTGCCACTGAATAAAAATCCATACAATAGCTAAAGCAATGATGCCCAAACCGCTAAGAAGCACGAAAAAAAGTCTGTCTTCTTCCATTGACAAAATGAATTGATAAACAGTGCTTATCTTAACTTGTTTTGTTGCAATGAGAAGTCCTGTCCCCCAAAGTGTAAGGCCAAGAACCGAAAGAAATGAAAACAATAACATAGAGTGTAATCCATAAAAATTGGCACCAAATACGGAGATTACTTTCCCAACAAAAACCGAAATCAGAAGTTGTGACCAAGCAAGGACAAAAATGATAATCCCTGTTCGTTCAAACAAATGAGAACCATAAAACAAAATTCTGAGTAAGTGCCTCATTCCATCACGCCATGTGCGCAAATGAGGAATTCTGCCAACCTTATCTGGGTATAACGAAACAGGAACGTGATACATAGCAGAATCATGAATCAAAGCTTTGATTAGAAGCTCAGACGCAAACTCCATCCCCTTACTTTTTACGTTCCAGAGCAGGTAACTTTCTTTTTTAAAACAACGAAAACCAGAATTTGAATCTCGAATTTTTGTTTTTTTGGCATAAAGCAAATTGATAATCCAATTTATAACCGGAGTTCCTAAATACCGGTGTAAAAAAGGCATTGCTCCTTTGTGGATCTTTCCATCCAAACGAGAGCCAATCACCATATCCGAATTTGTCTCAATTAACTTTTCGATAAGGGCCGGAGATTCTAAAAAATCATATGTATCATCTGCATCGGCAAAAACAATAATTTCACCTTTTGCATTTCGTATTCCGGTATCAAGAGCTGAGCCGTAACCTTTTTCCTTGGCAGAAACAACGGTTGCTCCAAACTTTTTTGCAATGGAAACTGATTTGTCCGCACTGCCGTTGTCTGAAACCAAAATTTCTATATCATAAGTACTTTTATAATCTTTCTGGATGGTAATAAGTTTTTCCAAAACAAAAGGTAAAGTTTTTTCCTCGTTTAAACAAGGAATTACGAATGTGACTGATTTCTTTTTTTTCATAAAAAGTCCCGAGTATAGATTCCAAATGGATCTTTTGCTGATAGGAGATAACGGCTCAGAATCAATGCGTTATCCATATTCTTTTGTTTTAAAACATAGGTCATTAGGTTTGCTGCGCAGAGTTCCTGACGAGGCATAGTCTGAAAACATTGCACAAGTAAACTAGGTTCTAACTCAGTATTTTTTGCTAATGCAAGTTCCAGAAAAAAATATCTTGCACCAAGAAATTGTATTTTCCAATTTTTCAAAAGACTTAAGTTTTGATTTTCAATTTTTTTTACAAAACCAGTGTTCTTTGGTTGAAATTCATAAAAAGTAGAAAGTTGTACGTCCTTGTGGTATTTAAAGATTGATTGTTCCACAAACCCGAAACGTAAAGAGAATGAGATAAGCATCAAAAGCGAAAAAACTAAAAAAGTTTTCGAAAATATCTGTTTGATTGGTTTGGATTGATTACTTTCATTTTTGTTTGTTTTATTAATCCCAACAAGAACCATTCCCCAAAAAAAGACATTTGCCACTTCTAAACTACTGAAGTCCATAAATTCATGAACTAGCCAAACTATAAGTATAAAAAACAAAAGTTTATCTTTGGCTGAATACTCAGAATGACTTTTCGCAAAACGAAACAAATAGATGAGAAGAAAATAAAAAAAGAGTAAAAGCCCGACAATGCCAACTGAACTTAATATCTGAAAATACAAATTGTGCGCCAATGGAAAGGTATGAAAATGAATGATATAGTCCTGGACAAAACGAAAGTCAGCTAAAGATAAATATCTAATGTCTAAAAATGGAATGATTTTCTCTGGATTGAACCCAAGTCCAAACAATGGTGCATTTGCAATTGTTGAAAACAGATGAAGTTTCCATATAGAAAATCGGATTCCAATAGTTCCTAGATCAAATAAAGTTTTTTCTGAATAAAGTAAAATTATTAGGTAAACCACAATCACAGGGACTGCGAAAATCGAAAGAAACTTTCTTACTGACCTTGATCTTTGGTTCCAGATAATGATAAAAGCAAGTAACCCTACAGACAAAATGGAAATCCTTGAAACGGAAATCATTAGTAAAAGAGAAGCAAAGATTAGAACAGCAAAATAGAATAAATTTTTAAAACGATTTTCAGACCTGATGGAATGAACAGCAAGACCCAATACTAAAAAGGAATTTGATCCTATTAGGCTCACCGGAATTAGGAATAAGTCCTCACGATAGTTACTAATTCTAAAATTTGGTTCCAGAAACATCTTAATAGCCAAAATGACGGCGTTAATCAAAAACACCAAAAGTAGGCCATCCACGATGGTTTGTTTCATAGAATCTTTCCAAGTTCTAGCGAAAGAAACAAAAACCATCACTTCGAAAAGTAACAAAATTCTGATTAAAGCAAAGTCGTCATACCAGTCTTTGATGATCCAGTAAACAAATGCGAAAGTAGATAAAAGCAAAAGCCAGGTGAAATTTTCATAAATGGATTCCTGGTTTCGGATTACCAAAGCAAGTGCGAATCCAATAGGAACCACTGGATAACTCATAAAATTGGAAGTCACAAAACAAGGAAGGACTGCTAATATACTACCGAAAGTTAGGAATTCTTTTTCTGAAGATTTTGTATGATAATAAAGTAGGACGCAGGCCCAAAAGAACATAGTTAGCTTAATTGCCAATTTTTCTGGCAACAGCTGAATGGGATCATACTCTGCTAATTTAAAAAAAACAAAGTTGGATAATAAAATAACAAATAGGAGATGAAAAAAAGAAAGAAAGGAGTATTTTCTTTTTCTTAAATTCCAAAAAAAATAAATTAAAAAAAGAAAAACTCCTAAACCAATCGCATCGTTTCTAAAAAACTTCTGATTTGTTTCTCCAAAAAAAAGACTTAAAAAACCTATAAAGAATAAAAAGTCAAAAAGGAGAAAAAGAACTCTCTGCATTTTAAAGCCAATTGGCAGTTTTAGGAATGTATTTATCTGGCATCGACTTATGAAAGAAACTTTTCTTTGATACGATAAGATTGAAGTATAGTATATGGCGAAGCGCCGCCACTCCATCTTTCCAAGTTATTTTCTTTCCTTCTAAATAATTTCTTGGATAATAAGATATGGGGAATTCCTGAACGCGGATTTTAAGACGAGCTAACTTTGCTGTAATCTCAGGCTCAAATCCAAATCTTTTTGATTCCAAATTGATATTTTGAACAATCTCCGCCCTGAAGGCTTTGTAACAAGTCTCCATATCAGTTAAATAAAGACCGCTTAAAAAATTAGAAAGTATGGTCAAAATTCGATTGATCAGGTAGTGGAAAGTACGGTGAACCTGACGACCATCTTTTTTAAAGCGAGAACCGAACACAACATCCGCCTTTCCATTGGCTAGTGGTTCAATTAACATAGGAATTTCGTCCATATCGTATTCAAAATCAGCATCCTGAACGATAATGATATTTCCACTTGCTTCCGCAATCCCTCTGTGAAGGGCAGCCCCCTTCCCTTGATTTTTTTCCTGAATCAAAATTTTATGTTCCGATCGAAAACGAAAGGTCTTTAGAATTTCTAAAGAGTTGTCACGCGAAGCATCGTCGATAAAAACTAATTCCTTTTTAGTGGACAATTGAAGGGAATCAACCTTAGTTAGGAACTCCTCTAGATGTGAGGACTCATTATAAATTGGGATAATTAAGGATGTCTTAATTGACTTCTCTGAACTTAACTGATTACGTCTAGCGACCATAGTTACTATCTAAAAATTACAAACATAAGTGAAAGTCAAGCGGTAAAAACGAATCCACGAAATCAAACTTTGGTTACTTATTTCTATATTTGCGAAGTCCCAAAAATCCATGAACCAATGTTAAGAAGAAGGCATAAAAAGTGGATATTTTTTCACGATTTTTTAACATTCGGAAGTGAGCTAACATCACTTTTTTCTTGTTAGATGTAGCAGCTCCACGCCGTACACGATAACGAGCCAATACCTCAGAATTGGCAAAGGCTCTTTTTCCATCTCTTAAAATATCCAACCAAAGAGCATAGTCGTCTCTCAAACTTTTTAAACTTGGGTCAAAGAACTTCTTCCCTACACTAGGAACATGGTAAATAGCAGTGAGTAACCCGACCCGATTGTAATGCAGGAGATCGCTGTAAGAATACTCTTTTGTTTTGACAAGAAATGGTTCACAAAATTCAAAACCATTTTCATCCACTATTCGATAAGAGGCAAAGGAAAACGGAGAATGATTCTTTTCCATAAAGGGAATCATGGTTTCCAAAAAGTTCGGTTCCCATAAATCGTCAGCATCCAAAAAGGCAATAAACTCACCCTTTGCCAACTTAATTCCTGTATTACGTGTGTCAGCAGAACCTGAGTTTTTTTCTTTGGGAATAAATTGAATTCTAGAGTCAGAGGCAGCTATTTTTTTTGCCAAAATTGCTGTATCATCTTTGGAGCAATCATCCACAAGAAGGAGCTCCCAATCTTTAAAATTTTGGCTGGTGAGCGAACGAACAGATTCCTCAAGATAAGAAACTGCATTGTAAGCGGGCATAATGACAGATACTTTAGGCATAAAATTGACTACATTTTAAAAGAACTGGTAAATTTTAAAGACAAATTAAACAAAATCGAAAACGCAATAAGAGTATAAATTTAAAAACTCTGGAGTCTTTAAACAAAGGAAATCCCTATCCTCTACTGGATAATTTCTCTTACTAACTCTTGCAATCTTTGTTTCCAGTGTACATTTTCAAATTCAAAGTTTTCTCGAAACTTCTGTTTACTTAAAACACTGTAAGGTGGACGTTTTGCATCCGTAGGATAGTCTTCTGTGGCAATGGGAATCACCTTACAAGGATATCCCAAGGAAGATACGATCGCATAGGCAAAGTCAAACCAACTTGCCACACCTTCATTAGAAAAATGATAAATTCCAGATTTTGCCGTAGAGGTAGCAAGAAAACAAACACGCGCTAAATCGCCTGCCCAAGTAGGGGTACCAATTTGGTCATCAATGACTCGAAGGTTTTCTCTTTCTTTGGCCAACTTCGCAATTGTATTAAAGAAATTTTTTCCAAACTTTGAATATACCCAAGAAGTTCGAATGATGATAGAATCTGGATTTTCTTCTAAAACCTGATCCTCTCCAGCAGACTTTGTTTTGCCATAAATAGATATTGGATTTTTGACAGCAGTTTCCTTATAGGGACGAAAATGAGTTCCATCAAAGACAAAATCAGTAGAAACATGAATGAACTTTGCACCTAGAGTTTTTGCATAACCCGCTAATATTTTAGCTCCATTTACGTTCACCAACTCAGCGTTTTTTTCATCTTTTTCTGCTAAGTCAACGGCTGTATACGCTGCCGCATTGATGATGGCAAAATAATCTTTAGATTTAGAAAAAAAGTTTTTAATGCTCTTTTCAGAGGATAAATCCAATACAGATCGATCCACAAATTCGAAATTAAAGTTCTTTTCTTTCTCCGACAACAAACGAAGTTCAGATCCCAATTGACCATTGGATCCAGTAACAAGGATTTTTTTCATATTCAATTCAGCTAATTTGACAACCAATCAGTAGATTGTTTCACTTAAAATTCGAATCAAATATTGGCCATATCCATTTTTCTTTAATGGTTCGGCCAATTTCTCTAATTCCGATTTAGTAATATAACCTTTGCGATAGGCAATTTCTTCAGGACAAGCAATCTTTAAACCTTGCCGCCTTTCCACAGTTTCTACAAATGTAGAAGCTTCCAAGAGTGACTCATGAGTTCCAGTATCAAGCCAGGCATACCCTCTACCCATAAGTTGAACATCTAAAATTCCTTTTTCTAGATATATCTTATTTAGATCTGTAATTTCAAGTTCACCTCTTTTTGAAGGTTTAACTTGTTTTGCATATTCAACGACCTTAGAATCGTAAAAATAAAGCCCTGTCACCGCATAACTACTTTTAGGTTTTAATGGTTTTTCTTCAATCGAAACAGCACGTCGTTCGTTATCAAACTCAACAACTCCATATCTTTCTGGATCATTGACATGGTAGGCAAAAACAGTGGCGCCATTTTTTTTATTAACAGCAGCATTCAATTGTTCTTCCATTCCATGCCCAAAAAAGATATTATCTCCAAGGATGAGAGCCGCAGGTTCTCCCCCATTCAGAAATTTTTCTCCAATCAGAAAGGCTTGCGCCAATCCATCAGGCGAAGGTTGCACTTCAAATGTAAGTGAAATACCCCACTGAGAACCATCACCTAACATCTCTTTAAAAAGAGGTGTTGATTCTGGAGTCGAAATAATTAAAATTTCCTTAATTCCCGCTAACATAAGAGTACTTAACGGATAATAAATCATAGGTTTGTCATAAATAGGCAGTAATTGTTTACTTACCACCTTAGTTACTGGATAAAGACGAGTTCCCGAGCCGCCGGCTAAAATGATTCCCTTCATTTTGAATTCAATTCCTTATATTGAGATTCATAATATTTGTTATACTCGCCAGATAGAATTTCTTCCCACCAAGGTTTGTTTTCTAAAAACCAATCTACAGTTTGTTCAATGGCTTCATCAAATTGGTATTTCGGTTTCCAACCCAATTCCGTTTCAATTTTTGCGGGATCAATGGCATAACGAAAATCATGACCAGGACGATCCTTAACAAATTGAATTAAGTTTTTATGAGGAGCACCGCTTGGATTTTTTTTGTCCATTAGTTCACAAATTCTATGAACTATTTCCAAATTATTTTTTTCATTTCGTGTTCCAATATTATACGTTTCACCAAATTTTCCATTTCGCATAACCAAATCAATGGCTAGACAATGGTCTTTCACAAACAACCAATCTCGAATATTTTCTCCGGTTCCATAAACTGGAAGTGGTTTACCTTGTAGACAATTTAGTATCATAAGCGGAATTAATTTTTCCGGGAAATGAAAAGGTCCATAATTATTAGAACAGTTCGTGGTGATGACAGGCAATCCATAAGTATGGAAGTATGCCCGCACCAAATGATCGGATCCGGCCTTTGATGCCGAATAAGGTGAGTTTGGCGCATAAGGTGTCGTTTCAGTAAATGCTCCATCTGCACTTAAGGAACCAAAAACTTCATCCGTGGAAACATGAAGAAATACCTTTAGCTCTTTTTTAGTATGAAGAGTTCTCGCAAACTCTAACATATAAAAACTGCCAATCACATTTGTTTTAATGAATTCTTCTGGGCCGAGAATGGATCTATCAACATGCGATTCCGCAGCAAAATGAGCTATTTCTGTTACCGAAACATTTTGTAACTTTGAAAATACCTCAGTTTTATCAGTGATGTCTAACTTGATAAAGTTGAATCGGGGATCATTTTTCCATTTTTCTAAATTCTTTAGATTTCCCGCATACGTTAACTTATCAACAACGGTAATAGAAACATCTTCAGAAGATTCTAAAATTGTATGAACAAAATTTGAACCAATAAAGCCAGCACCACCGGTGACTAAAATTTTTCTTTGTTTCATGATTAAAACTATTTTATCCTTAAAACTGGGATTTCATTCATGATGGAATTTTTAACTTTCAAATTTCCATTCAATTCCATCGGCTCAAACAAACGGACTGACAAAGTCTTTTAACAAAGGTAGGACTTTATCCTTATCGGACAAAATGCACGCCTCCGTGCTGATACCCCAATCGATTCCAAGAGCAGGATCGTTGAATAAAATTCCCCCCTCAGACTCCTTGGAATATTCATTTGTGACTTTATATAAAAATTCAGTATTGTCTTCCAAAACGAGAAACCCATGAGCGAATCCAGAAGGTACCCAAAAGATTTCATGGTTTTTTTCTGTTAAAATGACTGCTACGTGTTGCCCATAAGTCTTCGAGTTTTTTCTGATATCAACGGCAACATCTAAAACAGATCCTTTGACCACTCGAACCAACTTACCTTGGTCCATCGGAGGGGCTTGGTAATGAAGGCCTCTCAAAACATTTTTATTTGATTTAGAATGGTTATCTTGGCTGAAGAGACTGGGAATTCCTAAAGAAACATATTCGGATGCCTTAAAAGATTCCAAAAAAAAGCCCCTATCGTCTCCATGAACCGTCGGGAAAATAAGAACAGGCCCCGAAATGGGAAATTCTTTCGTTTTCATATATTTAAATGAGTGGTATGTCCTTTGTCAAACTCTGGGAACAAGATCTTTTCCTTAGAAAGGGTTGTCAATAGAAGAAATAAAGAGCACTACGAACCTTTACTTTTAGTTTATTTTGTATTCAGATAAGGAAACTTAAATAGACTGGAAGTAACATCTATGAAACCAAAAATTTCAGTATGTATGGCTACATATAACGGTGAGAAATACATTGCCGAACAATTAAACTCAATCCTCAAACAACTAGCAGAAAATGATGAGATCATCGTATCCGATGATTCCTCAACAGATAATACGGTCAAAATATTACAAACTTACGCCGCCAAAGATCCAAGAATCCAACTATTTTTATACCAAACCTTTAGAGATCCAATTCAAAATTTTCAAAATGCTCTAAAGAAATCTACTGGAGATTATATTTATCTTTCTGATCAAGACGACGTATGGTTAGATAACAAAGTAAATACGATTAATACAATCTTAGAATCCTACGATTTGGTTTTACATGATTCCATTGTGACTGATGAAAATTTGAATATTACGGCCCCCTCTTTTTTTAAGATATTTGGCTCTAAAAAAGGCATTCTCAAAAACGTGATCAAAAGTTCTTATTACGGATCGTGTATGGCTTTCCGTCGAAAGATTCTAGAGAATGCCCTTCCCTTTCCGAAAACCAAAGAGATTGGACAAGACTTATGGCTCGGACTCGTAGCCGAGTTAACTGGAAAAGTGACCCTGGTTGAAACACCATATATCTACTACCGCAGACACCAAAACACTTTTACATTAAGGGGACTCGGCGGAACCAAACGAAACATCTTCCAAATCATCAGGGGGAGACTTGTGATGTTTTACGAACTAATTAAATTTAGTATAAGAAAAATCGGATTATTTTAATTTTTCACGGATGCCATTTTCAAAAAGTGTCAGTGCGGCATCAATGGTCTCATGCATATCAAAGTATTTGTAATCACCCAACCTTCCACTGATATAAACGTTTTCTAATGCATCTGCTTCTTTACGATATACTTTTACCAAATCAGTGTTTCTCTTATCATTGATTGGATAATAAGGATTTGATCCATCATCCAGGGAAGAAAACTCTTTAATAGTAAGAGTTGTGTTACCGTATGTTCTTTCTGGATGGAGATGTCTTGGCTCATGGATTCTAGTAAAAGGAACCGTCTCCTCTGCATAATTCATCACAGACGTTCCTTGGAAATCATCATAAGGGTGGGATTCTTTTTCAAACCGCAGGGTTCGGTATTCTAGTTTACCAAACTTGTAATCAAAATATTGGTCAATTGGACCGCTATAAATCAAAATTGTATCTTTAGGAATTTGATCCTTAATATCAAAATAATTGGTATTCAAAACGGTTGTAATGAGAGGGTTAGAAAGCATCCTTTCAAAAATTTTCCCATAACCATCTTTGGGAATTCCTTGCCAACGACTATAATAGTAACTTTCGTTATAGTTTTTACGAATTGGCAATCTATTTAAAATAAACTCAGGTAATTCCTTTGGATCTTTATTCCATTGTTTCTTTGTATATCCTTTTATAAAGGCTTCGTATAAAGGACGTCCAATTAAGGAGATTGCCTTTTCCTCAAAGTTGCGTGGAGGATGATCAATACGATCCTTGGCCTTTTCTTTTTCCAAGAAAGATTCCACCTCAAAGGGTTTTAGATTCAAACCATAGTATTGATTGATTGTCTCCAAATTGATGGGCATTTGGTAGACTTTGTTCTTAAAAGTCGTAAGGACTTGGTGATAATAATTGTTAAACTCTGTAAACTTTTGGATATAATCCCATACCTTCACATTCGAAGTATGAAATATATGAGTCCCATAAGTATGAAATTCGATCCCAGTTTCAGGGTCTACTTCCGAATAACAGTTCCCGCCGATATGATTTCGTTTTTCAATTACAAGAACTTCTTTCTTTAATTCAGAAGCAACTCTCTCCGCAATGACCGAACCAAAAAAACCCGACCCAACAACAATGACTGAATATTTCGAATAGTCCATAAAAGTTATAATAGAACAATAATAAGTTCAGCATCACCTTTTCAATTTATTTTTCTTAATTTATACAAAACACTTTACATAGGTAATTGAACCAGAGTTCAATTAGAAAAATGGCACACCTGAGTTTATTCCAATGCTCAAAATAGAAAAAAAGAAACCAAACGTTCGCTTTAAAGAGTTCTTATTAAAAATATTATTTCCTTTATTCAAAACAAAACTCTTTCAATTTATATTCTTGAGCAAAAAAACGGAAATTTTCATAAATCAAACTTTCCATGAAAAACAAAACGATCGTTTGGTTCTATTTTCGACCTTTAACTTAAAAGGACAAATTACCAAAAATTTAAAATTTTACTTAAAAAGTCTCTCCGATTTAGGATCTGACATTGTACTAGTGGATACGTCCCCCATATCCATTGCAGATGAAATCAAATCAATTCAACCCTACATCAAACACTATATCTGGAGAGAAAACGTTGGTTATGATTTCGGATCCTGGAAAACTGGACTTCTAGAAACGAATCGCTGGGAAGAATACAATCAAATCGTATTCACAAATGATAGTATTTACGGTCCTCTATTTTCTTTAAAACCAATCTTCGATAAATTTACAAATTCTAGTTATGATGTTTGGGGACTCACCGACTCTTATGAATTTGAACATCATATTATGAGTTATTTTTTAGTATTTCAAAATCGAGTTTTGAGTTCCGATTCCTTTAAAAGGTTTTGGACTGAACTGCGACATTATCCAACTCGTTTAAAAAAATTCTTAATCCTGGCTTATGAAATTGGAGGAAGCAAATATTGGATTCAGAATGGGTTTAAAGTAGGAGCTCTGGTTGAATATCAAAAATTAGACCAAAATATCGACAGTAGCTTTTATATAAATCCAACGCATGTGCATTGGGACACGATAGTCAAAAATCACGGTTTTCCTTTTATAAAAAGAGACCTTGCAAAAACACTGATTGCCAACGGCCTGTCGAATGATTTAGAAAACCTTTTGGAAACTAATCAATATTACCATTTAGACAATATTGATTTAATTTCCAAATCATAACGAAAACTTTAGACTTTAAGCGGAACTAACCTTTCTTCAATATTCTCTTTTCCAATTTCGCCGCTTTCATGATATTCTGCATCTTGATTTACATTCCAAACATCGTAAACAATTCGATCAGCAGCAATGTTCTCCACTGTTAACATAGCTGTCATCATTGCATGATCCTGGTTGTTGTATTTATGCATTCCATTCCTTCCAACCAAATGGAGATTTGTAAATTTACCTTGTATCTCAGCTTTTAATACATTGATATGATTTTGGTAAACATCATCGTAAACGGGGTAAGCTTTTTTCTGGCGAACAACAAAACCTTCTTTAATGTCTTGAAGTTTAGTTAATCCTAGTTTAACTACTTCTTTCTTCGCTAAGTTTACGAGTTCTTCGTCAGTAGAAGTCCAAAGCCCATCACCTTCAAAACAGAAATATTCTAAACCATAACAATTATATGCTGGATCTGGAACCATTTCTGGAGACCAACTTTTGAAATTTTGTATCCTTCCTACTTTTACTGAAGGATCATGAATATAAATCCAATTATCATCAAAAATATCTTTCTCTGAAACAACAAGGGCAACAGTCAAAAAATCACGATAACGAAGAGAATTAGCAGAATTTAAGGCAGCGGCAGAAACTTCCGGTTCGCGAATCGCTTGGAACAACTCTCGAATCGGTGCAGATGAGATCACATGTTCTGCCTCTAAAATCTCTGTTTTGCCCGACTTATCAATGGTTTGAACTTTCCAAACCTCACCGGTGCGTTCCAGTTGGTTCACAAGACGACCCATCTTAATTTCACCACCCATAGCTTGGATCTTCTCTGAACAGGCTTCCCACATCATACCGGGACCTTTCCTTGGATATCGAAAGGAATCAATTAATGTTTTGATCATTTTCGATTTATCTTTAACCTTAGATTTAGGTTTGATTGCATTCCAAATAGCGGAATACAATGACAATCCCTTGATCCTTTGTGCAGCCCAGTCTGCGGAAATATCCTTCGTATCCATCCCCCATACCTTTTCTGTGTATGTTTTAAAGAATATAGAAAAGAGCCGTTTTCCAAATTGGTTAGTCACCCAATCCTCAAAATTCTTAGGATCTTTTACAGGAAAGATACTTGCCTTAAGATAAGATAAAACACAGAGAATTGATTCGAATATTCCTAAATTAAACAAAGCTTCAAAGGCTTTTAAAGGATATGCATAGAACTTATTATTATAATAAATTCGCGAAGATCGTGGCCTATCCAACATATCATTTGGTAAAATTTCAGTCCAAAAATCCTCAACTTCTTTTGATTTAGAAAAAAATCGATGTCCACCTATATCAAAATAAAAACCTTTGATTGATTCAGTACGAGAGATTCCACCGACATATTTCTCATCTGCTTCCAAAATGGTAACATTAAATCCTTTTTTTGCTAACAGATAACCAGAGGTTAGTCCAGCAGGACCTGCTCCAATGATAATGATATTTTTTTGCGATGACATTAATTTTCCCTTTGGTATTTGCCTTAAACTATTTTATCTTTCTACATAAAAACAATCGATCTTTACTTACTTCCTCGCATTGCCCCGAACGAAATACTTCAATTAGCCGAGGGCTTACTATACTTTTATCTGAATAAAGATCAGAATGTTTCAATAAAAATGCGCCATTATGATCTAAAAAACTAGATTTAACAGTATTATAGTAGTGATCGTCTGAATTAAGGTGCGGAGAATAAGATGAAAATTGATTAGGACATGGTTTAGCATCATTAAATAAGAAAAATTCCTGATCCCAATACATAAGAGAAAGACAAGAACAGTTCGTATTCTGCTTGTTAAACTTCTGTTTGCAAATATTTTTTTCAATTAACAAAGTAGAGTGATCTAACACCACAAACTTTTCAAATTCAATAAAGTTAGTGAGATAAGAAAGAATCTGAAAAACACAAAGTATAGAAATTACAAGAAAACCAAACTTAAAAAACACCTTTTCTATTTTAATATTAAACTTCGGTAGGCCAATAGGAAGAATACGAACAAACAGGCCTTTACCTTTGTCGGCTATGACCAATAAATAAAAAAAGCAAATCCCCATATTGACATCAGTTTTGTATGATTGGGATATCCAAATATTACCCTGTTCTGGAATCCTCCAAGAGTCAAGAGGTAAAACAAAGATAGCTAAACTCAAAAGTAAAACCAAGGGGGGGTTTTTTCTATTAAGCATGATTGCCACAAACCCTAGAATGATTACCAAAACACGGTGATCATAAATAGGACCAAAGGCATTCAATTCGTACCAATTTTTAGGCCAAAAAAAAGCATTACCTAAAACTGTTTTGAACATTTCCAAACCACTGCCCAACCCCTGGGCTTTGTTAGTTTCAATAATCCAATAATGAAAATCAAGTTTCCCTGATTTAATCAAAATAAAAATTAAAAGAAGAATTGCTGGAACAAAATGTTTAATCCGAATTTTACGAAAATCCCTAACCAAAAAACAAAAGAAAAAAGAGAAAAATATAAAATCAGTAAAAAGATTCGTAAGTCCGAAAAATATTGATAGACCTATAACGTAGTGTGCAGAAACCAAATAACCAAAACGTTCTTTGCGATTACCTAAATAATAACTAAATAGACTCAAATAAGTTAGCTGAAAAAAAGGCAGATAAGTTTCTGATAAAACCCGAAAATAATCAAAACTCATCAATAAATGTAAAAGAATCAAACAAAAACAAACTTTAAAAAAAAGACTGACTTGATTATCTCTCAACATTAAAGAGATTGAAAAAAATGATAATCCAACAATAGTAAAAATAGTTATAAAACTAGAAAGTACGATAATGAAAATTCCATTACCTAATGAATTAAGAAGAAGTGTCTTTGGTAAAACCGAAAAAAACAAAGAAAGATAGAGATAAAGACCGGGCATGTGATTACTTGTCGCATATTCGTTTAATTTCCCACCCTTTGCGAGAAAAAAAGCATTTTTGATATTCTCACTAGCGTCACTTAAATGGACATACCGCCAATTAGCTAACTCGAATATCCCAAAATCTCCACCCCTATACTGGAAAAAGATAAGTAAGAAAAAAATAAATATAGAAACTAACAGTATTTCAACGATGAATTTATATATTAACTCAAATAATCTCATAAATTAACACAACTTTGTGGGCATTTTACACAATTTTCTGGATTAGTATATTGTCAACTTGTTTCATACCAATACAAAAACTAAGTTCAATATATACGGATAAATTTCAAATAATTGAAACAACTAACCATCACGAAAGGTACGAGAGGAATTAACAAAACTTTTAAATCCAATCAAAGTTGATTGTAACCTATTTTTTAAACCAGATCTTATTCCCTTTGAAAAAATTTATTACGTAGCGATCAAACCTTGGAATATGAAATTTTACAAACAAAAACACCAGTTGAAATGCAGTGATTCTTCCAAAAACAAAATCAATCGCCAATTTTTGTTTATACGACCATGGAGCCGTGGACACGCCTGTATTATCATTAATAGATATAGGTTGGTCAAAATGGAAAACTTTCGCTTTAGGTATAGTCAAGAAAAAAATATAATCTGAAATGATAAGTTTAGGTGTGATGAGATAGTTACCATATAAATCATGTAATTTCTTTTTATAGATCACGGACTGATGCAAAATTGCACCTTTTTCATAATTTGCAAAACCCGGAAAAAGCAAATTAGGATCTTTTAACAAATTACATGTATACCAGTTCCCGAAAACAAAATCCACATCCTCTAAATTTTTCAATTTAAAAAACGAAGCTAAAACATTACGATCAGCAAAACGATCCCCTGCATTTAAATAAATAATCCACTCACCCTTTGCTACCTTTAACCCTTTGTTCATGGCATCGTAAATCCCACGATCTGGCTCACTTACCCAATAATCAATCCTAGATTTGTTCTTTTTTATGAGTTCAAGAGTACCATCTCTTGAACCACCATCAATAACAATGTATTCAAATTCTTTAAAACTTTGCTCTCGAATACTTTCCAAAGTATGTGCAAAGAATTCCTTGTTATTCAAGACGATTGTGATAATAGATAATTTGGGTAACATTCAATTGATTCCTAAAAGAACAAATCTTAAAAAGAAGTGTAAAACACTAAAATAGACTTTCGCCATACTTATAAGAAAAAAACTAAGTAGCAATTCCAATTTTTTTCACAATTAAAACAAATAGAAAATAGCAAGGTTAGTTAAAAAGAGAAAGAACAAACAAATTCAAAAACAATAATCAATTTTTTCCGAACTATAATCTGTTTTAGTTTTTATAATTCATCAAACCTAAGTTTTTAGTATTCTAGAAACAATAGGTTTTCCAAAATCCTGCGTCAGAAACTATTTAAGTTTTATAAAATCAAAACTCAGCTGGTTGCGTAATTCAATTAAAAAGTTTACTTTGCTTGTAAACCCAGCTAACAATCTAAGACCAATAAATAGAATCTATTTTTTAGGAGTAATACTTTCCATCATCAAATGATGATCAGACCAAGTTAAACTTTGATAAAGTCTTGAAACAGCAGGAGCAAAATAATCTGACCTTTCTACCAAAAACTTAATAGACTTTGAATTCACTTTCTGCCTGGTAAAAACATGAAACGAACTCGAAATTGAAAAATAATATAATCCGTATTTTTTTGCTATAAAGGATAATGTTTTTTTATTATAGAATGTTATATGTTGTCCTGTTGCAAAAGAAAAATACCACCAACTTAAATCAGGAACTCGTTCTCCGTAAAGCTCAGTTGAAAATATCAAAAAAGAAATATTTTCATTTTTTAATAGAATATCAAACTGAGAAATCGGATTTTCCAAATGTTCTAAAACTTCAAAACTGACTACAGCATCGAAATGTCCCTTTGTTTCCGAACCAAACCCCTTTGAAAATTTATTTTCAGTGTACGGATCACTCCAATATGCTTTTAAACCTGAATCTCTTAAAAGTCGGACTAATAGTCCATAACCACCGCCGTAATCCAAAATTTCCCTTTCATAGCTTTTAAAGAATACACTCGCAAAGAATTTTATAAACATTTTCAAAAAACGAAGTATGAATACAGGAAAAATCAAATTACTATTTATAGAGGACAATAAAACCAATACTTTCTTTGATAAATCAATATTCCTTGCAACTAATCCCGTATCAGTAACAGCAATTGATTCAGCATATGCATTTTCCAACCAGTATACTTTGTCCAATTGTAACAATTCACATGTTTCACACTGAAACATATTTGCTTTGAATTTCGCCATATAAATTAGCTCACTGTAAACTAACTTACTTTGATTACCGCATAATTTACATTTCATAAAACAAATACCAAAAGAGTTCTCCTTAATTCAGTCGAAACCATATAGATAATTTAAAAAACATAAGCCGAAATCTAAATAACGTTCCCCTAAACCAAAATGGGAAATAATTTAATTCTGCAAAAATTTGATAAAAAGAATTAATTAACTGAGACTTAGGATGAATCAAAGGAAATTCCATTGATTCGACAGGTAAACTTGAAAACTGAGAATTTTCATCCAGAGTATGCGTCCCGTCACTTCTGAAACCAAGATTTTTAATTAAATTTTTATTCGGCATAATAGAAATTCTATTATTTTTCCAATTGTGATAAGTCCACTGATGATCCCAAGTATCAACAATTCCAGAGGACGAATCCATTATCCAACGTATCCAAATTTGTTTTGCTCGTTTATTCGATAATTTTTTATCCAAAACAAGTTCAACATCTTCTAACTTCACATTTTCTGCCTGGTATCCCTCCCATGCTCGACGCCATGAAGCCCATCCCCAAATATGAAAATACTTTGAAAAATAATATGATTCTCTAATACTAATTTGATTAGTAAAAAAATTATCACCAGATATCATACCAATCCGATCGTCTTTTTTATAATATTCCAAAAGGTTTTCACAAAATTGAAAAAAAGTAAGATCAGGTAGACAATCGTCTTCCAAAATAATCCCTTTTTCTTCCATTGAGAAAAACCAAGTAATTGCAGATGTAACACCATTTCTGCAACCTTGATTTGAAGTTGAAAACTTTGTTTCATATTCAATGGAATTTGGTATCAAATTTACTAATGCTCTCACCTGCTCTACTTTTTCGATTTCCCCTTCTTTTTGTTTTCTTGCTCCATCTACTGCAAAATATATTTTAGAGGGATTAGATTCGATGATTCTTTTTAACGTCAGCTTCGTTAAGTCAGGTCGATTAAAACTGATTAATAATACAGGAACACTCATAACGAATCCAATACTTTTACTATTTTTTTAAGTGCTAAATTAGAATCTATAGAATCAATAGATAACAATGAACCTCTTGAAAAAGAATCGTAGAGTAACTTTTTTTCAGTTTTAATTAATTTTTCAATTAGCGGTGGAAAAAAAACAGTTAAGTTCGAATATTTTTTTGGATAAGGAACAAATCTGAAAATATGATTTCCATTCGAAAAACAAAATACAGATTTAACACCCGTTCCCATTGCCATATGTAAACCACTGGAATCCATTGTTATTGTTACTTTGGAGTTACCAATAATATTTATTGTTTCAGTTAATGATAACTTTCCGCACTGGCTTTCGATATTATCTGAAATTTTACTTAAAAATTCACCAATTCGAGCCTCACTCCTTCCCCCTAAAACAATTATCTTATATCTACTGTTTTGTGAGATAGTTTTAAACATGAAAGTTAACTTACTTATGGATAGTTGGCGGCTCTTGGAGCTTGAACCAACAAAAAAAGCAATTATTTCTTTTTCACGTTTAAACGATTGATAAGGCAAAGAAAATTTTACATTTGAAAAAATAGGATCTAGTTGCTCAAAGAAATAGAGATTTCTGTCAAATTCAAACTCTAATTCCTTTTTGATTTCAATTAGGTTTGTATATTTATTATCGTTAAGAATTTTTGATTCAGGATCGTGATTTAAATCATCTCCATTTGGTGAAAATTTAAAACTTGCCCTTAGAGGCAACAAAAGAAAGTCAATGATTTGATTTCTTGAATAGGTTGGCTGTATAATAGTATGAATACGATAACAATTCAGTAAAAATAATACAAAAATTCTATAAATCCGACTTCTTTGTAAGTATCCAGTGTTAACCCAAAAAATTTTATCAACAGATTCAGAATCATAAATTTCAAAAATATTTTTCCAATCTTTATTCCCTATTAATAATACTTTTCGTCCTCCATTAATTTTCGATTTCCTAAAATCTCTCAAAAAATTTCTAAATAATATATAATCACCAATATTATCGATTTTACATATTACAGTGTATTCTTCTCCAAAAAATGATACTAACCGAGGAAATTTAACAATATTTAACAATATATTTTTAATCATTCTTACCATAGACATTTATGCGTTTCATAAGTATTAATTTAAAAGCATTAAACCTGAAATGTATAAGTGAATTAAATTGCATTTTTAGTAATGGGTGTAGTTGTTTAAAAAAAATTAGAAACAAGGTATTAGCACAAAATTGAGATATTAAAGTTGCATAAGCTGCGCCAATGATTCCAAAAGTTGGAATCCAAAAAAAATTTAGGATTATATTTGTAAACAGCCCTATTAAACTTTTGTAAACAGTCAGCTTTTGTAGATTCTCAAGGATGAAATAGTTACTTCCGGCAACACCTAAAAAAACGAAAATAGCAGTCCAAATATGAATTTTCAATACAGCCGCTGAATTTTCAAAATTAATTCCATACAAATAAGAAACCAAAACATTCCCAGAAAATTGTATCATTACTGCTCCGGTAAATGCAATCCAAAACAAGATACTATGCAAAAGTAAAAAACGATTTAAATATTGATTTGATATTTCCTTTTTTAATTGTATTAGAATTGGGAAAAAAGAGGAAGATAATCCAATCGGAATAAAATACCAAAACTCACTGAGTCTTACGCCAACGCTATAAATACCTAAATGACTATCTCCCAACATTGTTCCAATCATGATTTGGTCTACTTTCATATACACGATGACCGCAAAACTTGACACAAAAATAGGGAAAGAATCATACAGAATTTTTTTAATAATATTTAATTTAGGCTTATAATTTAAAAAAGAGCCATTTTGAATTCTATAATAAAAAAATAATCCAAGTGAAGCAAAAATTCCTTCTAATGCAAAACTAACAAATATATATTCTATAGGATACTCATATATGATCATGAGAAACCGAATAAATGAAATTGAAAAAAATACACTATTTTCGATAATCACCACTACCTTTATCTGAAGCAAAGCTTCATAAACATAGCGTACAACAGAAAAACATCGAAAAATTGATGGTAAACTTAAGAGAAAAAAATATGAGTATAAGCCACTATCTGGCCGCAAAACATATAGAACAAAAAATGACGCAATAAATGCAATAAAGCTGAAGCCTGTATGAATCCAAAACGTTGCAGCTAAAATTTCATTTTTGTTTTCCTTTTCGGACACCAACAATTTGATTAAAATTCCCTCGGAACCAAAGGAAATCAAAACAGAAAACAATACGACAATTGAATTTAAAAAATTATATTTACCGAACCATTCAGGACCAAAATATCTAATTAGAAGTACACTAACAGTGAAACCAATGGCTAATTTAAATACCTTATCAAAGAAAAACCATAGAGAATTAAGTAAAATTGCTTTCAAATGATAAAACTTTTTAGATAATACAAAAACTCACCAGAATAAGGAGGAAATTGATTAAATATCTCCATGCCGTCTTTGCCCAGTTTTTTATAAGAATAATTAAGGAAATAACATAAAGTTAAAATTTTAAACAAAACATATACCCTTAGCAATATCGAGATTTTTTGAAAAGTCCAAACTTTATAAAAACCAAACAATACAGAAGTGACAAATAAACTTAACCTAAAACCAAATAAAGTAAAAGGTAAAAACAATACATATAAAATAAAAACACCAATAAAAAGTCTGAACTCAAAATTATTAAGTTTATTAAAATTCAAAAGAACTGAGAATAAAATTAAAAACAAATAAGATGTCAAAAACATTGTATCATGTTGTGAAATAATACTTAGTTTCAATTCCATTAAATTTGATAATTGATATTTATCATGATAAAATTTGAACTTATATAACAACAATGGTATTTTCTCTAAATGTGAATAGAGTTCAGAATTCAAAATCGCCAAAAAAAGGAATATAAGCAGAGAGAAGAATCCGAAAAGGACTGCAATATAAATCTTTAATTTAGTAATCCTTTCAGAAAGGGTTACAATAAATAAATACAGTAGCGAACCCAAATGAAAAGATAGAGAAGTCAACCAAAGTAAAATTCCTTTTTTTGAGCCGTTTTTAACTAATACCAATGCCACTAAAGCAAATACCATCGAAAACTGCTGCCGCACCAATTGAGTCGAATAAAAATATCCGAAAGATAATAACGTTGCCGAAACTACAATTGGTTCAATTTTGTTGTTTAAGACATTTTTTGAAAGTTTAATTACTCCATAAAGAAGCATCAATGAGGTGGTAAAAGTGAATATAAACATTAAACCCGCTGGAGATAAATTAAAGGTTATAACACGTAAAAAAGAAATAAATAAAAAAATTAATGGCTCAACTGGAGAAGCCTTCCATACATTTAGTTGATCAAAAAAAGATGACTTATATATTTCTGTATAATAAAAATTCATGTCATCATTTGGAGAGCTTAAAACTCCTCTTGAGGAATGTATGATAGAAAGGTTAAATGCCAGCATAATATAAACAAAAATATGTATTCTTTTGTTTTCATTTTCAGTAAGGACAAGCAAACAAGTGGTTAGGAAAAAAATAGATAAAGCTGGGGCAAAAAAAACCAACCCAACTCCAAAAACCAAAAGTAGAATTGAAAGAAACTTTCTTATACGAAGATAAAAGCCCGATTTTAATTTTGATTCTAACTTGCGATTATAAATAAATATAAAGCTTAAAAGATTCCTATAAACATTTTGAAAATATTGTATATTCAAGATAATTCCCTTAGTCTTTATGATATTATAAAAAAAACTTATACAAACGATGGTATTTTTATATTTTAGAATAAAATATCACGATTTTGCAAAAACCCGATTTAATTACCTAGATCCGAATCCAGTTAAAATTGTTTTAATAGTTTTGAATGTAATTAATAAATCCAACCAGAATGAAAAGTTTTTAATATAATAAAAGTCATATTCTAATTTAACATTCATTCCTTCTACTTCCGCTGCATAACCTTGTTCAACTTGGGCCCACCCACTAATACCCGGTCTTACGACATGACGATAGGCAAAAAAAGGCACGTCTTTCTCATACCATTGTGACAGCTCAAAAGATTCTGGTCTAGGTCCGATAAAAGACATTTGCCCTATCAAAATATTAAATATTTGAGGAAGTTCATCTATTCGATATTTCCTAATAAATTTACCGATTTTCGTAATACGAGGATCATCTTCTGGGTTGGTGAATCCACTCCCCTTTTTATCGATATACATACTTCGAAACTTCAACATAGGAAAAACTTTCCCACGAAAACCCATCCTGGGTTGAATAAACAACGCAGGCCCTTTTGATTCTATTTTTATTAAGATAGCTATTAGTATAAAGATAGGGAAAAAAAAAGGAATTAAAACAATAGCAGAAATAATATCTATCCATCTTTTGATGTATTCATAAAACTCAGATGGCAATAATGATCCAAAAATATTTTCTGATAAACGATTGATTTTTACGCGACCTGTAAGAAATTCTCGAATTTTTTTTTCAGAGTATACCGGGATTCTTGCTAAAGTACACTGAGCTAAAAATTTTTCCCATTCAGCAGTAATCATAGGGCTATTGAAATCTGCAACAATAGCATTATATCTTTGACCTTCTAAATCGGGTGCTGACAATGTTTTAACGAATGCACCGTGCGACAATTCTAATTCCGAAATTGAACCGAAAGGTAAAATTGCATATCGAATTAACCTATATCTTCTACCAAGGAAAAAACCAGCGAAACACCAGATCAAAGTTACGAAAAAGCCAACTAAAAAGATCTGAATGGAATATGTAGTTCTAAAAAACAATATTAAACCAATTGGAACTGCATAACAGATCAAAGCAACTGGTAAAATATAAGATACAGATTCCGATCCAGGTAAACGAAACAATTTTCTTAAACTGAAAGTAGATATGGAAAACGCAATTAAACTAGCCGATAATGAAGTGATTAAATTTGGATCATTTGAATTCCAAAAAGCATAACCCCAAATAGGAATCGCACAGGATACAACAAGTACAATTCCACCCGTAATAAATTGAAAAAAATAACTTAACAATATGCGTTCGAACCACCTCGAATGCCTTCTAATATACGGAGTTGAATTCATATAAACTAATTACTCAAAAGAAGATAAAATTAAATCGACGGTCTTTGCAGTTGAAAAATAAGTATCCATCAGTAATAAAGATTTCTCAGACATTCTCTTTCGCACTTTCTCATCAGATAATAACACTGCATTCTTAAAAAGGGTTTTAGAATCACCGGCAATGGATATTTTACCGGCGCCATTTCCTTCGATTACTGAAACAATGTCATTTCCTGTGTTTACGGCGCCTAAGATTGGGATACCTACTTGACAATAAGCAAGAATTTTCCCAGGAAAATTATGAGTTGTATGATGGGGGTGCAAAGAAAACAAACCTACATTTACTTCTTGTAGAATTTGAATGAACTCTCCTTGGTCTACACTTTCTAAATATAAAGTATTTTGTAGGTTCCTATCTGATATCCAATTTTTAAGAAGGTCAACTTCATCGCCGCTTCCCATAAAAACAAAAAAAACATCTTTATACGGAACCATATCTTCAGCTAACTGAAGTAAATTCCTGATATCCTGTGCATGGCCAATATTTCCACCGTAGAAAAAAATAATTTTTGACTCTAAATTGTATTTCTTTCTAAAGTTTCCAATTTTATCTTTTATACGAGATTGCGATTGGTTACTTTTGAATCCAAGAGGTGAAGCCCAATTATATAACAAAGTAGATTTATTTCTAAAAATAGGAAATTTGTCCTGAAACCAATTTAAATTTGCTGGAGATTGGATTCCAATTATATCGGATGCAGAATAACACTTAGACTCATGCCATCTAAAAAACTTAGCAATCAATGATTTTTCTTTAATCATTCCATTATCAATGACCCACTGAGGAAAAAAATCTCTTAAAATTAAAAAGGACTTAGCGTTAGATTTTATCTTTAGAAAAAGAACGAAAGGATACCAAAAAATAGATGGTGAGTATGAAATAACGAATTGATAATTTCTACTTCCAAGTTTATTATAATATCTTAAAATCCCTTTATACGGCATCAATATTTCATTGATTAATCGTAATGGTTTCGAAGCAGTTTTTAGTTTTCCTGCGTAAAAACGGAAAATATTAATCCCATCCATTTGAATATTTAAGTTAGAGATACCCTTTTGAACCTTACCTAAAATCAATGGAGTATAAACATCCACTTCGTATCCACGGCTCTTAAATTCAATTGCAAGTTCATGCATCATTTTTGATGCAACTTTGGTACTATCTGGCAAATAATCATCAATCAGTATGGCTATCGAACCATGCGAATTTTTTTGAATCATTTATGTATTTTTTTTCCAAACTACTCGATTGACATATCCAGTATAACTTTGAACCAAATTTACGATTTTTGAAGAAACATCATCTACGAAATAATCAAAAACATTTTCATTTTTAACTTCTTTCTGATTAGAGACACTAATTGAAATATTCACTGATTCTAGAACTTCCAATTCCTTTAATCCAGATAAAATTAAAACTCCGGTATCCATCCCTTCAGGTCTTTCATGTGTGTTACGAATTGTTATCGCGGGAAATTTAAGAATTGCTGCCTCTTCCGTGATGGTTCCTGAATCGGAAATCACACATTTTGCATTTTGTTGTAAAAAAATATAATCTAAAAATCCAAACGGTTTTAAAAACTGAATATTCTCCACTGATTGGATACCCAAAGATTCTAATCTTTTTTTGGTTCTCGGATGGGTTGAAACGATCACAGGAATCTTATACTCTAACGCTAAACCCTTAAGTGAGTTTATCATTTCCAAAAGATTAGATTCGTTATCAACATTCTCTTCCCTATGGATACTTACCAAAAAATATTCTTTTTCACTCAAAGCTAATTCGGATAATATTTTTGATTTTTTTATTTTGGGTGCATAATAATCAAGAACCTCTTTCATATGAGATCCTGATTTAAATATGGTTTCAGGTTTAATTCCTTCATTCAAAAGATATCTTCTCGCATGTTCTGTTAAAACAATATTGATATCACTTAAATGATCAACTACCTTCCTGTTTAATTCTTCAGGGACTCTTTCATCAAAACAACGATTACCAGCTTCCATATGAAAAACTGGGATTTTTCGGCGTTTTGCGGAGATTACAGCCAAACAAGTATTTGTATCTCCATAAATTAAAATTGCATCTGGATTTTCCTTCTCCAATACTTCATCAATGTTTACTAATACTGCGGCGATAGTTTTGGCTACCGTATCAGATGCTACATTTAAAAAATAATCTGGTTTTCTGATTTCTAGATCATCAAAAAAAACATGATTTAGTTCGTAATCATAGTTTTGCCCAGAATGAACGAAAATATGATTAAAGTGCTTATCCATAGCAGCAATCACACGAGACATTTTAATTAATTCTGGACGTGTGCCAACTAAGGTTAAAACCTTAAGCATTTAGCTCACCTTGGACATAATCTAATTTTAATAATAATCCCTTAATTTCATCTACATCCAATCGTTTTGTATTGTGTGAAGTGTAATCATCCAATTCAGAAACCTTTTCTTCACCTTCTACAAAATATTTTTTATAATTTAGATCTCTATTATCTGCTGGAATACGGTAATAACGGCCCATATCTTCTGCCTTTGCCATTTCTTCTCTAGATACTAACGATTCATAAAGTTTTTCACCATGGCGAGTACCAATCACGCGAATTGGGTTTTTCTTCTGAAATAAGTCCTTTATAGCTTCGGCTAAATCTCCCACAGTTGAAGCAGGAGCTTTTTGGATAAAGATATCTCCCTGTTTTGCATGTTCAAAAGCATGCAAAACTAAATCTACAGAGTCCTCTAATGACATTAGAAAACGCGTCATTTGGGGATCCGTTATTGTCAATGGTTCTCCATTCTTCAATTGATCAATGAACAAAGGAATAACCGAGCCACGAGAAGCCATTACATTTCCATAACGTGTAGCACAAAAAACGGTACCACCTTCTGGAACTTGTCTCGATTTCGCAACCATCACTTTCTCAGCCATAGCTTTTGAAATTCCCATTGCATTAATAGGATAAACGGCTTTATCAGTGCTAAGGACAACTACCCTTTTGACATTCCTAAAAAGAGCTGCTGATAAAACATTTTCTGTTCCATTAACATTTGTTTTTAGCGCTTCCATTGGATAGAATTCGCAAGACGGAACCTGCTTTAAGGCAGCTGCATGAAAAACATAATCAACGCCAATCAATGCTGAAGAAATACTATCGAAGTCTCTTACGTCTCCAATATAGAATTTAAGTTTATCGTTGTTAAGAGAAATACGCATATCCTCTTGTTTCTTTTCATCACGGCTAAATACTCGAATTTCTTTTACATTGGTATTAAGAAATCTTTTTAAAACAGTGTTACCGAATGAACCTGTGCCGCCAGTGATTAAGAGAGTTTTATTATCAAACATGAGAATTGCCTTTGTATTTGTCATAATAAGATTTCATTTCAAATATCATTTGTCGCCATTTTCCTGGTTCATATCCCGTGATTTCGCGAAATTTACTAGAATCTAAAGATCTATCAATAGATGTTTCCCAATCAGGTATAATCTCGATATTTTTTTCGTATTCTTCTTTAATTAACTGAAGTAAATCAAATTTAGAAATTGGCTCGACTGATAAATGAAAAAGACCGCTGAGCTTTGGATTTGGAAGAATATATTTTTGAATTACTTTTGCCATCTCAACTGTTGTTAAACCAGAAAATATTGCCTTTTTAAAACCTCTTACTGCTATTGATTGTGTCAAAAACCAATCTACGAGAGAGTGATTTGATTGCAATTCATGCCCTATCAAAGAAGTTCGAAGCGTAATTACGTTTGGTTTATCCTTTATCTCACCCAATTCCTTTGATTTCCCATACAAATCATCGGCATTTGCTTTATCAGTTTCCTTATAATTCCCGACTTTTCCATCAAACACGCAATCCGTACTTATATGAACAAGTCTTGCTCCTACACGAAATGCAAGTTCCGCAAGCCTATGCGGAAGTAAAGAATTGATAGGCAAAACATATAGAGGATCAATTGATATGTTTAACTGTTTGATGATACCAACACAATTAATGATAACATCTGGCCTGATTTGAGTAATAACCTGGTTTAAGTGATCTGTGTTAAGAACATCAATATTATAAATCAAATTTTTGGAATTTGGAAAAAAATTTGTAATAGATTCTGTCTGTTTACTTTGCCTGAGTGTACCGAAAACTTCGTGGCCATATTCAGGTAACAGTCTATAAGTCGCACTTCCAAGCATTCCGCTTGTTCCCAGTATAAGGATTTTCATTATTTTGGTTATCTGTCCTAGAATCTCTTAAAGATTAAATAAAATATAAAAAAACTAATTTTACAAACAAACGCAACCAACCTCACTCGAATGTCAGGAAAAGAGAATAAAATATCTAGATGCTTTTCAAGTTCAAGTTTCTTCGTTAGATATATAAAAGTCTTATAGTCAGATCTTTTTGCCACAGTCTTTAATGCACCGATAGTCCATCTAGGTAAGACGAACATCCCATTTATAAACGAAGAATTAAATTCAAGTTTCTTTATCCCAACATAACCACTCATAACTTTATTTGGATTTATTGTAGTCATAATTGAATTCGGCCTAATCAAATAGAAATATAATTTTGCATCACTATAAGAAATTTTAATATTGTGATTAATGAGTCTCCAAATAAACTCTTGATCTTCAGAGAAATAAATACTTTCATCAAAATAAATTGAATTCTTAATCAAAAAACTCCTTCTAATCAACATACAAGGAATAATTAAAGTCACTTTTCTCTTGAGGAATTGCTCCTGTAGAAATAAGTTATCGAACACAGTATAATTGATTTTTTTTACAGAAGTTTTATCCTCTCCCTGAGTTATAAAACGAAAATTCACGACGGAAGCAGTAATTTCTTTTGTTTTCGCCTGAGAAATCAAGGCATTCAGAAATTCAGGATCTAAAATATCATCCGAATCTACAAAAACTACAAATTCTCCAAGAGCATGTTTAAGCCCGAGATTTCTAGCACTTGATAAACCCTTATTTTCTTGATAAAGTATTTTGAATTTAACATTCTCCGAACTCAGAATATCTTCAGCAATGGAAATTGAATTATCTTGGGAACCGTCGTTCACCAAAATCAATTCAAAATCTAAAAAACTTTGATTTAAAATTGATCTAATGGTATCTACAATATATTTCTCAACATTGAATACTGGAACTATTACACTAACTAACGATTGCATATTTTTTAACGTGTGAAATTATTATAAATCCATTTCAATAGCAATTTAGCTAAATTAAATATTCCAATGTCTCTATAACAAACCAATATTTCTGATAGGTCAACTTCCCTTTCATTTAATTTGGCTAATAGAATTGCATAACCCATCCATTTTGGTTTTCGATTTCCTATACACTTCTGAATGAAATCATTGTATTGATTATAGACAAAATCAAAGATCCTTTGATATCGAACTAAACTACTTATATTGCCACCACCTATCCAATAGTAACCTAAACATATTGGTATTTTTTGAAACTTCTCAGTAACTTCAGATATTCGAATCCAATAGTCATAGTCTTCTCCCGCAATAATCTCTCTTGCTTCCGATAAATATCCAACTTTTTCAACAATTGACCTACGTAAAACTACACTAGAATTATTTATTGCATTTCCATTGAGCAATAGATCCCTTTTAACAGGAACATCTAGCTTACGAGTTTTTGCTTTATTAAAAAAGAAAGGAATACCATTAATTCCATAAAGCCATAAATCATGGTATACTAGATCTGCACCTTTTTCTAGATAACGCATAGAGATTTCTAGTTTGTCAGGCAACCACCAATCATCAGAATCCAGGAACGCAATAAAATCACCTTTTGAATTCTGGATTCCAATATTACGTGATTTCGCAATTATTCCGTTATTCTGGATTAGATGATAATTTATTTGTATTTTATCTCTAAAATATCGAATTACTTCTTTAGTATTATCAATAGAATTATTATCAACAATTACTATCTCTAAATTCCGATAACTTTGATTTAACACCGAATTCAAACATCTCTCAAGAAGATGACCATGATTAAAAGTGGGTATTATTACTGAAACCTTCTTATCATAGCTTTTTTTATATTCACTTATATTATGCAAATCAATATCCTTATTTTGTTCATTTATTCGATATCATTTTTACAAAAAACAAGCAACCTATCGACTTCTTCATGCATATTCGGAAATTCATACAAATCAAGATTTTTGAGAAGCGTAATATCGAAATTAAATTCGATCGATTTTTCATTTATTGAGGATTCTGGTGTAATAATTTTTGGTAAATAACCATACAGGATATGAACCCTCGACTGAATTAATTCAGCCATTTGAAATATAGTTATTGTTTTTCCAGAAGCAAGATTCACGTGAGGAAAAGTAATATTAAAGCTATCGTCTGATATCTTGCCTATAACTGTTTCAATATTCTTAATAGGTATAAAATCTCGCAGTAGACTTTTATTTGAATGAATGTGAAGGCTTTTTGACTTAAATACTTGTCTACACAGGTCATTTGCCAGAAGACCCCAAGTTGCTACTTCTTTATGGGTTGGCGAACCAAAACCATTCGATAAACGAAGATTTACACCTTGAAAGTAACCCTGTGATGAAGCAAAATTCACCGCAAACTCCGCCATTAGGTGCGAACTCGCATAAGGATGGTAATTTCTTGTGCAAGTTTCCTCTGTAATTGTTCCAACAAGAGGAGAACCGTACACATGAGCAGTAGATAGATTGATAAATTTTTTAATTTTGCCAACCCTTGTCGCTTCGATTAACCTTGAAGTTGCAAGGCTATTAAATTCGATAGCCTCTATAGGATTTTTAGAACAATCTTGAGCGTTCATACCAGCAGCATGAACTATAATGTCAATTTCTCTACAAACCTCTGAAAGTTGAGTTTGATTCTTCCAATCCATTTGCCTAACTTCGCAATTTGGCAACCAATTGGGAGAGCTTTGATTCACCCTAGATCCTAAAACAATCAAATGACCCAAGGAAGAAAGATACTTGGCAATTCTACCTCCGAGATATCCAAACCCTCCTGTAATAAGTATCTTACTCACATTAACTGATCCAGGGGGCCCCCCCTTTTGCCCAAAGAGATTCTAATAGTTCATGATCACGTTTTGTATCCATACAATGCCAAAATCCCTCGTGATGGTAAGCCATTAACTGACCCGCGTTTGTGGCTCTTTCCAATGGTTCGCGTTCTAACAAGGTTGAATCTCCTTCGATAAATTCAAAAAACGAAGGTTCGAATACAAAAAAACCTCCGTTGATCCAGCCTTGGTGTAACTGCGGTTTCTCTTGGAATTTTTTCACAAGTGAACCGTCCATTTCTAGTTCACCAAAACGCGCAGACGGTCTCACTGCAGATACTGTGACCATTTTACCATGGCTATTATGAAAGCTTAATAGTTTGTTTAAATCTATATTTGAAACTCCATCCCCGTATGTTAACATACATGTTTCATTTCCGATAAATGGTTGCATACGTTTCACTCTACCGCCTGTCATCGAAAGATCTCCCGTGTTTACCAAAGTTACCTTCCAATCGACATTATCATGTTGATGAGGGTTGATGTTTCCAGTAGATAAATCTATCGTAAAATCAGAATTTAAAGATCTATAGTTCAAAAAATAATCTTTTACAACTTCTGCTTTATATCCTAGTGCTAGGTAGAAATCTTTATGGTTAAATTTTGCATAATGGTTCATGATATGCCATAGTATGGGCTTTCCACCAATTGGAACCATCGGTTTCGGAATTACATCGGTATATTCGGCAAGTCGTGTTCCAAATCCACCAGCAAGAATAATAGTTTTCAAATAAATCTCCTTAAATCAGGCAATAGTTCATCGCCCATTTCTCTGTTTTCCGCTTCCGATGGATCGTGTTCTAGGTCGCATATATTCAAAATTGCATTCAGTTCTTCCGAACCATAAAAAGCGACCCAAATTCCAGGTCCAATCGTGAGTCTTTTATAGTTTTCTAAAGAAATTACTATCTTTGAGAGAGATCCGTATGTTCGAGATGATCGTCTATCATCATAAGCAAAAAAAATCACTTCACCAAAAGCCAATGTTAAATTTAAAGTAGCCCGGTTATGCTTCTTCCAACCTTTAATTTCACCCCTTTTTATAGTAGAGAAATATGCCTCACCAAAACTAATGAAATTTGGATCACTTCTTTTCATCGCATGTCTTACATCTCCCTTTAAGCCTTTAATTATACTTAAAGAAGTTACAGTAATATCTTGAATTTCATCGAATGCTTTGAGAATCATAGAGACGTTGCCCACGGAATACTTTTACTCATAGCATTTTCAGAATATTCATAAATTTGCTTTAAGAAAAATTCTCTTATATTGGCTTTGTCATCAATAAAGCATTTATAACCTTGGGATGTCATTTTTATAGTTGTAGCAAAATCCCATGTAGCCTTCCATCCAAAATAAAAGAGAGCTTTATCACAGTTTAACTTCAATAAGCCGGATTCATAAGGCCCACGATACTCTGTTGAGATGTCCTGAAACTTGACTTGCTCCCAATATTGGCTCATCTCCGTCACCAGTTCGATAACTGAATGATTATTTTCTGCAGGAGGACCAAAATTAAAAGCTTCACCATGAACTTTCTCGTCAGAATCCAAAGCAATTGCTAAATTCAAATAACCGCTTAGTGGCTCTAAAACATGTTGCCAAGGCCTAGTTGCATTAGGATTTCGAAGTTGAACTACTTCACCATTCGACCAAGCAGTTACGACATCTGGAACAATTCTATCAAGAGCCCAATCACCGCCGCCGATTACATTTCCGGCCCTGGCGATCCCAATTTTAATATTCGAGTTCCTACCACCAAAAAAGGATTTGATGTAAGACTTAATCACTAATTCTGCGGCTCCCTTAGACGCACTATAAGGATCAGCTCCGCCTAATGCATCATTTTCGCGGTAACCCCAAATCCATTCAACATTGTCATATGCTTTATCACTAGTGATCATTACTACGTTACAAGACTTATTGTATTCTCTCAAAGCTTCGAGTAAATTTGCTGTACCAATAACGTTCGAGGTATAGGTCAAAAGCGGATCATTATAAGATAACCTGACCAAAGGTTGTGCCGCTAGATGAAATAAAAAATCTGGCTTTTCCCGCAAAATTATATTTTTCAAGGCACCCGAATCCCGGATGTCAATCCGAATATCCAATATATTTTTTGCTAAGTCTAATGCTTCGAAATTGGATGGGTTCGTAGGTATCCCATTGGAAATTCCAACGACCTTAGCACCAAGACTAAGCAACCACAAGGTTAACCAAGATCCTTTAAAACCAGTGTGACCCGTTACAATTACTTTCTTATCTTTAAATGTTGATTTTGTGATCATAAAACTTTCTTCAAACAAAATTATATCAGAAACTTATCCTTTATTTTTTTCTCGTCGGAGTTAATGCCTGTATACAAACTATTTAATACGGCTTTGATTTCTTTCTCTAATTCTTCACTCTTCATCGAATATAAATATTGCAAGTGATCCTTTAATTTTTCACCGCTTACCGAACGTAATATCCTATGTTTATCCGAAAGAAAATCGAGTCCATTCCAATCAAAATCCAATAATCTACTCACTGGAATGGGAATGCAGCCCGCAAGAACTGCGTCAATAATGCTAGCTGAAGCCATTACTGCAGCAAACTTGCTTTCGACTAAATCATCATATAAGTCTCGATTTGAGACTCGCCAATGATCGGGGAGATTTAAATTCCCAAATTTCCTCTTCAATACGTCGAATGGCAATAAAGGATGAGTTCTTAGAATAACCTGAATTCCTTTCTCATTAAGATATGCATCAAGTTTTGAAAAAAAAGTAAGAATTTCAATACTAGCCCCAGTATCCATAGAAAGAAGAATTGCAAGTTGTTCCTTTCTGATATGAGTTATTTTTTCAAGTTTAACAAATTTCTGGCGTAAAGAAGGACCAGTAATAACTCGTTTCTTATCAATTGGCTTTTGCTGGTATCTAGATGTATCGATAGATCCATTGGTTACTATAAAATCAGGGAAATGTTGAAAATGCTCCTCTCCTTCAAAAAGATGATACCCAAAAAAATCATTTGATACTAAACTATGATGATACCCTATTTGCAAAAAATCTAAGTCTTTTTGTGATCTAAAAAAAACAGGAATCACCTTTTCAAAAGGCATATTCTCAAAATGATCGTAAGAACGTATCATCTTAGCATTAGGAAAAGATTTGCCCAAAGCAAAGTAGTATTTATAAAAAGAATTTAAATTAGGTGAAGAACGAAAATGTAACCAAAACTCTCGATCAAGTAAAGCGGAAACATTTATTCCATCAAAAGCGCATTTCTTAAACAAGCTAAAACTAGAAAAAATACTCCGAAAAAAAGAAGACACGTAGCCAAAGAAGCTTAAATAATCTTCTGGAATCCATGCATCACTTTCACGCAACTTGGAAAATGTGACATGCAGCGGAATTCTTTTGACAGAAAAAAGCCAAGGTATGCGAACAATATTCTTACCTTTATTTTCAAGATAATCAAGCATAGTCGTAAAATAATTGCAAGTCAGTTTTCCGTGCGATAGGATGTTCTTTTCTGTTAAACAAAGATGAAATAATAACAGTTCTTTGTCATTTGAGAAGTCCCTCTTTTTATTTCTCGTATTTTTAGCCTGTTTAGAAAACTGATATTGAATTTTAATCTGTCTTCCCAATTGAAAGATGAAATAGGCAATCGAATAAAAAATATTAAACAAGTAATTACCAAAGTAGACAAATAAAGGAAATTGAATTTTAATTTTAATTTCTTTAAGCGACTGTTTAAGGCTATTCGCAAGAAAAAAATCCTCGCAAATAATAACCAAATCATTTGTTGCTTGATTTTTTCTTTCAGATATAGTCTGAATAATTCCTGATAACTGAACAACTGACAAAAAAAATGGACTTACAATATTGTTTCTTCCTGCTAGATGCGTCATCTCCCAAGATAAAGAGTTGTTGTTGAGTAATCCAAGCTCTTTGATAAACTTTAAAATTTTAGGAATCAGAAGTGTCTTTTGCTTTTGAATGTTTTCTGATAGAGAAAGAGCCTCCCATTTTGTTTCTGACTGAATTCGCTGATAGTTCTGTATGTTCGAACCCAAATAAATCCACGGAGAATGAATCTCCAATGAGCCAAACCTTGGGTATATAAGAATTTTTAAATTCATAATAATATAGTTAAAAATTATACTATACTTTATTTAAACGAAACAAATCAAGTGGCAGTTCCAAAGACATCTTAAGAAAGGTTTCTTCGCCTAATCTTTTCTTTCTAATGGCAAATGCAGCAAAACACAAAGACTCATAAATAGTCTTAGCAGACTTTGATGGTTGTCCCCAATATCCACTAGCTTTGATTTCTTTTGGATCCAAATAAGACAACTTTCCCAACAAATCATTTACATTTAAAACTACGTAAGGAGCAATTTCGCCCTCAAATTTCCCTTCAAAATTTATGTATTGATAAGATTTTTTTATATCATCAACTGTAGCAGCATTCGTTAGGCGGAAAGTAGAAATAAAAACTCCCCCATCCTTAACTAAATCCCAAGCAGACTTTAAAGTATGATCAAAATTTAAATTCCAATCGATACAACTTAACGAAACAACTAAATCAAATTTACGAGATTTGATGTTTTCATTCTGTAAATTAAAGATATCATCAACATAAATGTTTGCAGTCGGGCGTAAAGACTTACCCAGTTCGACCGCTTCTGTTTGAATATCGATTCCCGTGTAGTCTTCCACACCAAACCTTTCCATAAGCGCTATCCCAAGTCCACCACAACCGCACCCAAGGTCTAAAACGGAAATATTTTTATCAACTATAGAATTTTCAAAAATAACTTTTTCAGAATTATAGAAATCATCCCATTTGATACGATTCTTAGAATAGAACTCTGCAATATTTTTTGAAGTGTATTTTATGCTTTCACTCATTAGTTATGGCCCTACAATTTCTTTTAAACTATTCTCCAGGATCATCATTTGTTCCTGGGGACCAATAGTTAATCTCAGAAAATTTTCATATCCCTGAAAAGGCAAACCACCCCTTACCAAAAGAGAATTCTTTTCGAAGATCTTTACCGCAGACTCTTTTTTATTAGCAAAATCTACATGGATAAAATTTGTATCAGTTGTTATATAAGACAGTCCTAATCGATCCAAAACCGCAGCCAGATATAAAAGACCATTCCTAGTTGACTTTATATAATCAGTAACTATTTCGGGATTGTCTAATAAGTAATCAGCAAAAAGTAACGATACAGATGTTACTTCATACATTGGTCTAAATTTATACATTTTAGAGATTAATGACTCATTGGAATACAAATAACCAATCCGTAATCCCGCAAGTCCAAATGCTTTGGAAAAAGTTCTGGCAATAATTAAATTATCAAATTCTTTTAAAAAAGGTTCAGCTGTTATATCTGAAAATCCAAAATACGCTTCATCAATTAATATAGGAACATTTAAATCCGCTGCTCTACGGATAATTTGTTTAATCGAATTGGCAGGAAGCGAATTACCGGTGGGACTATTAGGATTTGCGATAATTACCAATGATGTCATCGGAGAAATTGCATTCATAATATCATCGACTTGAATGGATAAATCATCAGCATAAGTAACTATCTTCTTATTCGTTTTCCATAAAGTTGCATATATATCCACCATTGCAAAAGTGGGTGATAAAAACACGATTTCATCACCCTCATTGACAAAAGTATCAAAACAGTAACGAATTCCACCATCTGCTCCAGTTGTGATTAAAAAGTTTTCCGGTTTAGCATTATGATATTTACTTAGTTTCAAATAGAGAGGCTCTGTTTCTGGATAAGCTGTAATTAAATCTGAATCGATTTTACTTCTTAAGAATTCTAACACATTAGCTGGAAAACGATTTATCCTTTCATTTTTATCCAACCTTAGCTTGTCAAGGCGAGTATTCAACTCACCTCTTAATCGATAGACCGCATCAATGTGTTTTCGATATTTTGTTGGCATTTATACCACCGCACATCCTTTACATGGATTGACTATTTGCCTGTTTCCTGATTTATGAGCAGCACGCAAACCTTCATATCTTTCCATCCGCCATAATTCCGATATAGATTTTTCAGGGAATTTTCCCATTTGCAAAGTAGACCTGTAATCACTATCACATGGATTCGTTAATCCGTCTTGCCAAATGAACATTCTACGAAACAAATCGGAACATGCTTTCGTTTGACCATTGGGTTTTGCCTCATAAATATTTTCCCAAGGATTGTAGTTAACAAATGCTACTTGGTCTACAAGGTTACCCCAAACTTTTTCCATAGAATCCATATCCTGTTTTTCCGTTACCTTTACACCTGATACTCTTGTAATGATAGGAACTGAAGAATATTCTTTCTGTCTTATATTCTGAAACATTTCTATATTTTTCAGAACCTTATCTAGTTTACCATTGACTCGCAACTGACTATATAATGGCTCCTCAGCCGCGTCTGCAGAAAAAACTACAGTTTTTACACCTCCCGCAAGGAGGGCATGAACTTTTGATTCTGTTAACAAAGAGGCATTAGTATTTACTTTTAGGTTTAAAAATTTATCCTTAGCATATACCAACATCCCTTCAATCTCTTTTGCGAGTAGCGGTTCTCCCCTCGAAGCAAGCGAAAGAAATTCAATATTATTTGTAGCTTGGTCAACAATCTCTTTAAAAAGATCCAAACTCATTTGGCCCATACCTGGAGTTGTTTTTTTAAAGAAATTAGTATCTGTTTGGTAACAGAACACACAACGATAATTGCAAATGGAAGATGGTTCAATTTGCAAATAAGGAGGATATTGGTCTAACTTCTCTAATTGAGGGAATACATCGTATCTGTATCTATGATAAAAGAAACGGAGAAGTTCTTCATCGCTATATGTGTACATCTCCTCAGCTATAAAAGGAGTGATCTTAAATAAAACTTCTTCAGAGGTAGATGTTAAATCAGCTAAAACTTGGGCTAAGGTTTCTTTAAAATTTTCCTTTAGATGGATGGGATGATTGGTTACAAGAGTTCCTACTGACCATTCATTTAAAACACGAACAGCTCTGCCCTTTTGGTATTCTATGATTCCAGTTTTATGACTTTTAAAATCCTGAAAACTGTGATGTTTCTTATATACTTTTGGATCTATCTCTTTCATACTAGTTACCTAAACTCACCGTATTTGTTTAACCACCACTCTACCACTGGGATTTGCCATTCATAGTCAACGTCACATCCCGCTTCTTGATAAAGAGGCAAAATTTTCTGTCCCATCCACTTTTGAGGAAGCATTCCATCTTCCAAATGAAGTAAATTTTGGGGACGAACAATGGATACTCCCATATCAGCAAATAAAACATCACCTTGCGAATCACGATCACAATTTAAGGTTTTAGGGTCTCCAAAGGTCTCAAAAGGAACAAATGGTTGAAGAAAACCATTGAAATCTTTTTTTCGTGCACGAAGCGGTGACCACATATTGTATTTGGAGACAGTCACTGCCGAATCTGCGTCTTTATTTTCTCTTAGTTGTTTGATACCATTTGAAATCGTATCAGAAGTTACAGTCGCTGCATTACAAAAAAGTAATACAACTAATTCAATTGTCTGCCCTGGATTTCTCTCCTGAATGACTGAAAATCCATGTTGATAAGCATGCTCACCTAACGCTTCTTTGGTTGCAAGATGAGAAGGACGATCGATGACTTCAACACCCTCAAGCATAGCCAGATTCTTTAGTTCAGGGTCGTCCGTAGAAAGATAAACTTTGTCAATCTCTCTTGTTCGTTTGGCAATATTCATTGGATACCAAGCCAATGGTTTTCCCATAATGGGAAATGTATTTTTGCCAGGAAAACCAATACTACCTTTTCTTCCAAGAAGGAGTGCTACTATCATATGAAACCTATAAAATCCTTTATTTTATTTCCCGAGTAATGAATTGAAAAATCACTATTATCTGTTTCCCGAAGGAGGAACTGAATGCCTGTTTTTTGTGCAGCCAACCAATCTGTTTTGCTATCGCCGATCAAAATCGAATCTTCGATTTTGCTATTGTAGTTTTGTAATGCCCACTCAATCGCTTTCGATTTTTGTGTCGGTGCCCCAAAAATACGATCAAAAATAGAATTTATTTGCAATTGGACCAAAATCTCTTCGATTTCTGTTTGTGGTGTACCCGTTACAATGACAAACTTCTGATCATTCTGTTTTTGTTTTAAGGTTTGTTCCACGCCAGGAACCCAAGGAGAAGAAATTACTTTTTGAACGACTAAGTTAGCAAACTGATCTAGATACTCGGTGATCACCTGGTTTGTAGGTTGTATACCAACCAAATCCAAATAAATCGGAATTTTCTCCAACCGAGAGATCCCACCGTATTCTAAATGATGGGATTTAATTTTCTCTAAAACTTCCCTAGGTGCATTCGGAAATAAAGAAATATAAGCATCTGTTTTTACATCGACAGAATCTTTAATGACTCCGTCAAAATCCCAAAAGATGAGTTTGAAATGTCTAAGTGAATTTAGAATTTACCTAACCCAAACTTGATTATATGTATTTTTAAAAATACTATTATTGAACATTTCAGCATGTCGCTTCTCTTTGAATTTTAATCCAGAAGAAGCTAATATTTTCTCACTATTCCGTCGCTGCTCGATAAAATCTTCATTTATCTCAATACTAACACTTTTTACATTTTTTAAAGTTGACTTAGCACCAGCTAGTATCAACTGCTCAATTCCATCTACATCCATTTTAATATAATCAGGTGCTGGAATTTTTAAAAATTTGATTACCTCATCAATAGATAGTCCCACTAGTTGGTATTCAAATGTTTTCTTTAAAGCTTTTCCATCGTGACCGTATTCTTTTCCAAATGTAGATAGAGCCCCCCCCCAATCAGTGCTTGTCAAATTTAATTTACTTATTGAGAGTTTGTCTGATAGAGGAATTGGCAGTACAACGATCTTATCCGACAATCCATTTACAAAAATATTCCTCGATAATAATTCTAAATTAAAAACAGAGGGTTCAAATGAAAAAACTTTACAATTTCGAGCTTTCGCCGCATAACATGAATATAAACCGACGTTTGCGCCAATATCCCAAAGAACAGACCCCTTTGCAATCCCATCAATCCATTCCAAAGTTTCAGGCTCTTTCTCAGAAAAAGTAACAGCACGATACTTATTAAGTGAATCAGGAACGGCAAATTGAAAATTTATGCCGTTATGATTTACAGACAAAACTTCTTGCCAAGAGCCTTTCATAATTATATCGAAAAACTCTCGTCCAATTCTAAAGCGTAATAATACACTATAGACTATCTTTAAAACCCTACGAATAAATTCCAAAATAATTCTCTTCACGCTTCCTCCAACTCTATTCATTTGCAATATGTCTAACTTCATCAATCAATTGTAACAAACCCTGGCCAAGATCCACATGCATGGGAGGAATGTATTTTCTTCCTAACTTTGGTTGATAAGCATAAGGTGTTCTCACATAATGCCCAACTTGATCGCCTTCTAAAAATTCTATTGAATCGGGCCTTCCGAGGATTTCTGCAAGCATCTTAAGAAGTTCGATGACTCTCATAGGTTCTTGCCCTGTTAAAACTACACTTTGGTTTTTAAACTCATCTCCCATTGCTATAACACTTGCCTTGGCAGCATCTTCAACATGGATGTATTCTCTTAAACTGTCAGCGCTTCCTTCATAAGTAATCCGCCCTGTTTCTAAAGCAGATTTTACAATACGATAGAGTCCATTTGATTCATCGGATCTTGGGCCATATAAAGAGCCATATCGAAGAATCGTAAAATCCAAGCCAAAACATTTTTGATATTCCTCGATATAACTTTCTGACGCTTGTTTACTGCACCTGTAGAAGCCACCTTCACGACTATATACATACACAGTACTTGCATATATGAATCGTTTTACCTTATGTTTCCTACAAGCTTCCAGAATATAAGTATTTCCGAGTACATTGATACGAATTGTATCAACTGGCTTATCTAAAGCTTGGTTTAAATCTGCAAGTGCTGCAAAATTATAAACTATATCAAAGCCAGAAACGATTTCGGAAACAATCTTTTCATCTAATAAATCGCCAGAAACAAATGTCTGATCAGAACGCAACCAATACGATTTTACTAAATCGAAAATGGTTACTTCATGTCCTGCATCTGCTAAAGCGTCTGCTACGTGAGATCCGAGAAAACCTGATCCACCAAATACTAATACCTTCATTGATTTTCCCTTAAATACAATATTTCTGTGGTTTTACGGCCACTCACTCTAGCTGCAGGAAGATCATCTCCCTTTAAAACTCTATCCACAATTTTTTGTTTTGAATCTCCTGAAACTAGAAACAAAATATGTTTGGAATCATTGATTCTTTTAATTGAAAGAGATACTCTCTCTGAAGGAGCTTTCGGAGAATTAAAAACAGGAATAACATTAGCTTCAGAGTCAGATTCCCCTAACTTATTTCCTGGAAATAAACTAGCAGTATGCCCATCTTCACCAATACCCAATATTGCCAAATGGAATATAGATACACTTACTAGTTTTGCTTCATATTCTTTAGCCATATCTTCTGGATTGTCTGAAGAAAAAGATTGAAATTCTGACAATTCTATGACTCCGGTTCCCAAAGCTTCTTTGACCATCGTTTCGTTTCTCTCTGGATGATCCTTGGGGTAAGAGCGCTCATCTGCTAACCAGAAATTTACCTTTTCCCAAGGAATATTCAAATCGACGAATCTTTTGTAAATGGGAAGTGGCGTGTTTCCGCCGGATAACAAAATGTGAATTCTACTATCTTGATTATATTTAATCAAATATGATTCAATTTTCTGAATAATCGCGGAAATAGAGAAATAATGTAAATCCATCTTTAATCAAAGAGTTTGGTATTTTTCTCTTTGTCATAAACTTTAATTTCGTTCCTGAAAAATGACACCCATTTAAGAAGTGGATTTTCATTCTTTCTGTATCCTAATGCTACATCAGAAAAATCATCTCTAGCTTTCTTCGTTATGGGATCTTCCCACCAATGTTCAATATTATCTTTTATTGAATTGATATGGTGAGCAGCCTTAATTGGATCATGGAAAACTATATTTGCATTCATCATTTCGTTTAGTAATTCGCAAGTGTAATCAGAAAATTCCCAATTTTTCGCATCATATAAAAGAATAGTTGGCTTTCTAGTAGCCATTGCTTCTGCAAAAGTAGTTTGTGGATATGTGCAAATTATAAGTTTTGAGATATCAAATATATCTGTTAACTTATTTTCAGAACCATACAATATATTAGAGCCATATATTTCGTCGAAACGGTTATCTTGTCCCCATCCACTAGTCGGATAGGCTTTGATTCGCAAGGATTCAAAAATATCTTTATTCAATGCGTTAATAAAACCTACAGTTAAATCAAACGTATCTAAAGATAACGAAGACATAGGCGCAGATTCAGCCCTATAGCTATATGAAATTCGATTATGCAAAGCAATGATTGAAAAATTTTCACTAAGGGATTTCGCTTTGCGTCCCAATAATTTAAGCGCAGGTAGCTGAATATCTTTAACTTCACTTGATTTATACCAGGTTACATTACTATCAGCTACTTCTGATTGAAACCTATCAAAACCAGATAGCTGAGGCGGAAAAGCACCTCCATGAGAAGTTAAAATATATCTAGACTGATTGGTTTTACTCTTTAAAGCAGCCCAGATTTTAAAATTATCACTGGACCAATGCGCATTGGCAGTAAATATAATCTTTGGATTGTATTTTTTTTTAGTCCTTTCGTATCGAAACGAATAAGATTCAAGATAGGATTTTGGAATATTTTCAACCAATTGTTTAAAAAGAAAATCTTCAAATCTATTCTTAGACGGAATTTTTAAAGCAAAATCACGCATCTTTGAACTTAGCGCAACATCAACGGTAAACTCAAATTCATTTTCATAGAACCTCGGGATTTGAAAAAAGAAAAGGTGGAAAATGATCAGTTGTTTAAGAGATAGATATGCTCGATAAAAGAGAATTGGTTTCTCTTTTCGATCAAAAAAAGAAAGTAAATTATCAACGAAAAGAAGAAGGTTTGTTTTTTTCCCTCTTCGCCTCAACGTCTTAATACTTTTCTCCTGAAAACTTCGATTTTCCCACACCACTTGATTAGCATATTCAAAATCGAGTATTTGATTAAAAATCACATGATTCCAGCTATCAGTATTAACCTCATCACCAAACTCAGTAAAATCTTCAGGCGCATTCTTAACAATATTTAACCGAACAACTTTATACTGAATGTCTTTATCTTCAAAAGCCATTCGAACAATTTCCCATCGATCAAATAAAACAGAAATATAAGTCAGTAGCCATGGTTCTAAAATTATCCGCCATTGGCGAGGACTGAAGTTTGTTAGGTGAATTTCATCAAAACGGAGAATAAGTTCAGAAAAAATGCGATCCTTTAAATCATTAAGATAGTGAAAATCTCTAGATAACTTTTCTCTATCTCGCCAATGAAAGGGTAACACTTGATAATCAAGCTTACCATAAATTTCCCGCCGCTCGTATCTCTTACACCATTCGCCTAAAAATATATTCTGCGAATCAAAACTCCAAGTTTCCTCAATTGCAGTTGTAACCAAATAAGGATAATTCATTCGTTCAATAATAAACTATGTTAATGAGTCTGAACCCAAGAGACTATCGATCAGAAGCCAATAAATATTACTTTTTATTAAATGCTCCGCCTTTTCGGCCCCTTTTTCCGATAAAAGCTTTCGTTCTTTCGGATTATGAATATAGTATTCAATTTTATTTGCCGCATCTTCTTCTGTATCATAACTTACAAAATGTACGCCAGGAATAAAAAACCTTCTCATTCCTGGAACTTCAGGGGCAATTAACAGCGTTCCAACAGCCATTGCTTCCAGATAACGATATGTAAGTTGTTGAATCCATTTCCAATCATTCAATGCTATATCAATTTGTTGGGCAGTTGTTAAAATAATCGGCGTTGTACCTAATACAGACCAATATTCTTCGTCACTTCGCCTTGGCTCGCCCGGTACCCGTCCTCGTATTTCTAACTCAATTTTCCTTTTGTGTAGAAGATCTTTAACTGCATTTAAAAAAGATGTTCTTGGCTCATACAAGGAACCAATAAATTTCACCTGAGCATTTGTTTCTTTGCCTTTAGGCTTAGATTTTATTTTAAAACCTTCAAAAGTATCAAAAGTTGCTTTTGAAAGCGGCATTAGTGCTGGAGACGTAACCCTACTATGCGGAAACAGTGGATAGCCTTCTTTAAATGCTAAAAAACTAATTACACATCCACGAAAGGTAGATACAACGATTGATTGAATTCGCCATGTACGATAAGAAAAATCAGTCAGCAAAACAATAGGGATAATACCATGTCGCAAAAAAAGACGAAGTACACGCAAGGATTGTATAAAACCCTCAAACCAAGATTGGCTACCTGTGCGAGGGTCATAAAAATAATGAGTTGGTCTATGTTCTAAGATAGTCGACTTTATTTGACTTACATAATCTAGGTCTTTACTAATCTCAACTTTTACAACTGAATCTTTTCCTAAAAACTCGGAAGCTGTTTGATACAATTCTTTAAACTCAATTGACTGCCAACCGGTCACACCAGCTTCCAAAACCAAAACAGATTTTTCTTTTCTATTCTTTTTATATTTAAAACAAAATACAGCGTAATAAGGTAAAAAAAATAGTTTTACAAGCCAGTATATAGGAAGTCCTATCCTCGGAATTAAATAATCAAAAAAAAACGATTTTACCATACCTAAGTTTGTTTCCTCTCTAACTCAACTAGAGTGTCTTTTATCAACTGTTGAACGAAAGTTTTAAAATCAATCGACCTTTTCCAGCCAGTTTTAGTAATTAACTTTGATGGATTACCCACTCTTAACGTAGACTTCCTATTTAACAATTGTTTATTTTCTAACAAGTAATCAGAAGCATTTAAGTTAAAAAAAGCAAAGGTTTGTTCTGCGAACTCAGCAACAGAATGGCTCTCCCCACTTGCAACAATATAAGTGTCGGGTTCGTTGCAACTCAGGATCTTTTGAAATGCCTCAATAAAATCGAATGCATAACTCCAATCGACTCTCGCATCTAAATCACCCAGAATTAATTTTTCATTGGATCCGGAAGCAATACGAATTGCTCCACGGATTATTTTTTGAGTTAAAAATGATTCTTTTCTATAACCTGACTCATGATTGAAAAGAATTCCAACAGAGACAAACAATCCATAAACTTTACGGAAATACTCTGCTATCCATACTCCCTCAGCCTTTGTTATTCCATAAAAACCGTTCGGGATCATAGGAGAACTTTCATCTAAGGGGACATCACCTTCGCCAGAATATATTAATGAAGAAGAAGCATAAAATAAACGTGTTTTTGGCAATTCTTCCTTCATGGCAACAAGAACATTCAACAAACCCGTTGAATTTACTAGCTGATACTTCAGAAAATCTTCTTGGATATCTTCTAAATCTTTTTCTTCTGCTGATTTATTATATGCTGCAAGATAATATATTTGATCTGGCTTAAATACTTTTAAAAGATATTTAAGTGATTCAATGTCTTCCAATTTTGGCTGAACTGAAAGTTTAATTTCTTCAGATGAGAAATAGGATTTTCCAGAAAACCCAAATATAGAGTGATCTGCATTTCTTAAATCTTCGACTAGAAGCTTTCCGTCCTGTCCAGAATGACCAATAACTAAAACTCGCATTATTTACTAAACAATTTCAATCTCAGGAAGAGGGAAAATAAGTTTACCACCACTAGCAAGATACTCTTGTTCTCTAGCAATAATTGAATCTCTAAAATGCCAAGGTAATACTAACATATAATCTGGCTTCATAGCTTTCGCTTCCGACTCCGAAACGATTGGAATTAAAGTACCAGGAGTATAAGATCCAAATTTATTTGGGTTCACTTCCGCAATATATGGAATATCTTTTTCAGTGAATTGACAGAACTGCAAAAGCACATTTCCTTTTGTTGATGCTCCATATCCAAAAACTTTTTTTCCGTCAGATACTAGCGCTTTAATTAAACTTGTCAAATTTTCCTTATGTTGAAATACTCTTTCTTCAAACTTTCTGTATGGAGATGGTGTATGTAATCCCATCCGGTCTTCTTGGTCTAACATCCAATTAATTACGGCGTCATTTGATTTAAGTTGCGATTCTTTTTTTGCCGCAGTAACAGCAAAACTACCACCATTGACAGAATTCATTTGAACATCAATAACCTTTAAGCCACATTCATTAAGTAATTTTTTAACTACGCTTAATGAATAATACTCTAGATGTTCGTGACAAACTGTATCATACGCATTCATACGAAGCATAGTAGGCATGTAACTTTGTTCAAAATGCCAAATACCATCTGGTGCCAAAACATCATAAATGTCTGAAACAAATTTCTTAGGTGATTCTAAATCATAAAACATTGCGATCGAAGTAATTATCTTCGCATTTTGTTTCGGAAAAATCTTTCTAAAGTTATCTTTCGTAAAAAAATCAGGTACAAGCTCTATGCCATCTGTATAATACTCAGAAAATTTCTTTCCTGTAGGATCTATCCCTATCCTCTTGATTCCTAAAGTTTTGTAGGATTTTAGAGTAGTAGCATCATTACTGCCGATGTCTAGAACAATGTCACCCGATGACAATGGATTCAGCCTAACCAAAAAATCAATTTTTTGCTGCAAATGTTTTACCATAGATTGGTTTAACCCAGACCTATATCCATAGTTCATTCCATACATTTCGTCTAAATCGTAAGAATGCCTTAATTGAAGGAGACCACTTTCCGGTGAGAGAACTAATTCTAAGGGACCTGATGTGATCACTTCGTCCTTAGATTTAGGAAATACACCCGTAAGGGTTTGATTTCCTAAATTTAAAACCGAAATTAAATTTTTACTTCCGCTGATTCTACAAGCTGTGATTTCGCTGATCTTATTTGACATTTAGTTTTCCTTTTGTTTTTCTCGTATCCCCAATTTTTTTTGCCGGAACTCCAGCCACAATAGCAAAGTCAGGCACATTCTTCGTAACAACTGCGTTAGCTGCCACAATCACTCCATTACCAATTGTTACACCGCCGGAAATGATTGCGCCGGCAGCAATCCAACAACTATCACCGATACGTATATCATACCCAGACTCGGGCACCTCTTCAGGGCCGCCTCCCCAGGACTCACTATTCCCACCTGGTAATAAAGATGCGCGTTTTCCATCGTAAAAAAGATGACGCCCAGTGATAACCATTACGTTATTGCTAAAAATTGTTCTATTTCCAACGTAAATGGAGCCACTAGATACGTTAAAGATTGTATTCGCAGTTGCAACTTTTTCACCAAGATAGACCTTTCCATTTCCGCCAACTGTATATGAAGTTTCATAGAAATAATATAAAAAGAACCGGACTATCGGTCGCATAATATTTCGTAGTCTCGCTTTCATTCTGTTGAATCTCCAATTACATCCTCATGAGTTTTTAAAAATATCAGAATGATGCTTATTAATAGTATCTAACATTTCCCATTTAACAGGGGTTCCTATTTCTATATTCACCTTGGCCTTTTTACCAATTACATCCATTTCGAATTTGGGAGGCAATCCAAACCCAGGCCTGATTCGTCGGATGTGGTGTTTTTCAATCACTTGACCTGCTTTTAATTCCTCTACAAAATACAAAGATCGTCTAAATTTGGCATTGGCCTCTTCTGCAGGTTTTCGTTCATACCCTGCTAAACCTAACGAAAGCCAAGCATCCTTGGCATCACGACAGAGTAATCTTAATTCCTCAGGTGTAATCGAAAATTCTGAATCCGGCCCTTTGTCTGCCCTATCCAAAATAAAGTGCTTCTCAATTACAGTGGCACCTAAGACAACAGATGCGATCGATGCAGTATTCGTAATTGTATGATCCGATAACCCAACTTGCACTCCAAACTTTTCTCTCATGTCTGGAATCGTAAGAAGATTTGACTGATCGACCGGAGCTGGATAACTACTAATACAATGCAAAAGTATAAGATCCTTACAGCCAGCAATCTTTGCTGCCTCGACCATTTCTTCAATTTCATTTAAGTTGGCCATACCGGTCGACATGATCATTGGTTTTTTAGTAGAGGCGATATATCGAATCAAAGGTAGATCCGTAGCTTCGAACGAGGCAACCTTATAAGCTGGTGCGTTTAAATCTTCGAGTAAGTCAACAGCCGTCTCATCAAAAGGAGTCGAAAACAAAGTAATCCCAATTTTTTTTGCATAATCAAAGATTTCTTTATGCCATTCAAAAGGAGTTTCTGCCCATTTATAAAGATCATACAACTTATATCCATCCCAAAGTCCACCATGGATCTGAAAATCTTCTTTATCACAATCAATAGTCATAGTGTCAGCAGTATAAGTTTGAATTTTGATTGCATCAGCACCTGCTTCTTTTGCGTATCGAATTGTCTCTAATGCACGTTCTATTTTACCGTTATGGTTTGCTGATAGTTCAGCAATGATATACGGAGGATAATCCTTTCCAATTCTTCTTTGATTAATTGTTACTACATTCATAATTCTTCTTTCAAAATAAATTTTACATTTGCCGAAAGTTTTCCTTCAAAATATCTGGCTTGATTAAACTGTAACTGATACTTCCCAAAATTAATAAATGCATTTGGATAACCATCCGCATCCAACATCCTAATAAAATCATAAATTTTTTCTAATTCCAAAGCTTCTGACAATTCACTCTCTTCTGGTTTTCTTCGCTTAAAAAGAACAGGCTCTCCCTTCTGAGGATTAGCTTTGGGTTCACTAACAACTAATTCTGCGATCATCTTCCATGTCAAAATAGATGCACGATTATAAATCTCTTCTGCTGAACCGCTTAAATTTAATGGGAGTTTCATATAAACGGGACCTGTATCCAAACCTTTTTCCATTCGCAGTGCAGTTAAAACCGTATTCTTGTGACCACGAATGATTAAGTTTTGCAAAGGAGATCCTCCCCGACCATAAGGCACGTCTGTCATATGAAAACAGATACATTCAACGTTGTTTAAAATTTTCTCTGGAACGATCCACCTCCAATGTGGAAAAAAAATATACCTCGGGTTAGTATCCTTTAAAACAATATCTAATTGCTCCGGTGAATCTACAAATCTCCATACACCAGGTAATTTTTCTGATTCAGCATCAAACAGAACTCGATTCCACTTCCCCACGGAAGCAACAATGTACTCATTCATATATCTTATCGAATCAACCGAGCACACATAAAAGCTTCGGCATATTCGAAACCAATATTGGCACCTCGCCACATTCCTAGTGCTTCAACTGCCTCAATAGAACGAGCATGTGGAAACTTTCTCATCTCCGAACCATAAAAGGAAAGTGCAGTCTTCTTCTTTTCCATATATTTTGCATTCAATCTAAAATATACAGTCGGTTGGAAGCCGCCTAAGTTTGGCGATATTTGCCATTCAGTACTAGAAGCCACTTCAAAAAAATAAATTTCCTCGACTACCTGTCCAGGATAAGCACGACAAGCTGTTACAACGGCATCGTTAGTGATACGATGATCAATATTCAGATCATTTACAAAATGAGTAAATAATAGGGAAGGTTTTATTTCTTCGATTTTTCGCTCCACAACTTTGATCACATCCAATCGATCTATTGAATCCATGCGGTTGTCGGGAAAATCAAATAATTCAACAGTTTTTACTCCCAAAGAAAAATTAGCCTTATTTGCATCATTCGATAGCGAATTTAATTCTGATTGTTTTGACTCTCGATCTCTCTTTATTTCTCTACTCGTAAGGCCTTCTGCAAGTATTAAAACATGTACATCGTGTCCTTCTGCTGATAATCGAGCTATCGTTCCACCGCAGCCAAGAACTTCGTCGTCTGGATGAGCAGCAATCACGAGAATATTTTTTTTATTCATATTTGAATTCATAATCACCGTTAACCAAATTTAATTCTTTAAAACCAAGGTTTCGAAAAACCTTTGCTGAAATTGAATTACCTTTTTTTACTTTAGCTAGAATCTTTATCGTTTTTTTAAACTGGCTATTAATTTTAGAAATCCCTAAACTTACTATGCTTTTACCGAGCCCCTTTCCGCGATAATTAATATCGATAGAATAGTCTATTTCGAAATATTCCCCATTTCTATCAAACCGAATCTGACCAGCATTTAACCCATCAACTTCAAAGATTAGAATTAGCGAATTTGGATCATTTAACTTCTGCAAAAACCAACTAACATGTTTCGGCCATTCAATTTTTTCGGTATAAAAAGAAGCATTTCTTACTTCAGGTTCATTGGCCCAATCAAATATCAGCTTACAGTCATCTTCCGTAGCTGGCCTAACGCTCAGATGCAAAGAAATTCTCCAATCCTTTCTAATTGGTTTTTTTTAATTTCCTGAACTCCTTGAAATTCAACAAAACCTCTAATATTATTCCTTTGGTTTTCAGCTGTTTCTATAACCATCATAGGAACACGGCAAACATCCAACTCATACATCGTTTGTCCACCTGCAGTAATCGCAAAATCGACACTTAACATCAACTTACACATTTTTTCCGCATTTAAGTCTTTATAGAAGAATGTTCCCTGGTCTGCTATTTTTTGTAACTCATTGCCATTAGTAAATCCAGGCCCAACTACTAAATGTTTTTCCATGTCAGGAAAGAGTGTAGCCAAATTTTGCAAAATTTTTACGGATAGATTATTTGGGTCAGAGCCGCCAAGTGTGATGAGTATTTTTTTGGGAGGTATATTTATTTCATTTTTTCTTTGAATCTTTCGGAAAGGCTTTCTCAATAGAACCTGCTCTTTTCCCGTTATAATCTTAAATTTTTCTCTGTCATATCCGAGGAAAAGTCCCGGATAACCTGGATTCAAAATCGTAGATCCCTCCGGATAATCCAATCTTTTGTCATCATCGATACAAATCAATTCACTACAATGAGTCTTTAGAATATAATAAATATCTAAAGGAGCCAAATAAGAATCGACATAAAAGATCAGCTTTGGGTCGGAAAGATTAAGAAGAAAATTATTTAACTTTGTTTCGACAATCCATTCCGTCTTTAAAATTTCACATGGGAAATCCCAATGAGGAAACGATTCATCCGCGTGGACTACCAAAAGAACTTGCTTACCCTGCTCTAACAATTGTTCTGCAAGAGCAGTACAGCGACCTAGGTGTCCGAGCCCAGTAGAAACTAAGGCTTCACTAAATATGATTACCAATATTAAAAATTTCCGATTTCGAAGTTTTTACGTACAGAAACACCTGCTTTGTGCAAATATTTTTTTGCCTCTGTTGGTGTTTGGTCAGTGAATTGAAATATACTTGCAGCGGCTACAGCAGAAGCTTTCCCTATTAAGATGGCATCCACCATATCTTGATAGTTACCGGCTCCACCAGATGCAATGACAGGGATTTTTACATTTGATGTAACTAAACTGATTAATTCCAAATCGTATCCTTCCATTGTACCATCGCGATCAATAGAAGTTAAAAGGATTTCACCTGCACCCCTGGCTTCAAGTTCTTTAACCCAATCAATGACTTTCTGACCGGTATTTTTGGTGCCAGAATGACTATAACAAAAATATCCCTCTGGACTACGTTTTACATCGACAGAGGCAACTACACATTGAGATCCAAATTTTTTTGCTGATTCTTCAATGATACGAGGGCTTGTGTATGCAGAAGAATTGATACTGACCTTATCGGCACCATACCGCAAAATTTTCGTTATATCATCGACCGATTGGATTCCGCCCCCAACAGTGAATGGAACATAAGATTCGTTAGACACACCTTCCAAAGTATCGAAGTCTGGAGGTTGGCCAGAAACACTGGCAGCGATATCATTCAGAATCAACTCATCCACATCTCTAGCGTTAAAAACTTTAATAGCAGGAAGTAATGATCCAATTCTTCTCCAACTATTGAATCCAACACCTTTCACTAGACCCAAATCTTTCCAAAGTAACGTTGGAATAATTCTTACCTTGACCATTCTTTTTGCTCTAAAAAATTAAGTATTAACTGTCTTCCAGCTTTGGAACTTTTTTCTGGATGAAATTGGACACCCATAACATTTCCATTTCGCACTGAAGCAGGAAAATGAAAGCCATACAAACAGGTTGAAGTTATATTTTCTGTTTTTTCACAATTAAATACAAAACTGTGCACAAAGTAAAAGTCAGTTTTATTGGGAATTTTGGAAAACAACGGATCTGAAATCTTTTCTTCAATCTCATTCCATCCAACATGGGGAATCCGCTCCGAACATCCTAGTTTGTCAAATCGCTCTACTCGACCGGAAATCAAACCTAATCCCTCGTGACCACCGCCTTCATCACCAAAAGTAGCTAACATCTGCATACCAAGGCAAATTCCAAGTAATGCATTTTTATCTTCTAATACATACTGATGAAGTTCTGTGTGCCAATCTTCGTCTTTTAACCTAGCCATTCCATCAAAGAAAGAGCCAACCCCAGGAAGAATCACTCTCGCACAGTCCCAAATATCTTTTGGATGGCTTAATATTTTGCAAGTGTATCCAATATCTTCGACAGCTTTGACTACAGAACCTAGATTCCCCATTCCATAGTTAATTACACCAACTTTCATACGTTGTCGTAGTTAACTTTTGTTAGATTTCCGTATTTATCCCTCAAAAGCTCCCCGCTAGAATCTTTGAGAAATATTTTCTTATTGGTAAATCGATCACATATTTTTTGAAACTCTGGTAGTGAAACATCAATTTTATCAAGCATTGCCTCAAGAGATTTACCCAAGTATGTCCAAGGAAATTTACCATCTCTTTCTCTTACAACTTCCATACCATCTTTGCGTGTAATTCTTCCGCGCCTAATATGTAAAGATGCCTGATCTGTTGCCCGAGCGAATCCAAATTTTAAAAACTTAAAGTAATCGTGTATTCCATGGAAATGATTATCTAAATTTTCATAATCAACCATCGAACCTTCACATGGCTCTCCGTAGGAATGAAATCCATTAGCCTGGGCTATCAATGCATTAGAAAGACCATCCCAAGGAAGATAATGACCTAAAAACAAACCAGTAACACCTACTCTTTTTAGCTCTTCATCAGTAGGATATTGGTATGGGATTAGATTTTTTTCATTAATACCATATGTAGCGGATAAATCAGATACTCTAAGACCGAGCAAACCACCGAATTCCTCCAACCATCTCCTCGTCAACACATTGTTCTCGGCAGCGGCAGCAGGACCGCCATACTCATTTTGAGAGTTTTCACCCCAAACCACCAAAGGAATGTTAAACTGAACTGCAGCACGAATAGGAATCGTAAAAATACCAACATGTTCTGGCCAAGCAATATCCCCAACTTCAGAAAGACCAATTTTATTTAGCTGGGCACGAACGATCGGATTTGGAGAAAACTCAACCAAATCGACCCCTAATTTTTTAATATTCTCAATGTTTTTCCTGCCAATTGCAGATAGATCGCAAGTAGTGGCAGTAACACATAAGGGATTTAGACCTAGCTGTATCATTCTGACAACTTGATAGGTACTATCCTTACCTCCACTAACCGGAACTATGCAATCCCAATTGGATCCTTTGTTTTTATATTTTTCTATAATTAGATCTAGTTCCTTTCCTCGGGAAACCCACTCTACTTCGGTTCGTTTTTCATAAGACCGACAAGCATTACAAATTCCTTCATCATCGAGATGAAGATCGGGTTTCGTATGTGGCATTACGCATCGAGTACAATATTTTATCATTTCAAATTCCTGTTAATTAATTAAAGAGATATCATTTATTTTGTAAAAGTCTAAATTTCAACTCTGCCAATTTCCAATCTTCTATAGTATCTATATCTTGAGTTTCTGATTCTTCTAACTCAATACCTTTCGCATTGGGACACCAGATAGTTTTATATTTTCTTAACGATTCGGTTCTAAAAAAATAAAACTGTCCTGAGTCATGATAGGCAATTTGCAGATCTTGAGTTCTTGCTGTCATCATCTTAGGATCGAGTTGAGTAATCTCCTGGTTTTTCCCAATGGCAAGGGCTCTCTGTATGGGGTGGGAATATCGCAAAACAGGAATGACTACATCTGTATCTGCTTCGGAGAATAACAAATTCCTACCTTCGACCAACCTCGCCTGCTTTAATAATGGTGTACTTGGATAAATACAGCATCCATACTCAAAATATCTACCTAGTTTTTCATACTGAAATAAAACCTCGAGGAGAACATCGACTGTCGAAGACAAATCGGTAGAGTTCTCTGCACTTCGAATAAACGGGACATTGGCCCCAACGTTTTTTGCAACTGAGGCAATCTCTTCATCGTCAGTAGACACCATCACTTCTGTAAAAATCTTTGATTCAAGGGCATTCATAATCGGATATGAAATCACAGGTTTACCAAAAAAATCTTTTATATTTTTTCGAGGAATTCGTTTAGAACCACCTCTTGCAGGGATGATGGCAATGATATCTTTCATTAAAAAATAGTCTGGTGCCCGAGGGGTGTTAATAAACTTTGAACAACAAATTTCTGTTCTTCATTGGTCAACTCAGGATAAATTGGAATACTTATTGCTTCTGAATAGTAAGACTCTGACTCTGGATAGTCTTCTTTCTTGAATCCCATTTTTTCATAGTAAGGATGCCTATAAATTGGTATATAGTGTAAGTTAACTAAAATGCCAGCGTTTCTAAATCGTTCAAAGATCTGATTATGAGAGATATTCAATTCTTTCAGCTTTAGCCGAACAATATATAAATGATAAGAAGAAAACGCATCAGACATCTGGTAAGGAGTGACTACGGGAAGATCCTTCAATAATACGTTATAATAGTTTGCAATTGAATGCCTTTTTTGAACAAACTCATCTAAGCGGTTCATCTGACTTACACCAAGGGCGGCCTGGATATCTGTAATTCTATAATTATAACCTAAATCTATTTGCTGATAATACCACAAACCATCCGGGGGATGAGTCATTTCTGCCGGATATCTAGTGATCCCATGACTTCTCAATCTTTGCATAATTCCGTTTAATTTTTCACTGTTAGTTAACGCCATACCTCCTTCCCCTGTTGTTATTATTTTTACTGGATGAAAGCTAAAAACGGCAATATCACTATACTTACAACTACCAATAGGCTCGCCATTATATTTTCCACCTATCGCATGAGAAGCATCTTCAATGATATAAAAACCATACTTTTTTGATAATTCAAATATCCTTTCCATCTCACAAGACTGACCAGCAAGATGAACAGGGATTACAACTTTTGGAAGTTTATTATTTCTCTGAGCGATCTCCAGCTTTTCAGCAAGTCTGTCTGCGGAGATGTTGTAAGTTTTGGAATCAATATCAACAAAATCAATTTCTGCACCGCAATAAAGTGCGCAGTTTGCGCTTGCAACAAAACTAATTGGAGAAGTCCAAACAATATCGCCCTTATTGACACCTAACGCTAAACATGCGATATGAAGAGCCGCTGTCGCAGAGTTTGTTGCGGTAGCGTATGAGGTGCCACAATAAGTTGAAACAATCTTTTCGAACTTAGGAATCCATGGACCTTGAGTCAAAAATTCCGATTGCAAGACACTTACAACAGCATCAATATCCGATTGGTTAATGTTTTGTTTTCCGTATGGGATCATAATATTTGTTTTAGTTTTTTGAAGATTTTTTAAGAAATAGAAATTAGTTTGTAATTGATTTACTATGATTTAATCAAAAAATATGCTCTGAATATCAGTCTTACGAAGCTTTATATAACCTTATATTTCCGATAAACAATAATTACGTCTACGGCGTTTCGTCTCACGCAGACACTACCCGACCGCTATCCATTCTCACAATCTTATCACAATTCTCAACTGTAGATAACCTATGTGCAATCATTAAAATGGTTAATTCTTTTCCAAGCCCATCGATAGATTCCATGACTGCTTTCTCTGTTTCATTATCCAACGCACTCGTCGCTTCATCAAAGACAATCACAGTTGCATTTTTATATAATGCTCTGGCAATTCCAATCCTTTGTCTTTGACCGCCAGATAGTTTGATTCCACGTTCACCCACAATGGTATTATAACCCAGTTTCAGAGATTCTATGTGATCTGCAATCTGAGCCTTGCGCGCAGCAGTTCTAACCCTATTAAAATCTATTTCGTCTATAGAAATTCCGAAGGCAATATTCTCTGCAACCGTACTATCTGATAGGTATATAGACTGGGGAACATGTGCTATGTTCCGTTGCCATTCGCTCACATTTTTTTGATCAACGGTAGTTCCATCGACACACAAATTACCATCTGTTGGAGTTAATAGACCCATTACAATGTCTATCAAAGTACTTTTTCCGCTACCCGTCTTACCTACAAAACCGATTCTTTGCCCTTTTTCAATCTTCAATGAAACACGGTCTATAACCAAAGGTAAGCCATCCCCATACCGAAACGATACATCCTTGAGTTCGATGGAAGATCTTAGAATCATTCGCTCGCTGAAAGATTCTTCAGCATTACGCTCAATTACCGAAAATGGTTGATCCAATAGTTTAATAACATCAATAAGTGTTGGTTTACCAATCTTCAGATAAGCCCATGCTGAATAACACTGTTGCAAAACCGGGAGCATCCTTTGTGCACCCATAGCCAATGAGCCCAAGAGTGGTATTACATTGAGAAGATTAGTTGATGACAAACTTAGTTGATAGGCAAAAATCGCCATCAAGGCAATCCCAAGTGCTTCAATTGTGTATCTCGGACTCGTGCTCACAAATTGACTATTACCTTGTGCCCTGCGATAAGGAATGTCAGCTTGAGAATAGAGATTTATATAAAAACGCTGAGTTCCATCAAGGATAACATCACGAATGGCTCCTAAACCTTCCTGTAATGATTTCTGAAGGATAGTTTGGCTTTGCGCTGTAATTTTACCATCTCGAGAAAGTTTTTTCTTAGCGTTGAAAGCAATCACAAGATAAAGCAAAGAAAAAATCGCAAACGCTAATGTCGTGATATATGGATCAATAGAAAACAAACCCAATAATATAACTGATAATAAAAACACAGAAGATACTAAAGTTAATATTGGCTGAAGGACATAAAACACAACACCATTTGCCTTTGAGGTTATCCCACTAATTACATCAGCGCTGTTTCTGGAGACATGGTCAAAATAAGATTGATAGAGTGTTCTCTTATAAATTTCTACACTAAGATCAGCTCCTATAGCAAAGGAAAGGCGTGTTGTTATATATAGCAGGCATAAACGAAACAAACCAGCAATAAGTGCCCCTATTGCAAATATAAAGGTGATCGGCAAAAGAATCTCATTTGAGTTTTTGATTTTTAAAATTTCCCAAAGAAACTGAAGTTCGTGAATTTCAAAGACTTTTTCGGGAGAGATTAAAACTCCCAAAAAAGGAATAATTGCCCCAAGACTCAATACCTCTGCAAAAGCTGTTATGATAATTAAAATCAATACAAGGAAATACTGCACTTTCCTTCTCTTTGAAAGCAAGTTCCAAAGTTTTCTGTATTCTTCCGAAAGAACCCTCATACCACCCTCTCCCAACTTCCGCCACTAAAAAACCCAACCACATTTTCTGCAGCTTCCCTCTCCATGTCTTCCCGACAATCGTTGGAACAAGAACCCATATGTTGCGTTAGAATTATATTTTCCAATTCACAAAGTGGTCCTTTGTAAGGTTCCTCCTCAAATACATCCACTGCGGCTGCGGAAATTAAGTTATCTTTTAAAACTTTGTATAAATCATTTTCATTAACAATTCCGCCTCTAGCAGTGTTAATCAAAACGGCACTAGCTTTCATCAGTGATAAGTTCTCATAATTTAGTAAATCTTTAGTTTCTTTTGTTAGTGGAAGGTGAATGGTAAGCGCGTCAGATTTTTTTAGTAAAGTTTGAAAACTAACTTGTTCAACAGTAGTTTTACTCCAGTTTTTCCCAAGCATTCCATTCATTTTTTCGATCTGGCATGCTGAATCATTGAATAGAGTTATCGATTCAGTTTGGTCTAACAGATCACAAACCAAAATTTTCTTTGGCAAATAACCTAAAAGATGGGAAGCAACTCGTTTGCCAATCCTTCCAAATCCTAAAATTCCAATGGTAGAACCACCAATCCTTTCACCATAAGGCCTTGTCCATTCACCTCGTCGAATCTCTCGGTCTGAATAAGTCACCTTCCGCATTGTATCCACAATCAAACTTAGGGCAAGCTCAGAAACAGCAGGAGAAACGGCATCTGGTGTATAAGCAACAGAAATTCCTTTCTCTTTGCAGAGATCCAATGGAACACTATCTAAACCAACTCCCACACGAGAGATTAATTTTAATGACTTCGTAGTTGTCACTAGAGGAGTTAATTCTTCTGTACCGGCGATCAAAGCGTCAAAATTTTGCGCCGCCTCGGTTACCTCAGACGGTTTCATTTTTCGACCAAGTGGATTAACAACCACCTGACAACCATTTGACTCCAAAACCTCTAGAGCCTTAGGACTTGTTCGGCAAAATGGAAAAGTAGAAACAAAAATTTTATGCATACGTAAATGTTATTATATCGAAAAAAATACAATTTTCATTGATAAAGCACGACTCCACTCATCAATTTTGTTTTTGTAAAAAATCTTCATAAGCCAAAGCCACCCCTGCCCGTAGCTCCACTTCATGTTTCCAGCCCATTCGATGAAGTTTCGATACATCAAGAAGTTTCCTAGGTGTTCCATCTGGTTTTGTTAGATCAAAGGTTAAATTTCCCGGAAAACCAACAACCGCCTTTACTGTTTCTGCAAGTTCTTTAATACTCACTTCAATTCCGGATCCAACATTGACATGTTCGCCGCCTTTGGGATCTCCCGAGACATCATAGTTTTGCATTAGGAAAACACAGGCTCTTGCCATATCTTCTGAGTATAAAAATTCTCTTAGAGGATTTCCAGTTCCCCAAATCACCACTTCAGGTAATTTGTTTATCTTTGCTTCATGAAAACGACGGATGAGAGCTGGCAATACATGAGAATTTTCAGGATGGTAGTTATCGCCCGGTCCATATAAATTTGTTGGCATAACAGATATATAATTAGTATTATATTGACGATTGTACGATTGACACATCACAATACCGGCAATTTTTGCAACCGCATAAGGTTCGTTTGTTGGCTCTAGTTTACCATCCAACAACTGACCTTCTTCCATGGGTTGCCTTGCAAACTTTGGATAAATACAGGATGATCCTAAAAAACAAAGTTTTTTCACCCCATACCGGTAGGATGCATCAATGATATTATTTTGTATTTGCAGATTAGAAAAAATAAATTCAGCCGGATAAGTATTATTTGCATGGATCCCACCGACTTTAGCGGCAGCGAGGAAAACATATTCAGGTTTTTCCTTAGCAAAATAATCCAAAACCATAGATTGGTTTGCTAAATCCATTTCAGAATGGGATCTACCAATTACATTTTTATACCCTAATTGGTTTAAAACTTTTACTAAAGCAGAACCAACTAGTCCCCTGTGACCGGCAACATAGATCTTTGAAGATTGATTCATTAAAGCATTTTCCATTAACGATTAAGATAAAAATTAGTAAGTAATTTCATTTTTAAAATCAGATTAATTCTTCCGCAATTTCACCTAACTTTTCTACTTCGGCTTTAAGGGCCTCGTATTCTCGTTTTTTGATTTCATAAAAATGTAAGGTGATTCTAGCCTTCTCTTCGATTCCTTGAGGAGTTAGTAGATAAGTGTAAGAAAGTTTATTTTTATTATTACGGAAGTTATTCATTTTGATTAGGCCCTTATCCAAAAAGGCTTTCAAAATATAGTTCACTTTACCCAAACTAAGACCCAGGACATCCGATGCGTCCCTCTGGGATAAATGGGGATTTTCCTCTAACAATTGCAAAAGTTTGAGGTGGTGGTCATTGTATTGGAAGTTTTCTTTCATGACAAAAAGGCTTCGAGAAAGGTCGGGAACGAGAACCAGGCATAGCTTCGCCCCCTGAGTCCCATTATTTTTACAAAATGTGTTCAGTCTTTGAACGAAGTAAAGAAATTTTTGTTCAAGTTTTGAACAAAAATTCTCAGGCCAACTAACCGGCAGAGGGGGGATACCCTCGGCTCCGGATCCAGTATGACACAAAAGATACAATACCAACTAGAGCCCAAAGGAAAGGGAAAACAAAAAGAACCAAATGGACTAGAGACAATTTAGATTGCATACAATCCTCTGGCGACTCATACAAGCTAACAAATCGTAAAGAGTTGGAAAGTGGAACCGAATGTTTTTCGGAAAACTCTTTTAGTAATTTTTGATGGTCTTCCTGAGGTGGGATCAAAACTCCAAAATTTGGATGAACCCTCTCCTCTTGCCAATGATGAAACCTGTATAAACTGGACTCGAGGGCAAAGAAATGAATTTCCGCATTGGGATTCTCTTTCCACCGGAGCGGAATCAAAACATAATGCGAAGTATGGCTATTGTCCCGTCCTTTATGGTCATGTGATTTTTTATAAATGGAGGTATTTAGAATCAACTGCGGATCCAAATGATAACCATCTAATAAAAAAAACTTTGGATCGAAATCTTTGGGTTCATTTGAAACCAAATTTTTCTCTTTCAAACTCAATTCGATTTCTCTAACGATTTGAAATTCTTCTTTAAAATACAAAAGAAAAACCAAGATACAAATAGTAACAAGAATGAAAGAAACTTTCTCTGGATAACTTGGTTTCAATAAGTGGGAGAAAAAAATGATCAGGCACTGTGATGCAATGGTAGCGGTTAAAGCAAACGGAAATTCTAAATTTTTCCAAACCCAAATGGAAAAAAAAATCCAAACCACAAGAAGGATCACGTTTCCGAAAGTAATCAAGTAACGATGCATTTAACTACCAAAAATCCCAGATCACAATGACGGCCTTTCCAACACTTACAAGCAAAATCATCAAAGAAAAAACCAAGGCATTCTCTTTTGTTCAAGTTATGAACAATGTTTGCAGAAAAAGAAAAGAAACCGAACGGTCTTTATCCATTTCTCTCGCTTTCCAATTGACGAAAGACCTACCCAAAGGAATACCAATGGTAATGAAACCTAAAAAAAGAACGGTTACTTACGATTTTCTAATCAAACTCGTGAGTTTCACTAAAAGTCTCGTTTTCCATTCCATTGAAGAAAATTTTTCAGACGCAGACAATCACTTAGAAACACCCTATCCTTCTGCCTTACTCTGCAATCATGTATCAGAAGCAGATGTTGTTTCACTTTCGATGGTTTATCCGAGACTCAAACCAAAAATCAAAATGATCATTCCAGCAAGAGAAGACATTTTAGAACCAGGGTTTTTACAAAAAGAATTTCGTGCCAAAGGAATCATCAAATGGATTTTCCGATTCATTGATGCTACAAAAATCATTCCATTTTTATTACGTTATATTGGAGCCGTCCCCATCAAACGTCCATTTCGCGACAATACAAGGGAACTAATCAAAAAAGGAGAGTTACGAGATAAGGTAGATAATGAGTGGAATGACCTTGTGGCTCATATTAAAAAAGGTCGAAACTTGTTTATGTTTCCAGAAGGAACCTACAACCACGATGGTTTCCTAAACCAAGTGAAACGTGGTGCCTATTATATCAAATCCAAAATCGGCCAACTTCATTTTAATAGTTTTACACTGACTTACGATCATCTTTCTTATAAAAAAACAAAACTATATATCAAATATGGAAAACCATTTCAATTTGATCCGGATTTTTCCGCCGACCAAGTTGTACGTCTTGTGGGCGAAAGACTTGGAAAAAACTATACAGTCACTTTAGGAAACCTAACCTCTTTTGTTTTATTAAAATTTGGAAAAGAAACCAAAATCAAACAACAACAGTTTGTCGAATTACTTTTAAAACTCAAAAAACAAATCGAAATTTCATTCCCTGAAATCACCCTTGCTTCCGAACTGAGAGGAGAAACTTTTCAGATTCAATTGGAATCCATATTTTCCAAACTAAAAAACTTCAAACTCATTGACTGGGAAAACCAAATCATTCATACCAAAGAAACACTTTACCATTTGCCAAAATCACTTCATAATTTAAAGAAGTTGAATACAGTTTTGTATCATAGAAACCAACTTACGGCCCATATCTCCCAATTAGAAGAGATATGGAACGGAGTATTTACGGGACATGGAGCTTATCATGAAACCACTTAAACCCATACGAATTCTTCTTTTCCTTAGTTTATTTTTTGTTGGATGCGGGACAATTTCCCGTGGTTGTGCCAAATACTTTGGTTATGATGAAGTTTGTGTAGACGGAGTCAAATACATCCAATTCACATCAGGGGCTAGCGTGAAATACAATCCTGACGGGACTATTGCCACCTGCCGCTAAATTTTCCTGCAAATTACCTACTTTAAACTATTTCCGGTTCTTTTTTATTTCCCAAAGTAAAATGGAACCGGCTACAGATACGTTTAGAGAATTCACCACTCCATACATCGGGATCTTAAGAATGAAATCACAAAGAGATTGTAAATGTACACTCATCCCCTTAGCTTCATTTCCTAAAATGACAAGGATCGGAGAATTTAAAGTTGTATCCACTAACGAATATTCACCGGTCGAGTCAGATCCAACGATCTGAAGACCAACTCTTTCTTTTTCCTTTTTAAAAAATGTTTCTAATACAGATAGAGATTCGATAAAAACTATTTTGGTATGAAATACACTCCCAAGACTTGCACGAATGACTTTAGGTTCATATACATCGACTGCATGTCCCAAAACAAAAACCGCATCGACTGAGAAAGCATCTGCGGATCGCAAAATCGAACCAAAGTTCCCTAAATCACTTGGTCGATCAAAAAGTAAATAAAATGGATTTTTAATTTCAGGAAGATCCCGTAAATCGTAACTGGAAATTTTTGCGGTAACAATTAACTCAGAAGGATTTTCTTTTTCAGAAAGTTCCAGATACAATTCAGGAGATACTTCCAACTGTTTTGCCGAGGGGTTTGACTTTAAAACAGACTCTCCCCAACTTGATAAATTCACACCATCCCGAAATAAAATCCGAGTGATCTGCCAACGAGCAGAAATCAATTGTTTGATGTTCTCCGTTCCTTCGACAAAAACTTCCTTTTCCTGGCTTCGTTTGGAACGGTTCGTCCGCAGTGCCATAAGGATCTGAAATTCAGAATTCTTTACCGAAATTTTCAGCGGACGTTTTGTATTCATCAAAATTCTAAATGGTTACGGCGAGTCTTGTCCCTTGGTCAATCGCACGTTTTGCATCTAGTTCTGATGCAAGGTCTGCCCCACCAATCAAATGCACAGGAATTTTTGCTGATTCCAAAGGTGCCAGTAATGTACGATTGGGGTCTTGTCCCGCACAAACAACAACTGTATCACATGGAATTTTTCTAGATTCCCCTTTCACTTCAATGACAACACCGTCAGCTTCAATTGCCTTATACGTAACCCCAGAGATTTGAGTTACCTTTCTATCTTCTAGTGAGGTTTTATGAATCCAACCAGTAGTTTTTCCGAGAGTGGCACCAAATTTACTATTGGAACGTTTTAACATGGTGACTTCTCTACCAGAATGCGGAGTGTCTTTGGTTCCAAGTCCACCATCCTTTGCTATGTTTTGGTTGATTCCCCATTCCTTTAGATAGTTTTCTTTCGTGAAGTCATGGCCTGCATCAGTTAACAAAAGACTGACATCAAATCCAATCCCACCGGCTCCCATGACAACGGCTCGTTTCCCCACTGGTTTTCCTTTTAAAACAACATCTACATAACTAAGTACATTGGAACCATTGATCCCGGGAATTTCTGGAATTCTTGGAATGACTCCCGTTGCAAGCACTACTTCGTCAAACCCTTGTTTAATGAGATCTTCTGCTGAAACAAAAGTATTGAGTTTAAGTTCCACTCCATGTTTTTTAACCATCTCTCCAAAATAACGAATGGTTTCTTTAAACTCCTCTTTTCCGGGAATTCGACGAGCAATGTTTAATTGTCCGCCAAGTTCAGCCCCAGCATCAAACAAAGTTACAGAATGTCCACGTTCGGCAAGTGTTGTGGAACATGCCATCCCACCAGGACCTGCACCAACAACTGCTACCTTTTTTGGTTTGGATGTTTTTGTAATGATAAGATCGGTTTCATGACAAGCTCTAGGATTCACCAAACAACTACAAATTTTTCCTTGGAAGATATGATCGAGACAGGCTTGGTTACAAGCAATACAAGTATTGATCTCTAGCGATTTACCTGCAGCCGCTTTGTTAACAAAAGCGGAATCAGCAAGGAAGGGTCTTGCCATCGATACCAAATCTGCATCACCTGCGGCAAGAACAGATTCAGCGATTTCTGGAGTATTGATACGGTTGGAAGTCACAAGCGGAATATTTACGTGACCTTTTACTTTTGCTGTGACCCAGGTAAATGCAGCTCTCGGAACCATCATGGCAATGGTAGGAATTCTTGCTTCGTGCCAACCAATCCCTGTATTGATGATGGTAGCTCCAGCCTTTTCAATTTCTTTAGCGAGAATTAGAACTTCGTCAATATTGCCACCATCTTCTACAAGGTCTAACATCGACAGACGGTAAATGATGATAAAGTCCGTTCCCACTCGTTTGCGAACTGCTTTGATAATTTCAATGGGAAACTTAATACGGTTTTCAAAACTGCCACCCCAATCGTCTGTTCTGTTGTTTGTACGTTTGGCAATGAATTGGTTGATGAGGTAACCCTCACTCCCCATAATTTCTACCCCATCATATCCTGCTAACTTAGCAAGTTCCGAACAGCGCGCAAAGTCTTCTATGGTTTGATAAATTTCTTCTTCTGTGAGAGGATGGGGTTTGAACATATTGATGGGAGCTCTGAGGTTGGATGCCCCAACAATTTTATCATGATAACCATACCTTCCCGTATGTAGGATTTGCATGGCAATTTTTCCGCCTTCCTTGTGGACTGCCTCAGTCACAACTCGGTGGTGTTTTGCCTCTTCTTCTGTATCCATAACCCCGCCACCGCGAGACACACGACCTGCTGCATTGGGAGCAATCCCGCCTGTAACGATGAGTGCGACTCCTCCTTTGGCTCTTTCTCCATAAAATGCGGCCATTCGTTCATATCCATTCGGAGCTTCTTCCAAACCTGTGTGCATAGAGCCCATAATGGTTCGATTTCGTAGAGTTGTGAATCCTAAAGATAAAGGGGAGAGAAGATTGGGATAAGATGTCATATGCTACAAAAATAGAAAATGGAAGAATTTGGCAAGATTTACTTGCAATCCAAGGAGAAACAGGTATAACATTGCCCTGTGGTTATTAAGACTGAGACTAAAAATAAAAAAAATGCCATTCTCTTTGTAGATGATGAGACCATCATTTTACTGAGTATGAAGTCACAAGTCAGACAACATTTCGGAGAAAAATACAAATACCTCACAGCAGACAATGCAAAGGAAGCTTGGGATCTTCTCCAGGAACTAGAAGAAGAAGGATGTTCTGTTTCCATCATCATCACCGATTGGTCCATGCCTGGGATGAATGGAGATGAATTTTTACGAAAGGTTCACCATTCCTATCCAGAGATTGAAAAGGTGATTGTCACTGGTTTTGCTGACCAAAAATCAATGGAAGAATTAAACTCAGAAATTGGCCCGATTGTTTGTTTAAAAAAACCTTGGGACGAAGAAGAACTCATCACTACTATTTCCAAAGCAATGCATTCTTAAACATTTTTCGGAAGGTAAATAGAAAATATCGTTTCTCCAGGCACAGAAGAAAGTTCAATCCTACCTCCGTGACGTTTCACAATTTTATTCACGATATCAAGTCCAAGCCCACTCCCTTCTCCCGGTGGTTTGGTCGTAAAAAATGGTTCAAAGATTTTTGATTGGATCTCACTGGGAACCCCTGGGCCTGAGTCCTTAAAAGAAACCAAAATTTCTTCGGCACAATCCTTCACGGTAATTTCTAAATCTCCAATAAACGACATGGCCTGGAGTGCATTATAAATTAAATTAGTCCAAACATGCAAAAGATCATCCGGATAACAATCGATAGGTTGCACTGGCTCAAAGTTTTTAGTTAGATTGATTCCTCGTTTTAATTGGTTTTGATAAATTGTCAGAACGGTTTCTATCGTTTCAGGAATGGAAGCTCGATTTTTTTTACCATTCATATCAAACCTAGAAAAATTCTTCAAAGCATACATGATTTTAGAGATTCGATCCACTGCCAATTGGATGGAACGAGTGTTCCTTCTGAATTGGATCTCCAATGATAAATAATCTAAAAATACTTTTACGTAATGAGATTTGAATAAAGGAAGATAACTGGGGTCAATCTCACCGATTCCTAAATCCACCCAGATATCAGCAAGTTCTTCGGCTTGTGCGTTAGGAAATCCATTGGATAAAAACAACTCCCGATTTCTTTTTTTGCGGAGACGTTCTTCCTTTCCTGTATAAAATTCAATGGGTTTGTCTAAATTCCCAAGAATCGTTTTTAAAATTTTTTGCTCAGTGACAGGGACTGACAAAATGGCTTCCCGAAAGAGTTGGGAAGCAAGCCCATACCTTTTTTGCCAATCCAACATATTCTGATTGGATGCTTTCACTGCCCCAATGGGATTATTGATTTCGTGGGCGATCCCTGCAATCAACTGCCCTAAAGCGGCAAGTTTCTCCGATTGGATCAATTGTTCCTGGGTTCGTTTTAAATTCTCGAACGCCATTTCTAATTCTAGTTTTTGTTTTTCAATGAGTTTGTTTTTATCTCTGATTTCTGCATTGATCAATCGTAACTCTTCTACTTCTTTTAAGGGACTCAAATCAAAGATACTATAAGCAATCGAATTTGTTTCTTTATATAGAAATCGTTTGATAGAAACGAGTGCTGGAAAAAAATCTCCATTCTTTTTTCGACAAACGATTTCTATGGATCCGCCTAAGTTCGATCCAATTCTTTCTCGAATGATTCGAAGTGATTTTGTGGAAAGAAGATTTCGTATTTTTAATTTGGGAGTGTCTTCTAAATCATAACCAAATAGTTTTTGGAATGCAAAATTAGAATCTTTGGCTGTTAAACCTCCGGCATCAAAAATCAGAAAGGCTTCTGTCGAAAACTGATAAAAAGCTTCAAACCTCTCATCTGACTTTCGTAAAGCTTCTTCGCTGAGTTTGATTTCAGTGATATCTAAAACCGTTCCTCGAAGGTTCAAAGGTTTGCCGTCTTTGGATCTAGTTAGTTTTCCAATGGCTTCCACCCAATGCAGTGTTCCGTCTGGATGTTTGATTCGGTTACGAAGCCTGTATGCTGACCTGTTTGGATCATTCAAAAGATTCGTTGTTTCTTTTGACATTAATTCCAGATCTTCTTTGTAGATTAGGGATAAAAATTTCTCTTCTGTTACTTCAAAATTTTCCCCAGGGAATCCATAGATATGATAAGTTTGCGGAGACCAAAATATGGCCCTTGAGTCTAAATCCCAACTCCAAATTCCCATTTTTGCGGCATCAAGTGCCATAACCAGTCTGGATTCCGATTCTTTTAGAGCAAAACTGGCTTCGGTTTGTTTGGTGCGATCGATCATGGCACCAAGCAAACGATAGGCTAATCCAACTTCATCATATAAAAAAATTCCATTGTCTTCAATGTATACGTAATTACCCGACTTTGTTTGGTAACGGTATTCTGCAGAAAACTTCTGATGGTTTTCCGAAGATTCTCGAAACAATTTTAAAGTAGTTTCTCTATCGTCTGGATGGATGGAGGCAAACCATTCGGAAAATCCAAACTTTTGGTATTCTTCTGCTGAAAAACCAGTGATTTCTTCGATGGCCCCACCCCAATGGTTTTTTCCTGTACGAATGTCCATATCATAAACCAAACTTAACGAGAGTTCGGTGATCATACGATATTTAGATTCACTATATTCTAAGGCTTTTTGTTTTAAAACATTTTCTGTAATATCAGTAACTAAAAAAACTAAAAAAGAAATTTCTCCTTCTTTGTTGAAGACGGGAGATCCATTGATGGAAAGGTATTTTTTATTTCCAGAAGAATCTTCAATGGCGTGGCGAATGTCTGTGACTGGTTTTTTTGTTTTTAGAACAATATTAAAGGGTTGGTCTTCCTCTCTCCAAGGTGCACCATCCAAGGAAGTATTTTTCCATTCAGGTGCATCAAAGGTTCGAGAAAGGATATCGTTCAACTTAATTCCGAGAACTGATTCAGAAGCTGGATTCGCATAAAGAATCTGCCCCTTTGCATTCAAAACTGTCATGGCAGTGGAACTGACGTTCATGATGGTTGTCAAAAGTTCTGCTTCGACAAAGGTCTCCTCAGCGGAGAGACTTCTCTCCGTTTTTTTTCCGTCCAACCCTTCGCCTTTTGAAAACTTAGAATCCACGAAGCGGTAAACTTATTTTTTTAAGGAATCCAATTTGGAGGCTTCAATTTTTTGATAAACCGGTAGGATGAAAAACAAAAACCGATCTAACACTTGGATGAAACGGAAAAGAAAAGAAGGATACACTTCTTTGGAATCGGATAAAATTCCATTCACTACTTTTTTAGCCACAGTTTCTGCCGTTTGGCTTGGGAAAGGAACAGGAACTTTTTTCCCAGCAGAATCAAAAAACTTGGTTCTAGTTGCAATTGGATAAACAACCATCACACGGTTTCCCGGTTTTAATTCATAACGGTAGGCATCAATAAAAGAACGAACCGCAGCTTTTGTAGAAGAATACTGTGCATAACCAGGAAGTGCTAAATGGCTCATGGCAGAAGCTGTGACCACAAATAAAAACGGATCTTTCCTTGTATGATTGAGAGTGATGAGAGTGTATAAGGGAGAAAATACGTTGGTTCGATAGATTCGATCAATTCTGTCCCAATCAGCATTCGAAATTACTTCGTAATAAGCAAAACCTGCATTCGCATAAAAAATATCAATTCCACCCAATTTTTTATCTGCATCTTTCAATAATTTATCTAAATTTTCTTTTTTAGATACGTCGCATTTGTATGGGATGACGTTTGGATGTTCCAGAATGTATTTTTCGTTCAAATCACAAGCAAGGATTTTCACACCCTCATGCTTTAACACTTGCAATACGGTTTCTTTTCCGATTCCGGAACCGGCCCCGGTAATCACGATTCGTTTGTTTTTTAGTTCCATATAGCTGAAACCTATATGGGAGAGATTCGGAATAAAGTTCTTTTTGATAAGATGTCTAACTTTTTTAGAACATTTCTATAAAAAATCTTTACTAAGTATTTTTCATCCTTAAATTTTGTGTTCCCTGGAGATTCGGAATGAGCAGCTTTTTTGATCGGATTTTCAAATTCTTCTACAAATACATATCTTATAGTTTTGCCATTGTATTTTTTTCCCTGCTAGGTGCCTTTTTTGGGGCTTTTTATGCTTACTTTTTTGGATCAGCCCTCATCCCTGATTTCACAATGGCAAACCATCCGGAAGTGGTTTTGGTTTTTGTTGTGACTACCTTAATGGCAGCCCTTGGTCATAGTATAGAGTTTGGAATTTTGGCACCAATTGGTTACCAAGGTTTTCGTTCCGATACAAAAAAATTAAACATAACACTGAGGCCCAACGAAACGATTCGCCACAAGGACATTCTTGAATTAGAAAATATTTTAAAATCCATCATTGATTTTCCTAAAGAGAATATGTTTGCTGCAGTTCGTTATGCTTGTTTTGTTTTCCTGTCGGTAATGATCACCTATCTCATTTACAAATATCCAATTTATGAACTGGCTCTCATTTTTATTGGTTGGCTTGCGGCCGTTTTTGTATACGGAGGATTTTCTTATATCATCTCCGATTATTTTACCGGCGCCAAACGAGTGGAGATCAAAAAGATCTTAGCGTATAGAGATGTAACCATTCATAAAAATTATGGAATCATGAGCCTAAAGGGAAAGTTTATTTTTTTACTAATCCTTATTTTATTATCACTCAGTGTCCTCGCTGTATTTATCTCTTTTGAAAATGCAAGTCTTTTGAAAATTTCAGCATTCATTACCATGACTTTTTTTGAAGCTGTCATTTTGATTTTTATGTTTTTCCAATCCATCAATTTAACCTTAGAACAAATCAATGAATCAGCAAATAGTTTGGCGAGTGGAGGACGAGGTGCCCTTCCCATTTTATCAATCGATAAAGAATTCATTCAGTTTGCAGAGAATTTTGAAAAAGCAACAAGAGAAGTAGGACGGATCAGGGAAAACTTACAAGAATTAGTCGAAGCAAAAACTTCCGAACTCAGAAACAGCTTAGAAATTGTAGAATCACTCAAAAAACAACAAGACGGGGATTATTTTCTAACATCCCTTCTGATCAAACCACTTAGTTTAAACAAAACGCTCGGTTCCAATGTAAAAACCGATTTTTTCATCAAACAAAAGAAAACCTTTACCTTCCATGGGAGAGAAAATGAAATTGGTGGGGATATTTGTATCACAAGGACTTTGTCACTTCGAGGAAAGGATTATACTTTTTTTCTCAATGCCGATGCCATGGGGAAATCTTTACAAGGAGCTGGAGGGGTTCTCGTTCTTGGTGCTGCTGTCCAATCTATCTTAGAACGTTCCAACGCCGTCCAATCTGTCAAACTTCTATATGCAGAAAGGTGGATTAAAAATGCCTACCAAGAACTCCACCATATATTTGAAAGTTTCGACTGTTCTATGTTAGTTTCCATGGTAATGGGCCTCATTGATGATGAAACAGGACTCGTTTATTATTTAAATGCAGAACATCCTTGGTCTGTTTTATTCCGAAACGAAAAAGCCGAGTTCATTAAAAACAATTCCGAACTCAGAAAATTAGGAACACCTGTCAAAGAAAACTCACTAGAAATATCCACCTTACAATTGCAACCTGGTGATGTTTTGGTTTTAGGTTCCGACGGCCGAGACGATATCGAATTTGTCAGTATGGAAGATTTACGAAAAATCAACCATGATGAAGAATTATTTTTACATCATGTAGAAAGGGGAAAGGGAGATCTAAAATCCATTTACAAATCCATTTTAGAAACGGGAGAACTCACTGATGACCTAAGCCTAATGCGAATTTCTTTTAAGGAAAACTTAAGCCTCCCGGCAAGATCCATCCGAAAGGAATCCTATGAACTGATGAGAAAGGCGAGAACCAATATCAAAGATGGCCAATTGGAAAAAGCCAAACAGAATTTGGTCGATGCCAATAAAATCAACCCAGAAAACCAAGAAATTTCCAGAGCCCTCATCCGCCTCCTTGTCAGAATGAAAGACTATGGTTTAGCCGCTGAAAAGTTAAATGCCTATATTGAAGAATTTCCGGGAGATACAGATCTCATTTATTTGGCATCCTTCACTTACAAACAAACCAAAGAATATGGGAAGGCCATTGATATGGGGGAAAGGATTCGGCTTCGTAATCCAGGCCACTTGTCCAACTTATTGCGCCTTGTACAATTGTATCTTTTAATAGGCAATTTGCCTAAGGCGGAAAAAACTTTAGGCCTCACTTCTTTTCTAACCGCTGATTCCAAACGGATCGAAAGTTTTAAATTACAAATTGAAGACTACAAAAAGAAAGTTCTTGATTAAATCCCTAAGAAATCAGAGGAAGGATCATCTCCTTCGTGCAAGTTTTCATGTTATCAAGAACCAAAAGAACAATCTGTACTTTTCTGGTTCTATTTCTCTCATTTTTTTGCCAGAGGTCAAACCTCAATAACCTTTGTGATCCAAAATCAGACGCTTACTTAGAAAGTTTACTTGTTAGATACGTTAACTTCGATGAGACGCCCCATTGCGGGCTGGTCTTAAAAGTTGATCCACCCACATTTTTAATTTGTCCCCCACTCACACCCAAGGTGAATGGAAGTTTCTTTTTTGAAGGTTTTGAATCCGATGGCAATCGGTTGAGTTTTTCCTCCTCACCCCCACTTCCAGAAGGAATTTTCTTTTCTCCTTTTGGCAATTCCCTCCAAGGCAGTTATTCTGGCTGGATGGCAAACAGAATCTCTTATACCATTACTGCTAGTAACCCAAAAGGGAGTGCCAGTTGTACTTACCAACCTGCTTGGATGGGAAAACTCACTTTAAAAACCAACCAAACAACTTGTTATGATGGTGCTACTCCACCGAATCTAGATCCAAGTTGTACGGTCATCCTTGGCCAAGATGGTAGCCTTCAAAAAGGGATCTCTCAAAGTTTTATTGGCCCGACCCTTGTCGCCGGTGGAGAAATCACAACAGATCTCAATACAGGCCTCGTTTGGACCAGTTGCCAAATAGGAAAAACAGGGATTGGGTGCACAACCCCTGGTACGACATCCTTTCAATATTCACCTGCCCTAGCAGAATGTGCCAGCCTCAATGCGGGATCTGGATTTGCAAATCGCACCGATTGGAGAGTTCCAGAAATTTACGAATATTTAAGTACGTATCATTATGCTTTAGAAAATCCATCGATCGATCAGACATTTTTTCCTGTCACTGACAGTTTTAATTTTAAAACAAATACGATAAGCACACCTGTATCGCGAACATTTAACGCTACCTTCATTCAATCTTCCATTGGAACAGGTGCTTTTTCTGACTACCACCATTTACGTTGTGTTTCGAATTCATTGCCTATTAAAAACAAACGCCTTCAAAACAATGATGATGGAACGATTCTTGACCTAGACACATCTCTAGTTTGGCAAAGATGTACAGCGGGCCAAACCAACCTCACTACCTGCACTGGTGGAACGGACCTCATACTCGATTGGGAAAATGCTATCAATTACTGTCGGAATTTAAACCTTGTTGGAAAAACTTGGCGTCTTCCCAATGCTTCGGAACTTAGAAGTTTGCTAGATTTTTACCTCACTTATGGAAGTCCTGGATTTGATCCTATCTACTTTCCAAACACAGCAGCTGTCCCAGGTGTCTTTTACTGGACATCTACAACCTTACTTTCCACTCCAGAAAATGCATTTATAGTTGCATTCGATACTTCCGGCGGAGGGGGGGATGCAAAATCAAATGCCTCGTACAACCGAACTCGTTGTGTTTCCGATTTTTAAGGTTTGGCGAAAAAACAATCCTTAGGGAAAATTGAATTCTCTACTAAAAATGTTAAAACCATTTCCTTATATTCTCCTCCTATTTATTTTTCAATGTACAACCATTGGATTCCACGAGAAAGAAATCCGAGAGAATATTTCCTTTGGTAAAGAAGAAACAATTCGCGTTTGCCTTTTCACAGAACCAGACATCACGAAAGAAGAAATCAAAGATTTATTTACGGCATGGAATGAAGAGTTATCTCTTTACCAATTAAAAGTAGAACCCATCCATTTACAAGTGTTACAAAGACCTGGATTTTGGGGTACCGATATCTTAGGATACCTAATGTCGACTCCCCTAACAAAAGATTGTGACAGACTTGTTTATTTCAAAGGTAGAACCTGGGGGGATATGGCTTTTGAAGTTTTGACTCTTGGCATTTTTGCAGGTGTGGGTATCAAACTAGAAATCCAAGGTGCTGTGGAAGGCCAGTCCAATACCAGAGGATACATCAAAGCAAAATACCAATCCACCATCCAACTTTTATTCACAAGTCCGAAATCCACACTCATCCATGAAGGTTACCACCTACTTGGCTGTGGCCACCAACTTTTTATGAAAGATTGTTATGAAAAAATTCGGGATGTAAAACTCCTTCTCGCTGATCCAGAAAGAGATCCTAACTTTTTTCCAAACCTAACAACCTCCGGAAAAAAAATATTAAATCGGTCGCAAGTTCTCACCTATTCTAACAACGATTAAATTTCATTCATAAGGTTTCGAACAGGTTTTTGATTTATAAAAACAATGGACTTTCTTTTTGTTTGGGAAGATGATTTGTCTGTCTCCACTTCCCTTCCAATTCACAATAAGAATTCCATTCCCATTCCACTGTTCTTCATCTCCACCAATTGTCCATGATTGCCCTTCGGATTTGATTTCATAAGCACCGGACTTCCATAAAAAAATGGATTCTTTTTTTCCGTCTGTAGATAATCCCGAAAACCATCCTTCATAAATTCCTTCGAGCCCGTTAAAGTCATAAACTTGTTTTCTCATCATACAAGGAATCTGATGAAATTCAGTAATTTCATTAGGATTTTTGGGAATTGTCTGAATGGAAGTCGCACAATGTTCGGGGACTGTTCTCGATTTATGTTTCAGTTTATATTTTTCTGACCATCGCCATTCGATAAATTCTTTCTCAAAAGAACTTTGATTTTTTTGGAAATAATCATACATATCTGAAGTAGCTTTTTGTAAAGAAACTCCAAACTCAGATTGGAATGAAAGTTCCGATGATTTACCAAAACAAGTTCCTTCATAAAAATTTCGAATTTTTTGGTTTCCATAAACAAGTGATAGATATTCTAAAAACATGGTTCCGACCAAACGATAGTCAGGAAGATTCGGGTTATTTGCTTCTTTTAAAGATGTTCTTTTGCGAAGGAATTTTTGAAAAAAACTTTCATAAGTTCCTGCTTTGTGTTCTTTATCGGTATGAATGACACTCAATTCAGCAATCCCTTCTAAAAACCAAGGTTCCATCATTCCTTGCGTGGGTGATCCAAGTTGGTCACAACGTTGCGATTGAATGTAATGTAAAGTATCATGTTTCCATGCGCGGAAATGATAATTCTGTTTATTAAAATCATCCAATGTTTGATTTTCTGATTTTAAAAGTAAAATTCCGGTTAATGGACAAAGAGTAAAAAAACTCTTATAGGAAAATCCCGTACAATCATCTTTTGTTTTAGGATCTTTTCCGGCATAAATCCAAAATTTTTCTTTTGATTCATGTAAAACTACTTTGATCCTTTCGGCTCGAAAACCAAACTCATCTTCTGCATTTTTTAGAAAATCTGTCATCCGGTTGGTTTCACGTAGAGATTCAACAACCAAACTCCAAATTGGTGAATATGTAATATCAAATACTCCGACAACAGTACGTTCTGTTCCCCATTCTTTGGGATGGACAATGTCAAAAAACAAAAACTGCCCCTCTTTATTTTTCTTTTGATAAGTGTACTGATTTGTATTTGATTTTGGAATTTTATGTTTTGTTACAATGGTTCCATCCGGAAACTGAATGGAATGGAGTGATTGCCATAAAGCATGGGAACCAATGGCAGAACGTACAGTATGTGTATTATTTTTCCATTCCCAACTTCCGTCTCTTTGTGTGAAAACGGAACCATCTGCCAACTCCCAAATAAAATTGGACTTAGAAGAAAAATTGATTTTTCCTCCTTCAGAAGTTAAGGATTCACCTACAGGTAAGTTTTTAGGCAATTCGTAGTCAGACGGAGAGGGAACCAACATGGAATCCCATTCTTGAAAGTCTTCCGGCGCCGATTCGGGAAGACGAAATTGGTATAAAAACCAATTTTCATTTTTAGTAATCCTTTCGTCTTTTGCATCTAGGCCGATGGCAAAAATGCATAGAAAAACAAAATAAAAGAAAACATTCATCTTTAGAACCTTTTGCACAATCGTTCAGCAGAGTTAATGATTTGAACAGAGTCAACCGTGATAAAAAAAATCCAAGTTTTTACTACGGACTCATCCGTAAGGTTAAGAAATATCTTTCTCGCTTGATTCTGGACTCCCCTTTCTTATACCAGGTTAACTTAATCATTATTATATGAATCGATTTTTGATTTCCTGGTTTCTTCTTTCCCTCTTCCTTTCTTGCGCAAAACCAAAAGCAGACAATGCTTGCGACTTAGAAGATTCAATTTTTCTACCCAACCTTTTTTACAGGCTGATCTCTAAAGACAAAAGTAACCAATGTGGGTACAATCTGGCCTTAAAGTTGCCCGCTTGTGAACTTTCTTACGAAGAAACGCATTTAGCAGAAAATTGGCCCCAAGTGAAAGCAGAGATGGAATCACAATTCGCTCTGGGATCAGAGGGATCAGAATCTTTATCGCAATATAGATCGGAAACAATACAGGCAATCATAGGGAGCTCTTACACGACAGCCTTCCAAGGGGCACTCAATGCACCGAATGGAGAAATTTATTTTCTACCTTATGATTCCACAATGTTTTTATCCATTAACCCCAGCGCCAAAACTTATGCCAATGCCGGTGCCTCAGCAGGTGGTGTTGCCTTTATTGGAGGTTCTCTTGGACCTGCAGGAAAAATTTATCTATCTCCACATGTATCCGGTGATTTCCTCACCATCGATACTACTAATGCAAACCAACAAAAAGTATTAGCGACTCAGTCTATGGGTGCAGCCGCCTATAACGGGGCAATATACGCACCTAACGGTAAAATATATTTTGTACCAAGTAGCCAAACCATCATTCGTTATTATGATACAATTAAGGAAACAATTGGTACAGTAGCAACGCCTACTTCGGGAGGTTTTTCAACTGGCGTACTCACTCCCGATGGTAAAATTTATTTCATCCCATTCACAACAAATACAATGTATATTCTGGACACTAAGGACGATTCAGTAACGACCCACCCATATGTGTTCGCAGGAACTAATAGATATATTGCAGGGATACTAACCCCCAATGGCCGAATCTATATGATCCCATATAACTCATTGCCAGTGATTTATCTTGACACGACCACGAATCAAATCTCGACTCCTCTATACCTCTCGAGTCCTACCATTGACATGTTCAATGGTGCCGTTCTTGCCCCCAATGGAAAAATTTATCCCGTTCCTTATGGATATACCGATTTCGTATCGATTGATACCAAAGAACATAGCATCAAGACTCTTTTTGCAAATCCCAGTGGCGCCACTGCCTACCGAGGCGGTGCGCTTAGTGCCGATGGAGATATCTATTTGGCACCCCATGGGGCCAACCGGCTTGATCTCATCAAAACCAATTCAAAGGGAAAGTTCTGTGATTCCCTCCGCCTTTCCCCTTATTGGAACAAACTTTAACCAAAAAAGAATGACATAATTTTGGAAATTGACGCGTCAAATGGGAGGTAAGGGTAGTTTTCCTTGCAAAAGTCAGAACCCTTATGTTTTCTCTAAAAAACAATCTGCCCACTACCTTTGTTTTATTTGCCAATAGCCTTCCCCATGCGGTTTTTGTTTTTGAGTCACCAACCGCAGAACTCTCGTTAGAAAGTCACCTAATCTATGCAAATGAAAATGCCCTGTCTATTTTAAACCAGAAACCAAATCAAAAAAATACACAAACGATTTTAGATTTATTTCCTACTTTCCAATCGGATGGATTTTTTTCGCAGATTCTTCACTCGTTAACGGAAGGGAAACCTTCTCGCATACTTTTAGGTCATGAGGAACTTTTTCCGAAAGATGCAAGTATAAAAAAAGTCTATTCACTCCGAACCTCCATTCTCACATCCAACCAGTTTTCTTTCCTTTTGGAAGACATCACTGAAACGGTAGAGGCGATGGAGAATACAGATAAGATGTTACATTTTACTGGGATCCAAAATAGTCGTTTGCAGAATTTTGCCTATATCATCTCACATAATGTCAGACAACACTCCGCTAATTTTAAATCGCTCATTGGTTTGTTAGAAGAAAATCCAACCGACGAAGAAAAAAAAAGTATCATGGAAATGTTACATACTTCTGCGGATAAATTGAATGAAACCATCATCCATCTAAATGATATTGTTTCCATAGGACAGATGTTAAACAAACAAATGGAAGTTTGTTATTTGGAAAAAGAAATTCAGAAAACATTAAACATCCTGAAAGGATCCATTGAGTCTAGAAAAATCCAAATCATCCTAAATTTAGAAACCAATTTAAGTCTCAAGATCATCCCTGTATATTTAGAAAGTATCCTTCTGAACTTAATCTCTAATGCTGTTAAGTACGTACGATTGAAAGAAGGAGCATTCCTTCGGATCATTGCGCATAAAAAAGACAACCAAGTTTCTCTAGTCTTTGAAGACAATGGCCTTGGAATCAATTTAGAAAAACACGGGGATAAAATCTTTGGAATGTTTAAAACCTTTCATAAAAATGAAGATGCTCGGGGGATCGGACTCTTTATTACAAAATCCCAGGTGGAAGTTCTTGGCGGAACCATCACGGTCGAAAGCTTAGAAGGGAAAGGTTCCACGTTCACCGTGTTACTCCCCGATGTTCCCGACGAATCGCTCTACATCTAATCCCCCTTGTTCTATTTCTGTACAACTAAAGAAAACTTCTAACCCAGAGTTTGGATGAGAAGATCTCCCCATTCTCTCTTGACAATCTCACCCGACCCACGAGCCTTACCCTAGTGATCCGTCGGCATGCCCTTCGGACGTACCAATGACATAAGGAAATCCATGAAAGTCCACGAATACCAGGCCAAAGAAATCCTACGTAGACACAATGCCAACGTTCCCTTCGGAAAGGTCATCGACACAGTCGGTGATTTCGAAAAGGCATATAGCGAAGTTGTCCAAAAATCACCCGTAGTGGTGGTGAAAGCCCAAATCCACGCTGGTGGACGAGGAAAAGGTGGCGGTGTCAAGGTTGCCAAAACCAAAGAAGACGCCAAAGCTGCTGCTGAGAGAATTCTCGGGATGCAACTCATCACCCCTCAAACCGGTGAAGAAGGAAAAAAAGTTCTAAAAATCTATTTGGAACAAGGTCTTGAAATCGCAAAGGAATACTACCTTTCCATTCTACTCGATCGTGCTTTCCGTAAAACCATCATCATGGCTTCTACCGAAGGTGGAATGGAAATCGAGGAAGTTGCAGAAACTCACCCAGAAAAAATCATCAAAATACAAATTGATCCAGGAATCGGAATCCAAGGTTCTCAAATCCGTGAACTCGCGTTTGCTTTAGGAATCCCAGCGGAGGCGCAAAAGTCCTTCTCTGCTCTTGTAAACTCAATTTACAATGCATACATCAAAGAAGATGCAGCGTTATTGGAAATCAACCCCCTCATCCTAACAAAACAAAACGAAATCGTTGCCGGTGACTGCAAGATGGACTTGGATGAAAACGCACTCTATCGCCACCCTGAAAACGAAGCTCTTCGTGATATCTCCGAAGAAGATCCGTATGAAGTAAAAGCAAAAGAATACAACCTCAACTACGTTAAGTTAGATGGTAACATTGGTTGTATGGTAAATGGTGCCGGTCTTGCTATGGCAACTATGGACATCGTAAAGTTAGCTGGTGCTGAACCTGCAAACTTTTTGGACGTCGGAGGTGGAGCAAACCCTACTACTGTAGAAAACGGTTTCCGTCTTATCCTTTCTGATCCAAACGTAAAAGGTATCTTTGTAAACGTATTCGGTGGTATCGTTCGTTGCGACCGAGTGGCTCTTGGAATTATCGAAGCTACGAAAAAGGTAAACGTATCGGTTCCAGTAGTGGTTCGATTGAAAGGAACCAACGCGGAAGAAGGAAAAAAAATCCTGAACGAATCCGGTATGAACATTGTGGGAGTGGAAGGACTCCGTGAAGCGGCAGACAAAATCGTCTCCCTAATCAAAAAATAGGAACTATAAAACATGACTGTATTAGTTGACGCAAACACAAGAGTAGTCGTCCAAGGGATCACCGGTAAGGAAGGATCCTTTCATGCGACTCAAATGTTAGAATATGGTACAAAAGTGGTTGCAGGGGTCACTCCAGGCAAAGGCGGACAAACCTGGACTTCCGAAACTGGAAAAACAGCTCCGGTTCGTAATACCATTAAAGAAGCGATGATCCAAGATGGTGCAAACGCTGCCATTATCTTTGTTCCACCTCCATTCGCAGCGGATGCGATTTTGGAAGGAATCTTTGCTGAGATCCCACTCGTAGTGTGTATCACAGAAGGAATTCCGACTCACGATATGCTAAAAGTATATAGTGTACTTCGTAATTCCAAAACCAAACTGGTTGGACCAAACTGCCCTGGGGTCATCAACCCTCTTCATAAAGTGAAAATGGGAATTATGCCAGGTTTCATCCACACTCCAGGAAAGATCGGGATCGTTTCTCGTTCTGGAACTTTGACTTATGAATCCGTTGCTTCCTTAACTGCGGCAGGTCTTGGCCAGTCCACTTGTATCGGAATCGGGGGAGACCCAGTTCCAGGAATGAACCACACAGAAGCGGTTCGTCTTCTCAACGAAGATCCAGACACTGAAGGAATCGTAATGATTGGTGAGATCGGTGGAACTTCGGAAGAAGAAGCTGCTGCTTACATCAAAGCTCATGTGAAAAAACCCGTGGTTGGTTTCATTGCAGGCCAAACAGCTCCTCCAGGAAAACGTATGGGCCATGCCGGTGCGATCATTTCTGGTGGAATGGGAACCGCTACTTCTAAGATTGCTGCGATGCAAGACGCTGGTGTCAGCATCTGCGCGCACATTGGGGAAGTTGGCGATAAAATGAAGGCTGCCCTTAAAAAATAAGGGTTTGCCTCAAAAAAAAAACAGCTATTCAAGGGGAATGGGGAGTCTGAATTAAGAGTATGGAACAACGTTCATGGGTTTCAAGTACATTGATTCTCCTCGTTTCCGTGGGCCTTTTGGCTGCGGAATCTGGAGATAAGGGATTTACACTTAGCTTACAAGACGCAGTCAAGTATGCCATAGAAAACAACCGCGAGGTCATGCAGGCCCGTCTAGAATTGGCAAAAGCTGACACAAACCTCATGAAGTTTGAGGGAAAGTATTCTTGGCGAGCCCTTTCTAAAGCGGAATTGGATGAAAAAAAATTCCCTTTCAACCAAAACAACATCTTTACGGGAACGAAAACCCAAACCACTACTTACAGTGCTGGACTTGAGAAACTTTTCACAACAGGAACCTACTTCAAATTAGAAGCGAAGTCACAACGTTTTGACTCGAACGCTTTTGAAGATCCGAATAAAACTCCTGCTGGATTTACCGCTCTTGGCCTACCGCCTTTATATACTGATACCCTTTCCGTAACCATTGCACAAGATTTACTGAAAAATGCTTTTGGTGCCAATGAAAGGAATATGGAAAAAATCCTTGAAAACCAAACAGAGATCATGCGCGAGCAAATGGAAGACCAAGTCGCAAACAAAGTGGTTGCCACTCTTGTTGACTACTGGAACTACTCTGTAAAGGAATCAGGATACCAAACCTTCGAACAACTTTTAAAAAATACAAAGAACGTTCGTGACCTAACCATTCGCAAACAAGGACTCGGACTTTCGGAAAGTTTTGAAGTCAACCAGTGGAACGCCCTTCTCTCCCAAGTGGAAGGACAGATGGCTCAGGCAGTTGCGGAAAAAGAAGAAGCACGAAGAAAACTCATTCGTTCACTGAACCTTCCAGAGGACACTGTTTTCCAAAAAACATCTCCACTATCAGAAACTCTACCAGCAAAATTGGATTACCAATCTGATATTGATTACGCATACAAACATAGAGCTGACTTCAAAGCCATTGTTCGTAAAAAAGAAAATGCAGAACTTTCAATGAGAACTGCTAAAAATGAAGCCCTTCCTTCTTTGAAAGCAGCAGGAACTTACGGATACCAAGCGCAAAATACCATCAGTCCTCAAAACAATTATACTGACAAAGGTGCGGGAGTTTTTTCTTACCAATACCCTGTGATGCAAGGATCTTTAGACCTAAGTTACCCTATTATGGACAAAGGTGTGAAGGCTGGAATTCGTGATGCAGAAATCCAAAAACGCCAGGTATCTTTGGAAGAAGCAGACCTGACAAAGGCTGTTTCTGATGATGTCAAAACAAGAATCGATATTTTAAAAGCATCTTTCCAAGTGATGGAAAATGCAAAACGCACAGAAGAAGAATCTAAAAAATACTACAACGGTGTTTTACGTTCCTTCCAACAAGGAAGGTTCAATGCACTGGCGGTCAAAAATGCTTTAGACACACATGTGCAAGACCAATTATCCCTTGTCCGAGCGAAAGTTGACTATAATATCAATTTACACAGATACTATGTTGCTAAGAATGCTTTGTTTGAAGAATACGGAGTGGAAAGATCCAAACTCCTACCTGAAAATCTTTAATTAAAGAAACGGGAGAATCATTTGATTAGATCCCGTGTATTTCTTGCTCTTGGCCTTCTTTTCTCTTTCATTGTCATTGTTACTTATGCCTTTGTTGACTTTCGTGAAAGAGAAGACAAGGCCTATGACCTCTACCAATCGGAATCCTACTTAAAAGTTCTAAAACTCTATGCCGATACAGAAATCCCATCCAGTGAATTAGAACTTACCATACTTTCACAAACCATCTCTCAATTAGAAAAAAAACTAAACGAAAAGGCCTCCTCTCAAGACCTTATTTCTTTTTTCAAAAAACGTTCTGTTACCAAACTCATCGAATGGGAAACAACGAGAGGGACTTATTACCATATCGAAGATCCTTATCTGTCCCATTTAAAAAAACATGGGGATGGATACAAAAGAGCACTCATCACAAAAATTGGAACCTTATCCAAACCCATTCCAAAACGTGAAGTCACTCACCTCCTCCTCTTACTCATCTTAGAAGACCCAAGGGGAATGGAGGAAAGTTTCAGTCGGTCACTGGCAAACCTACTCAGTTTTCCTTTTGAACCAATCGGTGAAATTGAATCTGAATTTTTGCTCCAGAGTCTTCACTTTCTCGCGAATACACAAAACACTCTTTTATCTCACCAAATCGCTGTAATCCGAGGAAAAAATGTAAACCTCAGGAGTGGCCCTGGGCGCGAAAATGCGGAAGTGGGAAAAATCAGCGAACCAGAACTTAGTTTTTGTTTAGAAGAAGATGCAGGTACAGAAACCATCGCTGGCCATAACGGTCACTGGAAACGTTGTTACTTTCCTAACTTACAAAAATCGGCTTGGATCTTTTCTGGATTTTTAACCGAAGTACCTCCGAATCCAAACATCGTGGCCGAATTTGAAAAAAGATTTAAGGCCGTAGACAATGAGATCCGAATTGACTTTGAAGGTTGGAACGGAAATCAAATCCCTTCCACTTTTTTCGGGAATTACATCCCCCGGGAATCCGTCCGAGTATCAGGAGAAACGGGGTTTCCTATCTATGGCAAAACAAAAGAATCCAAGGTAACCCAAAGGATTTGTAAAAAACTCTCAGGTGATAAGAACTACTTTGAATTTTCCTTTAGCCCTACGGATTCTGAAGTTCCCATCAGTTTTTTAGAACTCCATTTAAACTACGACAACCAGGAACACCTTGCCTATTCCATATCCTTGGATAAAGAATCCATCTGGGTAAATAAAAATCGATATGTCCTCGACGGCGAAAAAAGACGAGAAAATCTGTCCTTACACATTGAATCCCGCGATGGGGACAAATGGAACGCTAGCCTTTGGAGGCGAAACACAGGACTCATTCAGTCCATTCGTTCCTTACCTATGGATGAATCGGCCTTACAATCTGGTCGTTACTCCTGGGAAATTTGTCTCCCACTCGTAAAAGAACCAAACCGGGAACAAGTGTTACTCTTTGAAATTAGAACAGGAATCCATTAGAGGGGGAAAATTTATGGCTACCTACGATTACCATTGCCATACATGTGGAAAAGACTTTGAACACGTTCAATCAATGAAAGACGATGCACTGACCCTGTGCCTCTGTGGAAAAAATGGATCTGTCGAACGCCGCATTTCTGCTAGTGCCGGAATCATTTTCAAAGGATCTGGATTTTACGTAACAGATTATAAAAAAAATAGTTCCACTCCTGCTTCCAGCAGTGGTGATTCTGGATCCACGTAAGGTTTTTCTTTGGCACCCAAAGGCCGATTAGCCATTATTGCTGGTGGTGGTGAACTACCTCATATCGGAATGTCAGAGGCTCTGGCAGCAGGAGAAGATCCTTTATTTTTGGGACTCATTGAATCCGATTTCGTCCCGAGAGAACACAGTGCACGGACAATCCCTGTGCATATCACCCAAGTGGGTAAAATTCTCAAAACCATCCAAAAAGAAAAAATCACTCGGATTTTAATGCTTGGAAAAGTTCGTAAAGACCTTCTCTTCCAAAAACTCAAATTTGATTTAAAAGCCCTTGCCATCCTTGCTCGCACCATCAACCGCAATGACTATCCTATCTTTCTTGCGATTGCCGATGAATTCGAGGCCATGGGTGTGAAGGTGATCTCCCAAAAGATCTACCTACAATCTCTCCTCCTTCCCGAAGGAAGATACACCCCTAAAAAGTTTAGCTCCCAAGAACTAAAAGACATCGACTTTGGAATGTTTTACGCCGAAAAAATGGCAGATTTAGATATCGGACAAATGGTTGTGGTTTGTGATGAATCGGTAATTGCTGTAGAAGCAGTGGAAGGAACCGATGAAACCATCAAACGGGGTGGTCTGTATACCAAAAAGAAAGGAGATGCGGTTGTTTGTAAAAGCCCAAAAGCCAAACAAGATGATCGTTTTGACTTACCCACCATAGGAATCCATACCTTCCAAATGATGCTCGAAAGTGGATGTAAAACACTTTGTATACGAGAAGGAGAAACTTTAGTAGTGGATCCAAAATCTGCAATTGAATTTGCCACCAAACACAAATTAAATTTTTGTGTTATAGGAAAAAGTGGAAGTAAGGTTCTCAATGGTAACCAAAAAAAAATCCCATAATTATGAGTCAGACAAAAACATCCTAGTCATTGCCGGAGAACATTCTGGTGATTTACTGGGGGCCGACCTATTACAAGAATTGTCCATCCTAGAGCCAGAATACAAATTCTACGGAATTGGTGGGGAGGGAATGATCGGGCACGGCCTAGAGTCCATGGAAGAGTTGGAACAACTCAGTGTGATTGGATTTTCCGAAGCCCTCAAAAAATATAGTTTCTTAAAAAAGATATTCTATCGTGTTCTAGAGGAAACTAGCCGTAGACCAACCAAACTTGCCATTTTAATTGATTACCCCGGCTTTAACCTCCGTTTGGCGAAAGAACTAAAACAAAGAGGGATTCCATCCGTTTTTTATGTATCCCCTCAGATTTGGGCTTGGAAATTCAACCGGATTTATTTTATCAAAGAACAAATTGCTTTGATGCTTACCCTCTTTCGATTTGAAGAAGAGATTTATACAGAATACGGAGTAAATGCTAAATTTGTGGGTCACCCCATCACCAAACGAATTCCTGAAAAATTAAAAAAGGAACCGGTGATCACAGAAAAACTTCCTGACTCCCACCATGGATACAGTGTGGGACTACTCCCTGGTTCCAGAAAGGGAGAGATTCGGAGGCTGATTGATCCGATCCTCGGAACGGCCGCCCTCCTCCACGAAAAGTGTAAATTGGAAAAAAAGAAAATAGTATTCCTTCTTCCAAACATCAATGCAAAGGAAGAATCTTTTATCCTAGAAAAAATTGAAGCATTAAAACAAGTCCATCCAGACATCCAAATCCATTACTTATGGAATGCGTCCCTTCGTGTGATGGAAACAAGCGACCTCCTCCTCATTGCTTCTGGAACAGCAACTTTGGAAGGATTGTACTTTGAAACACCGATGGTGATTCTTTATAAGGTGAGTCTGTTTACTTATCTTTTAGGATCCCTTCTCATGCGTTCCAAATTCATTGGACTTGCCAATATCCTTTCCGGTGAGGAAGTCTGCCGGGAAATCACTCAAAACGAATGCCAACCAAAGTATATTTTCGAGGAGGCATGGAAAATCCTTTCTAATGCCAAACTTCGAAATAAAATGAAAGGGATTTTAAGGGATGCGAAAGAAAGAGAACTAGGAACTACCAATGCTTCCAAAAAGGCAGCAAAGGAAATCCAATCACTCCTGCGTTCCCTTTCGAATTAACCGCACCACTCGATTTTCCCAAGTTCCAATCCAGGATTTGGGTTTCAGGTCTGAATACAAAAAATACCCTTTGATGGTTTCTTCATCACTGGGTCGCAGGCGAATTCCTACGGAATCCAATTCCAAACTAAGGCCTTCTGTTCCATTCCAAAGCACAGTCTGATCTTCCGGTTGGATTTTGATGATATGAGTTTTATTTTCCCATTCCAAAACCCACTCCCCACCAAACGCCGGTAAACGAGAAGCCTCTGGAGCCGTATCAGCAGGATTTTTTTTATCCTGACAACCAATTGAAAATAAGAATAAAAAAAGAATACTTAGAGAAACTATTTGATGACGCATTTATTTTCCTCTTCTGAAAAACTAAAAGTTCCCCGGGATTCGCCGACGAGACCATAAGTCGTAAAACCATAGTTTCCATTTTTATTATTTCCGTATCCTTTCAGATCCAAAGATTCACTGGAAACCACCAGGTTCGAAATATAATCCATATCCGAATACCGACTCAAATCAAATTCCATTTGAAATGGTTTTTTGAAAGGAGTGAGATCCATTTCTAATTTAGAAACTAAATCAGCTTCTTTAAAACTCACTCCAAATAATTTTAGAAAATAAGAAGTTCTAGCATCTTTATGTAAGGTATAATAATCGCTTCCAATGCTATTAAAACTATAATCCAAACTGACTTCGGAAGGTTTCAATTCCGCACCACAAAGATGCATCCAAGGATCAGACCAAGGATATTCATTCAAAAACAAACTAAAACCAAAGTTGGGAGTTTTACTCGCAAAATAGGAAACCATAGAAACCTTGGAACCTGTATTTCCCAAAGCCAAATTGAAATTCATTCGCCCGTCTCTCACTTGAAGATTCCCTTTGGATTCTCCGAGAGATTTTGACCCACTATATGGAAAATAATTTCCAACAGCAATTCCTAAGTCCAAGTTCATGGATTCTAAAAAGTATTTATATACCTTTGTTTGGTAAAAGTATTCTTCTGGGATTAATTTCTCCTGGCGTTCCCTGATTTCTTCCAAGGTTTCTTTTTTCCAGTCTTCATACAAAGGTTTCCAATCATTGGCTGTAAAATCTGCCGTTTTGAAATTAAGTTTCGTTTTTGAATTTAATGGATAATAAAAACTGCCATCTGTTTTTTTAGACCTGCCCCAAACGTTCACTCCTCCCCCAGAAAGATGAGAAGGTTTACCAAAAAGCATAGAATCAAAATTCAAATTCCATTCATTGCCTTCGAGTAATTTTAGGTTTAAGTTTCCATTTTCGATTTGTAAAAGTTTAGAATCCCATTCGATTTCTGATCCGACAATTTCCCCAAGCAAACGAAACCATTTGTTTTTATCCCCCGTTTCCGTGAGATCTAAATTCCCTTTGAGATTACCGGTCAAAGGTAGAATAAAATTTCCAGATACGTCAGAGATTCGCTCCGTAATTCCTTCTAGAGATTCAATTTGAAATTCAAAATGACGATCAAGCACCGGTTCTTTAATGGTTTCTTTTTTGACTGAGGTTTTGATCCGAAAGTCTGTGCCTAAAAATTCTCTATCTTCTTTGTTTTCTGTGAATAAAAACACTTCTCGGAACCGGAATCCATCCAGAATGTAGTTTTCAAAAAATGGAAGGGGAATGAGTGAATTTTCAAACTCCACATCTCCGCTCGCAGTAAATCCGGACACAGGATCACGAACCACTTTCCCTTCTCCCGATAGGACAGCAGAATGTACATTGGAACCAAACAAGTAATTGGTAAGTATTATGGCTTCTTCTGATGGATAATTTTTCCATTGGAATTCAAATTGGAACTCATCCAAATTTGTATCAGAAAACTGACCTTCACCCTTAATGCGAGTTGTGTTCGGAATCCAAAACCAACCATTGTTATAGGAAAGGTATAATTTTTTACTTTTACGTTTTAAAACAATGTCCCAACCTTCTTTCCAATCCACCAAAGTGGAATCGTTTTGTTTGAAGGTGAGCCTTGCATCATGAAAACGAATGTCTTTTAATTTGTTTTTTTGCGCATATTCGATGAGTTGATTTCTTAAACTTACGTTTTCATTCAAAACCAAATGAGGACTATAAAAATCAATTTGTTCGACTGTAGGAGATTCTTTAAAGTAACTGGAAAGACGAAAGGTTACCTTTTTTACCTTCAACATATGATCGTTAAAGGAAAAGTCTTCTTCATTCGAAACCACTAGATCCTCAATGATAAGACCTTCTCTGAGCGAAAAGTCTAACACTCCAATATCAACCGCCTTCCCTAGTTCTTTATTGATGGTAAAAGAAACAACCTTCCGCAGTTGGACAAGTGGGATGCGGTAGTTTCGAAGGTAAAACTCAAGGCTATAGTAAAGTAGGACAAAACAGAAAAAAACAAACCCTAGTGCTAAAAATGAAAATAGAACCCGTTTGTTTTCACGGATTCTATTGATTACGTTTAGAAAGGATAACCTATACTGAGATAGGCGGTAGGAAGAAAAGATCCGTTCCAAAAGAACTTAGAGTTTGCCCTCCGGCTGCAACACTTCCAAACATTCTTTCTGAATGGATTTCAGAGTTTCGTTGTTTGGAAATTCTTCCAATCCTAAATTGGCAACTTGCAAACCTTTTTGGTAAAAACCTGTGTTCTTATACTCAAAGCCCATTTTTAAATAAGTCTTTGCAGCAGTTTCATAATAGAATTCGTCTTTTTTCTGATTCCCTTTGGTGTAAGTTTTTGTGAGGGTCGCAAGGGCCGGATAGTATTCCCGTTCCGCCACAAGGGACTGTACCACAAGTTTTTTACGTTCCATTAGGTTCGCATTTTTATCCAATTTTTCGGATTGGTTTAAAAATTGAATGGCTTTGGAGTATTCATTTTTTCCCACATAGGCCTTACCCATAGTGAGGTTCCACTCAGAGAGTTGGACTGGGTTTGATTTTGCTTGGTTTACTTGATTGAGAGTAGAAATGGTCTCATCATATTTTCCAAGATCGAGCAAAAGTTTTCCCTTTCGGATGATTAATTTGTCTCGGGATTCGTCAGATAGTGTAGAGGATTTGAGATCAGCATCGATAGATTCGATTTGGGCCAAATGAGACCCTGTATTGACTTTGGAAACTCCTGTTCTTTGGTTTCCTTGATTTGATGCACAATTTTCAAATGCCACTACCATCGTAAAAATGAGGGTGAGTGGGAGAATCGATTTCATTAGCCTACCTTTAGTTTGTCTAATTCCTCTAAGAAATTCTTAGTTTCTGTGTCTCTATCCTTCGTTTCCATAGGGAAAAAAAGAACAGCGTCCTGAGACAGCTCATTTAAAAACCGAGAGGGGGCACTCTCGATTTGCTCCCCAAATTTGCGTCTTGTACGAGCCGAAGTCAAGTACAATTTTCGCCTTGGGCGAGTCATACCCACGTAGAGAAGGCGTCTTTCTTCATCGACCACTTCTCCTTCTTCTTCTATAACACGTGAGTTCGGTAAAATTCCCTCTTCTAGGCCAACTAAAAAAACTAAATCGTATTCCAGACCTTTGGACTGGTGCATGGTCAGAAGTTGCACCCTCCTGTCTTCCTCGTCCTCTTTGGGCTCGTCTTCCATCAGGAGCACAAGCCTCTGTAAGAAGTCAAAAATCGTTGCCTTGCCCTCGCGGCCCTCTTCTTCTTCAAAAAAGGACAACATATTCACAAGTTCACTCAAATTGTAAATCCGAGCTTTGACCACTTTCTCCTCGGTTTCTTCCATGGAGATTTCCCGCTCAAAACCAATTTGGGTGATCATTTCCCGAAGCACAGGCGAAAGTTTCGGCGACATGGCAAACTTCTTTTTGAAAGCATCTACCATTTCTACGAATTGGTAGATTTCTTGTCTGACCTTAGCTTTAATTTCGGGCAAATAGTCAGGACTCTCAATCATTTTATGGAAGATTTCATAAAGAGAAAGTTTGTGAGTGAAGGCTTCCTCTTGGAGTTTTTGCATAGTGCCTGGGCCAATCCCACGTTTGGGGTAATTGATGATTCTGAGGAGAGAGTAATCATCCTTAGGATTTGCCACATAACGCAAGTAAGAAATACAATCTCTGATTTCTTTCCGATCAAAGAAATTATATCCCCCCACTACTTTATAGGGAATGCTACGATTTCTAAGTTCTTCTTCAAAAGGGCGAGATTGGAAATTTGTCCGAAATAAGATGGCGATTTCTTTTCCCTTAAATTCATTTTTGATGAGTAGGGTTTGGATCCTTCCAGCCACAAAAATGGCTTCTTCTCTTTCGTCGGCGGTTTCATAGTATTCCACTCGTTCTGCTGAAGGGATACGGCTATATAAAGTTTTTTCCTTACGGCCTTTGTTGTTTTGGATGAGTGAGTTTGCGGCTTGGATGATGAGTGATGTCGAACGATAGTTTTCAAGAAGCCTCACCACTTTTGCATGAGGGAATTCCCTTTCAAAGTTGAGGATGAGTTGGACATTGGAACCGCGGAAAGCATAGATACTTTGGTCGTCATCCCCTACCACACAAAGGTTGTCACTTTTGCCCCGAAATAAAGATAAAAACTCGTATTGGAGTTGGTTTGTATCTTGGAATTCATCCACCAGATAATATTCGTGTTTTCTTTGGTAATAGGCTGCAATTTCAGGAAACTCAGCTAACAGACGTTTGGGAAGTAAAATCAAATCATCGAAGTCGATGGCATTTTTTTCTTTGAGACCATCTTCATACATAGAAAAAACTTCTGCTGCAACTAGATCCAATTCTCCCGTAAGGCCATTGTCTCTTGGATGGACTTGTGTGTTTTTAGCATAAGAAATACGACGTAGGATTTCTTTTGGGGGAACTTTTTTAGGATCCAAACGTTTGGACTTCAATAGGTCGGAAACAAAGGCTTCCTGGTCAGTTCCATTGAATAACAAAAAGGTTTCGTTATATCCAAGTTTGGTAATATGTTCTTTTAGGATTTTTAAACCTAATGAATGGAAGGTAGAAAGTGTGATTCCTTTTAGTTTTTCCCGAGGAACCATCTTACGAAGCCGTTCGGCCATCTCTTTGGCACTTTTATTGGTAAAGGAAAGGGCCACAATTTTGCCAGCAGGGATTTTTACCCCTTCCACCATATGAGCAATCCGGTTGGTGATGACCCTTGTTTTTCCAGAACCCGCACCGGCGAAGACCAAAAGGGGTCCTTGGATGGTGGAGACTGCTTCCATTTGTGCCGTATTCAATTTCATTGGGAGACCGGTAAGGGACATAATCTTGGTAAATCCGATCCGGTCGAGTGAAAAACGGCTGTTCTTTATTACTTAGGAGCTGTTTCCTTCCAAGATTTGTTTTGGCCATGGAAGTTTAAAAAACTAACAAATACAGGATCTTCTTCCACTGGCAAAACGGAGCGAAACCGAATCCAATCCAGAGTCGTAAAAAGTGCCATTTCCGAAAGTCCCGTTTTCCCATCGGTAAAGAAAAAATGACCATTTAACTCGCGTTTGATATAGTCAAGAATGGAACTGATGCGGAGTGCATTTTTTGTGAGATAAGGTGCAGCATCAGGTTTGATCCCTTCTTTGTTTAGATAAAATAAGAGGATGGCATTGTCGAGTGCCTGGTCAATGGCTGTTTGTAAATTTGTCTCTCGGTAATGGTGGGATCCAGTTTTAGATCGAAGGTTTCCGAATCCCTTGGTTTCAAAAATGTAGTCAGTGATGGTATGGCTGTCCCAGATTTTCACATCATCAATCTCTGCATAAGGAACTTTCCAAAGAGGGTTTTTTTCCCGTAATTCTTTTTGGCCTGTCTCCGTCATTGTGTCCACAAGGGTAAATGGAATTCCAAGTTCCAGACAAAGAAAACGAATCCGTCTTACATAAGGAGAGGTGATGCTACCATATAATTTCATATAGAGATAGTATTCTCCATCCCTTCCATCCTTCAACAGTAAGATTTTGATAATTTTAAAAAAGTGAGAAAATCTCTATACAATTCCCGGAATCGAAATTTCCCTTGTTCGAAGGAAATCAAAATGAAAGAAAGAAAAAACTGGAAAGACCTATACCCTACTCCTATTTATACCCTTGCCAGTTTTGATATCCAACTTCCCAGATCCGAAGAAGAAAAAACATACTATGTATTAAAATCTAAAAACTGGGTCAACGTAGTTCCCGTCACCAAATCAGGTGAGATTCTACTCATCAAACAATACAGACATGGAATTGGTGAGATCAGTTTAGAAATCCCTGGAGGGATTGTGGATGAAGAAGGCCCTGGTTCCGAACTGGAATCGGCCATCCGAGAACTTAGAGAAGAAACAGGATATGCCACAGATCTTTCCAAATACAAATTACTTTCTAAGTTTTCCGGTAACCCAGCTATGTTTACCAATTGGTCCTATTCCTATGTTGCGTACGATGTAGAACTTGTTCACGAAGTAGAATTTGATGAAGGTGAGGACATTGAAATTGTTTTAAAAAAACCAGAAGAAGTAAAACGATTGTTACTCGATGGTGTCATCCATCATCCCCATATGGCAGCGGCCCTTGGGATTTATTTTTTACAAACCAAGTAACAACCTAACGAATGTAGAGTTTTTTACTAACTACCCCTCGGAGATTTACATTCATTCTTTAGTGAATTCTAAAAAAACAAATCAAAACTATATTTAGAAAAATCCCCAAGAATCTCGAAATTGCTGGAAAATTAAACATTAGTTTGAGACAGTATGTATATGAGAAAGTCCATCACACAGTCAATCCTAGTACTTATCATAGTATTCAGTCAGTTTTCGCTTTTTGCGGAAGATGGTGAAACTTTAGAGCCCATTACCATTACAGTCCAAAAGGGAGAAACCCTTTCTCTCATTTCAGAAAGACATCTTTCTGATCCAAAACGCTGGCCAGAACTTTTAAAACACAATAAAATCCCAAACCCCGATCTGATCAAACCAGGTTTATCTTTAGTGGTTCCCGTTTTCCTTAGAAAACCTGTTGTCGGTGTCACTGAGTTTGTGATGGGACAAGTGGAATGGAATGGAACTGGTGGTAAAGGCCCTTGGGTTCCTTTGAAGTTAGGACAAGAACTCCATCCGAATGACCAAATCAAAACAACTGGAAAAGGAAAAACAGATGTTCATATCAATAACGTTGGTATGGTGCGAATTTTAACAAACAGTCATTTTGAAGTCAAAGGTGCTGAGAAAAAAGGTGGGGCGGTAACCGTTGCCCTGTTTAAAGGAAGTTTGGATGCAAAGGTCACAAAATCCAATCCACCGACAAACGAACACAAATTTAATATCGTAAGTCCATCTTCCACAGCGGGCGTTCGGGGAACTGAATTTAGAGTGGAATTAGATGAAAAACTAAGTTCTACTATTTCCTGTTTTGAGGGAGTGGTAGATGTTGCTGCCCAAGGAAAAACAGTAGAGTTAAAACAAGGAATGGCTACTTTTGTTGAAAAAGGTAAGTCTCCTGTACAACCTTATAAAATTCCCGAAGCACCTCGCCTCAAAGAAGAATAGAAGGAATATGAATCGAAATTTTTTACTGATCCTTGGAATTGTTTTTTTTACATTTAGTTCTCTAGTTTCTAAACCAAAAAGAGAACTTCGAATTGCAATCGATGCGGAAGCAGATGCCAATTTTGAATTGGAACTTTGGCAAGAAAAACCAAATGAGAATGGGGACAGCATTGCCCCCAAACCTCCTGAATCCATTCAGTTTAAAGGAAACAGAATTACGGTAACACCGAAGGATGACTTTGAATACTTCCGTGTTCGTAGACTTGGTGAATACGGAGCCAAAGGATTTTGGACCCAAGTGTATTCGACAAATGTGGATCCTGGTTCCCCTCTTTCTGTTCCCAAAGAATATGTTGCTACCAAAAAAGTTTTTGTTCCCAAACAAGAACCGAAAAAAGCCACTTCTGTAATTTCAGGTGATAGTTTTGTCATCGTGAAAGACAAAGAACAATCAATTCGATATCTGACAAAAGACCATCTAACACTCAATCCTAGTGATGATGCCTCGGGTGTTGCTGAAGTACGTTATCGTATAAACGGTGGACATTGGAATTCCAGTAAAGCAATGACCTCAGTTCCAGTCCAAGAAGAAGGGAATTATAAGTTTTTGTATTTTTCTTTAGACCATGCTGGTAACAAAGAACCAATTCAAGTTTTGGACTTTATTAAAGACTCCACTCCACCAGAAACAACACTGGATTGGGTAGGACAAAGTGCAACCGGTAAGGGTGGAGTTAAATTCCTTTCACCAGAAACAAAACTTAAACTTACTTCCAAGGATCGTTTGAGTGGGACCAAAGACATTCTTGTTGCTTACACTTGTCAGTCGGGAAACCAATCCGAATTTAAACCATATACTGCTGAGATTTCGATTGTTGAGTTAAAAACAACATGTAAGGGATCCTTCCAATTGTTCTATTACGGAATTGACAACGTAGGGAATGAGGAAGCAGTCAAAACATTAAATTTCCAATTGGGTAGCGAATCCAATTAAGGTTCCAACTTAAAGATTGTCGATTGCCCCAAATTTAGGGCTTCTAAACACTGGCCTAAGAGATGAAGAAAAACCTTTCTTTGGCCATTTTCAAACACCGTGACTTTCGGTTTTTTATTGTCGCAAGATTCTTTATGGTTCTTGCGATCAATATCCAAGCTACCATTGTCGGGTGGCAAGTTTATGAACTTACAGGAAGTGTCCTCGACTTAGGCCTTGTAGGACTTTTTGAAGCAATCCCATCCATCGTCGTTGCCCTATATGCCGGACATCTCGCGGACTTAAGAGATCGTCGCAATATCATTGTTATCTGCCTCTTCTTTTTACTTGTTTGTTCTCTCACTCTTTTTGCATTCACCGGCCCTCTTTCTTTTTTACTCGATACCTACAAAGCTTATCCAATATTTTTAGTAATTTTGGTTTCTGGAATTGCGAGAGGGTTTATCTCTCCTGCTATTTTTAGTTTTGTCACACAACTAGTGCCAAGAGAACATTACCCACATTCGGCGGCTTGGATGGGAACCTCTTTCCAAGCCGGTGCCGTAATTGGCCCTGCACTCGGTGGGATTGTGTATGGAAGTTTTGGAATGCAGGCTGCGTATGCACTTGATTCCATTTGTATCGGACTCCCCTTTTTACTTTTCTTTTGGATCGCTAAACGAAGTCTTCCCGAACGAAAAGAAAAAGAAGCTTTAAAAGATAGCCTTCTCAAAGGCCTTCGTTTTGTTTTGAAAAACGAAATTATGTTAGGTGCAATGGCACTAGATATGTTTGCAGTTTTATTTGGAGGGGCCGTTGCCCTTCTCCCAGTATATGCCAAAGACATTTTATTTGTTGGTTCCGAAGGGCTTGGGTATTTGCGTGCGGCTCCTTCTTTCGGTGCACTACTCATGGCTTATTACCTCACATACAAACCACCTTTGGAAAAATCGGGGAGAGTTTTATTACTTTGTGTGTTTGGATTTGGGATCTGTATGTTGGTATTTGGGCTCTCTCAGTCCTTTCTCCTTTCCCTAGCCGCTTTATTTCTTTCAGGAGTTTTTGATAGTGTATCGGTTGTGGTTCGTTCCACCATCATGCAAACCATGACTCCAGAAGAAATGCGAGGGCGTGTGAGTGCGATTAATAAAGTTTTTATTGGTTCCTCAAACGAAATTGGAGCTTTTGAATCAGGAGTTTCCGCAAAATTTTTGGGTCCAGTGGGTTCGGTTGTCTTTGGTGGAGTTATGACCATCCTTGTTGTGTTTTTTACATTCCGTTTATCTCCTAAGTTGAAAGAATTGGAACTGAAAAACTGGGTTTAAAAATGCTTGGAAAATCTCTTTTGCAAGGAAAACTGGACAGGCCATGTCAGATTTGATCCATGATTCCAAACTTCCTGAAGACAAAAAACACGTTCTTGTTCTTCTCATACAAACAATGTTAAACGATGTGAACAAACAAATCACTCATTTAGGAATCAATAACTACATGAAACTCCAAGATGATATTGCGAAGATTTTACTTCCGATCATCGAAGACAAAATGGAGTGATCAGTCGTTAGAGCAGACGGGAGTTGTTTTTCCCATGACCTCCAACCGGTTCAGTAAAAATACCATCCATTCGGGTGGTTTATTTTTTTCCTTCGTATGACAAAAAGAAAGGGTTCCCTTTTCGGTATCCACCCAAAACCATAAATTTTTACCCCGCCAGAAATCGGTCTGGCCCAAAATCGTAGAATTCCCATCAGGCACAAAGGATTGTTTCGGATGTGATCCGTCCCAACTCGAAAAGGAAAGAACCTTTTCACCACTAGAAAGACTTACACTCGTTCCCAAAAAATAATTCTGCAGGACAAACCTTTCTCGTGACCCTTCCGATTCTTCCCAAATGGGATCTTTGGAGATGGAAGAAAATAAAAACCGATCGCCCATCCTATTTCTAATCATACCCGTTAAACCTAAACTTTGTTTATAAGCGTTAGAGATCGCATTGGAATTGTTATCAAAGATCCCTTCGCTATTAAAGAATACATTGGTTTGAAAGATTGAATTTTGGAATCTATGAATTGAATAAGATTTTAGTGAGGAATCTCCTTCTTGGTTGGTTGGATCAGAATTTACAGACAAATGAACCACTGGATTTGCCATCCATAAAATCCGCCTCCATTCCATAAGAAATTCACTAACGACAGTAGGATGCTCCATTCTTACAAAAACTTCTTTATTTTTATCCCTAGCCGATACAGAAAAATTATAAGATCCAGTATAAACAATTCGATCATCAATCATCATTGTTTTGTGGTGCAATAATCCACCCAAATAACGATCTTCTTTATAAACAAAATCAACATTTCCATCTTCCCAAATTTGCGAAGGGAAACTTAAATTTTTGCCTAGAAAAACACCTTCTGGATTGGTGGACATAGGACTGTTGTATATCCCTTCAACACGAACTCCGCGCTTACTTGCCTCCAACAATTTCAAACTAAGAACTGGGTCATAATGAGAATAAATTAAATACTTAATGGAGTGTTTTGCCTGATCCACTGCATCTAGTAACTGCTGTTGAATTTCGAGTCCAGCTTCCGGAGATGTGTAATATCTTAAAAAACCTAATTGAAAGAATCCTCTTGGATTTTTTCCCTCTAAAGTTGAAACCATCCCTTCAAATTCCTTTTCCGAAATGTTTTGAGCCCAATAAACGTTATGATCTGTCAATAATCCGTGGGTGGTAAAGTTTCCTGTTCCCATAAAAACACGAGTTTTGTCGATGATCCAAATTTTTGTATGATGGATTCCTGAACCTGACCATCTTTGGATTTCTAAACCAAAGGATTCAAGTTCCGAATAATCTTCCTCTTTGTCACCAAACAGTTGTACTTGTACGCCCATTCGTTTTTTCAAATAAAGTTCTGTGATGATTTCATAGTCATCTATGGAATAAAGATAAGCGCGGATCGAAATTTTTGCCTTTTTTATCTCTGAAAGTAAAACATCTTTCACTAGTCTTTTTTTCTCTTCGGCGACATCCCGACCAGGATAGGAAAAGTATAAGTCTGTGATTGGCATACTTGGGAATAAGAGAGAACTTAAATCTTGATTTTTTGGACTTTGACAGACTCCTATTAGTGAAAAAGAAAAAAACAAAAGACTAAAAAGAATCCGATTCATATTTGAAGTCTCCCAAAAACATATCCGAAGTTTGATTTGATTCCCATAGACTCTGGTAAAAATAAATTAGAGAATCCAAGTCCTAACTCAAAAGTAGATTCTTCCTTAAAAGAAAGTTCGAGAAGCCCTTCTCCAATGAAAAAAACTTCAAAATCCCGTTTCTGAAAACTAATCCGTCCATCCGTCTGCCCACTGAGTTTGTAAGGTAAAAAGTAAGATCCTACTAACTTAGCAACAAACTCACCATAGGTGAATTGTAAAACAAGTTCTGTCAGATACCCGAAACACCTACCTTCTTTCAAAGCAAAGTTTTTTTCAAAACCAGATTCAGTGACGGCAGCCGAAGGAAAGATCCGAAAGATTTGGGATAAATATGGAGTTTGAACAGGGTGGGCTCCCAAAAAAACAAAACCGTCTCGAATGATTTGATTTTTTGTATTCCTTTCTTCTCTATCTGATAAAAAATGAGAACTTCGAAAGAGAAAATCACCAAATCGTAGTTCGGCTCCCATTTGCAAAGCTTCCCCTGAAATTGGAATGGAATTCGGTTTTGCAGCCATTTTAGAACTGGTTCTGTCATTTCCCTTGGCCCAAAGAAAATCAAATTGAAGATTTAGAATTTCCAAATCCATCCCGAGTCCTAAATTTCCCGTGACTAAGGAATCACCGTCCGCTCCTGATGCTTTGGTTTCCCGAGGACTGTCCCTCGTATTCCGTCCAAAATTCCCTAACTCCAAATATTGTAACCCAAGGCGTAAGGTAAAATATTCTCCATAAACAAGACCAAAGGAATGTCTACGATGGTGGCTTCGTTTATTTTTGTTTGGCTGGGAGCCTTCGAGTTTTGATTCTTCCTCACCCAATACATCAGGAAGAAAAGAATGGAATCGATCTTTTTCAAATAACACTGCTCCCGAATACCGATCCCAAAGAAAAAACTGCAAAGTTAAATGCGAACTTGGTAAAAATTCGATAAAAGCACCCTCGCCTCCATCATACCCCGTTTGAAAGGCCTTAGGTCGGAACAAATGTTCTCTCCGTCCGATTCCAAAAAGAAATTTGGAAGTTTCATAACCTAAAAAATGATTTTTTCCCAAATAAAAAGGATGTAACCCCGTTTCCCTTCCCGTTGTGAGTTTGATTTCCAAATCCCAAACAATTTTATCTTTTTTGTTTTTGTCTTTGAGACCCACAAACATGGATTCGTTGGAAACTCGATTCAAATAAGACGAGTTTTGAAAGTTTTGCCCCATTCTACCCAAACCCAAATCCCAACCAGGAATTTCATTTGGCTTCTGTGTTTTAACTTCTTTTAAAAACAATTCATAACCAAGAATTCCGACCTCCACACCCACCGCATACAGCGGAGACACTCCAATTAACAGAGAGAATACGAAAAATAGAAAACCCCTGGTGAGTCTCAAAATTCCTCGCGAAAGATTTCGAAATCACTGAGAGACATACCTAAAGCATCTGACTTCAACCAAAGAAACTCACCTGTGGCAACCGTGATACGAAGCACCGAAAAACTTTCCTTGTGCCCAAAGGAAGAAATTAAAATGGATTTTGGACCTTGTTTTTTTCTAAGTTGGATGGACTCACCAGAAGAAATTCCATTTCCAATGGTGGCCGTGGTTCGAACAGTGAGGAGTAAATCCGATCCTTTTTGAAAGATTGGTAAATACCAGTCCTTACCATCAGGATCTACAATCCAAGCACAACCACCTGGGTTTAGAATGGTGGAATTGTACTGAAAACTCTGGCCCCCACTTCCCAATGGGGATAGGCTCGGAAACCGAGTTTGGTAAGACACAAGCTCATCTGTGTTTCCTTCATCCTCTACCAAATAAACAGACAAATCTTCTGGGTCATTTCCTCGGTTACAAAGATACACCCATTCATTTTGTGATTGGTGAGGGTTTGGATAAATGGCTTCAATTTGAATCGGGCCCTTTCTCTCTAAAAAACTTTTTGTTTTAATGAGTTTTGGATGAGAAAAATATGAATAAATTTGTTCTTCTGGAAAATGTGGAAGTGGAGATTCCAAACGAAGTTGGTAGAAATTGCCACCTAATGGTTGTAAAGTCGAAGAAACTTTCTCCGATCCATTTCCGATTAGAATTTCCATATCTTGTTCTAAGCTGAAGTTGGACAGATAGGTAAAAGCGGATGGTAACCTCTCTACTTCCAAACTTCTTTCTTTTCTCTGCCCTGGACTTCGAAAGGTTCCAGCACAATTGAGCGAAGGAACTAACGAACGAGAAAAGAAAATTGGATTAGGTTCTGGATGGAGTGAGCGAGTTCCGTCCATACTTTTTTCTCGAATGAAATTTGGATCCAGTGATAAGGTGATGGGGGCATTAGAACTTAAGTTTTGGTATCGAAGGGAACGAATCGGATGAGTAAAAAAATCTTCAGGGAGTCGGTAATTTCTTTCCCCGAAACAACCAGAAGGTTCGGTGACAAAGGTTAAAATTTCAGTACCATTTGGTTTCCAAAAGGAATAACGGTTGCCATTTTCTCTTTCAAAAGTAACAACTCCTTCCTCTCGTCCGAAAAACCCAAAGTCAAAAAACGGAGATGGGCCTGGATGGTATTCCATAAGTTCGGTAGAAATTTGGTTCACCAAACCCTCGTTTATCTTTCCTGGACTGATCTGAAAACCATAAGAGGACAAAAAGTGAGAACTATTCACTTGCGGATGAGGAGATTCATTTCTTAAATTTACTTGGATGGAGAATCGATTTTTTTCTTGGAAACGAAGTAGATGGAAATGGTAAGGGCTAGTTACAAATTCAGATTTTAATTTTGTTTTTCTGTCCTGAAAGTAGAAACTCGGAATTTGAAAAGATACCTTGGGAAGGGAAAATGGTTTTTCTTTTTCTAAAAGTTCTAACCCCACCCAAAGTTTTCTTGTGAGAAGAAAAATGGAACCTGTTGGTAAAACCCATTCACCAGCTGACAGAGGATAAAGGGAATGGTCAAAAAACCAATTGAGAGAAGATCCATCACATGTCCTTCCTGTGTTTTGAAATTCGAAATATCCTGGGATTGGCATCTCAGAATCAAAATGATTTCCGGGATAAAATTCTGTGATTTGGATTTGGTCGGGCTTGCAACCTGGCATGGTGTCTTCGTTTTCTTTTTTTTCTAAAGAATTGGGCAAACCTGGATTTCCACAAAAGATTTCTTCTGTTTTCCAAAAATTGAATTGGTTGCGACAGGATACGGAATGGGTTTGGGTTGTAAAAAATTCATTCCCTTGACGAAAAGAAAAATTAGAATCTCTAAATTCAGAATCACCCAAACGAACCCTAACATTTGTTCCAAGGCCTAAGAAAAAATCTTTGGGAATGGGAATTCCATGATATTTGGATTCATCTGAAAAAAGAAGGATCCCTCGCGGTAAAATCAATTTGGTTCTTTTAGAAAATAAATCAGACTGGAACGATTTCCAAGTTCCCTCGTTCTCCCAATCGATAGAGGAAAACCTGGGACAAAGAACTTTATCTTTTGGATTTTCCCATTCGATAAACCTTTGGTAAGAAGATTCGGAATGCCGAAATAGTTCGGAAACGACAGGCTCTGCGGGATCACACTCTGCCAGCCACTTTTCATTCTGAGTTTCAATTTGCTCGGCAATTTCTCCTAAATCTGGACAAGGGAATTCGAAAGTAAGGGTTCGTTGTTTGTTTTCAGATCCGGAGAAACTCTGGGATGGAAATACAACTTCACAGACTGCTTCTGTTCTCTGGATTAAGGTAGGATGAGGTAGTCCCAAGGTTTGGTAAGTGACAAGCCCACTGGACAAAATCTGCGAATCCCAAGAAAAAAGGTTCTCCAACTTTTCAGAATCTTTTTTCCATTTTCCCAATTCGATTGTGGAAGCCTGCCATCCCTTCCCACTCAGATTCCAATTTGGATATTCTAAAAAATCGTTTTCTAGTAAGGAAAATCCTTCGTTCCATTTCTGGAAAACGGATTCGTTTGTTTTCCAACAAATACGAAATTTACCACCTAACTCACGCCTGTATAGAGAAATGGGAAGGGAATGGATACAAAGAAGGTTTGAATCAAAACTAGTATAGTTTGTATTTTCTATTACGTCCCCGGTTTCTTCGATCGTTCCATATTGAAACTCAAACCGAGGGGTTTCGGTAAAACCATCACCAAACGGAAGAAAGGGGCTCTCTTCTTTATTTTGGCATCTGCATAAGAGAAATAAAACAAAAACTAGAATTTTTTTTTGCATCTCCTACCTCACCTAGATAGGTAGAAGAAAAAAATTATGGTTCTATTTTTCTTAAATTTTGGATTCCGTTGAAGATTTTTTCTGCAAGGACTGGCCCGATACCCGGGACCTCTTTTAATTCACCGATTGTAGCATCTGTGACTTTCTTTTTGGATTGGAAATAGGATAAGATACTTTTTCTTCGGCTAGCACCAATGTCTTCAATATCATCTAAAATGGTTTTGAGAGCTTTTTTCTTTCTTTGGACTCTTTGGAAAGTGACTCCAAATCTATGAGCCTCATCTCGCAAATTCCTGAGGAGACGCATCATAGGAGAATGCATATCAAAACTATAAGGATGTTTTTCACCGGGGAAATAGATTTCTTCTCTTTTTTTTGCAAGGCCTACCATTGGAATGTGGCCAAGCTCAAGTGCATTGGCAGCTTCTGCGGCACGAGAAAGTTGCGTAAGACCCCCATCGATCACAATGAGATCAGGAAGTGGTTCTTCTTCATTGACCAAATGACTGAGACGTCTGGCGATTACTTCGTGGATCATTCCCGGATCATTGATCCCTTCATACCCACGCATTTTATAATGCCTATAACCAGCCTTATACGGTTTGCCATCAACAAACATCACACCACTTGCCACAGGAGAAGATCCTTGGAAATGAGAAATATCATAACATTCGATGGTTCTTGGCAACACAGGTAAATTCAATTTTTCTTGCAGTTCTTTCATTGCAACCGATTGGTCTCTGAGTTTGGTGGCAAGGATACGTTCTGTCAAACTGAGATCAGCATTTTTTTCTGCCAAACGAAGGAGTGATTTTTTAGGACCCATCTCTGGAAATTTTAGTTTGATTGAGGTTCCGAATTTTTCTGTAATAGCTTCGACAAACACATCATAGTTCCCTTTCGCCGATGGAGGTAAAAATACAATACTTGGTAGAAGGGTGACATTTAGATAATAATCACGAAGAAAAGAAGTAAAAACTTCTTCATCATCGGAAAAAGAAAGTCCAGTGAGAGGAAAAGATTTTTTCCCTTCGAGCCTCCCACCTCGCACTTCTAAAATCACTACCTGACCTTCATCCTCCCGTTTGCTAATCCCAAGGATGTCTTCATCTCCTCCATCCATACTAACAACAGTTTGTTTCTCTCGAACTTGGTTGATTTTTTCAATCCGTGCTTTTAAGTAACCTGCCCTTTCATACTCCATCTTTTCGGAGGCTTTTACCATGGCAGATTTTAATCCAGAAACCAGTCGTTCTTTTTTTCCTTCTAAAAAACTTAGAATCTCATCAACTAACTCAGCATAGGTTTCCTTAGAGATATTTCCTTGGCAAGGACCAAGACAACGCCCCATATGAAAGTTGAGACAAGGCCTTTGTGGTTTTGCGAGAGGGAGTTTGAGTTTGGTTTTACGAATTGGAAAGATTCTATGTATCAATTCCAGTGTATCACGGGCCGCTTTGACATCAGTAAAGGGTCCAAAATAACGATCTCCATTGTCCTTGATTTTCCTTGTTAAAAAAACCATGGGATAAGCTTCACTTGTGGAAACACAGAGGAAGGGATATCTTTTATCATCCTTCAGCCTTACATTGAACTTGGGATTGTATTTTTTAATTAAAGTGGCTTCTAGAAGCAAAGCTTCTTTTTCTGTACTTGTTGCAATCCAATCCAGATCAAATAATTCAACAAAGAGAGCTCTTGTTTTACGATCTTTTTGGTTCGGATTTAAATAAGACCGAACTCTTGACTGAAGTTTTAGGGCCTTACCAACATAAATCACTTCTCCGATTTCATTTTTCCAAAGATAACATCCAGGTGAACTTCCTAAATTTTTAATCTTTTCTTGGATGGTTTTTAGAACGAGTGAGTCTTTCATTATGAGTGATTATAGGAATTTTACGTTTACAATTCTTAGACAGTCTGTATCCCTAGGGTATGGATATGCGTAAAATGATCAAATTTATAATTTTTGGTCTAGAAGGTTTTAATTACGGAATCGGTGTCCCCACTCTCCTCGGTTATATTTACTTTTTTACAGAATGGTCTGGAGAAGAATTTCAAATCATTCTAATTTCTACTTCCATCGCAGTTTTTTTCATCCTTGGATTTTGTATTAGTTTTTATTGGATACGGTTTGCTCCAGTCTCTCGGATTGGAACACCACAAGTCACAAAAAAAGACCACAAATTAGCTTACTTCTGGTTGGATCATCTCGGAAAAGTTGCCATATTTGACATGGTCATCCGTTACGCCATCGGATTTTTGTTTGTGATCGGAGCCCTTTTATTTTATCTAAAATCCAAAAACTTTATTTTAATGAGTGAGATGGCCATTGGACTTTTCCTCACTCTTGCGGTTACCGTCATTTTCCAATCCATATTCATTGATTATGTAGAAAACAAATTCAATATCAAAGGAATTTTACTCGCAATACGAAATGACCACACCAAACGAATCAACACAAGAAAACTCTCTCGAGATTTAGGGTTTCAAACCGTTCTTTCCTTTTTTGCGGCGATCCTCATTTTGTTTATCATCAATTACCGCATGAATTTCCGCCAAGAGTTGAATTTGGTCAACACAAGTATGGAACAATCGGTAATGGACTCAGAAACACTGATGCGAGTCACGTTAGTTGATTTTCGAGACCGGCTCACTTTATCCATTTTTGCAGAAAACAAACTAAAAGACCAAATTGTTAAAAAAGACATCCAAGGGATTCGAAACGTTCTAAACGAAATCCAGTTAAAAAGTACAAACCATGCAGTAGAGGCTTTATTCTATTACAAACCAGAAGATGGAATTTTTGTTTCTACAAATGAATATGACCGAACTAAATCAGGATCCGTATTTTTTATTGAAGATGAAAAATTAGCAAAACAAGGCCCACTTCGTCATACAAGCATTCGTTCAAATATTTCCGGAGATACCATCTCTCCTTACACTCTCCCCGTTTACCAAAACGATCGGTTTTTGGGTTATGTAGGTGGATTTTTAAACATCGGAAAACTTTCTAGTTTTATCTTGGGAAATATCAAAATTGGAGTGTCTGGCAAGGTAGGATTCTTTGATGGAGATGGTGCTGTTATTTATTACACCAACAAAAAAGAAATTGGTACAAACGCCAAAACAAAGTTAGTTTTTGATATTCCATTCCAAAGAGAAGATGCACTTGGTTTTGCCGATTCTACAGAAGATGGAACCTTCAAAAGAATATTTTTTGTCAAAAACCCAGAATTCAATTATGTGATTTTTTGTATTTTTGAGAATGCAGAGTTATATGAAAAAACATTGGTTAGTCTTTTTACCACACTAGGAATTTCAATTTTTGTGGTTTTACTCATTGGAATCATCACAGTACTTGTCATCGAATCCAAACTAAAACCATTAGAAAGAATCAAAGTGAGAATTGCGGATATGGTAAAAGGAAATTTACAATCTGATTTTTATGATTCGAGTCGTGATGAAATTGGAAGTATGGCCAACGCCATGTTTGATTTCCAAACAAAACTACGCCAAATTGTAAATAAAACGCAAACCGTATCCAATGAACTCACAAACACAAGTTCCGATATTTATGAGTCCATGTTATCACTTTCCGACGCAGCCCAAAACCAAGCAGCCAGTAGCGAAGAAATTTCTGCCTCTGTAGAAGAAATCACAGCAGGGATTGAAAGCGTAGCCCAAAGAACGGAAACCCAATCGTTTACCTTAGTTTCACTGATGAAAAAAATGACAGAGCTGAACCAGGCTGTATCAGAAATAGATAAAAAATTTCAAATTGCTGACACAAGGGTAGAAGAAATCACAAATGATGCCAAGTTAGGCGAAAAGTCTCTCAGTGAAATGAAACTGTCTATGGACAAAATTTACGAATCTTCCTCAGAGATGACAAATGTTGTGGAGATCATCCACAATATCTCGGAACAAATCAATTTACTCGCCCTGAATGCTGCCATTGAAGCCGCAAGAGCCGGTGCCAGTGGACGAGGATTTGCCGTTGTCGCCGATGAAATTTCCAAACTCGCTGACAAAACTGCCAAATCCATCGAAGACATCGAAGAACTGATCAAACAAAACGAAGGTGAGATCAGACAGGGTCAGGAAAAAATTGACCAGTCCATCGTGATTTTAAGTGAAACCATTTCCGGAGTGAATTCCATCAACCAGATGACAAAAGAAATTCGTTCCGTGGTTCAAAAACAAATTGAAACCAACGAAGAAGTCAACGAAGGTGTGACTCAAATCCGAGAACTTTCGGAAATGATAAAAGAAGCCACCGACGAACAAAAAATGGCGATGCTCGAAATTTCTAGATCCATGGCAGAAATTAACACCCATGCGCAGACCACGGCAATGTCTAGTGAAGGAACCAAATCCAGTTCACAAAACATGAATCAACTTTCAGAAAGTTTACGAAGAGAGATCAATTATTTCCATGTCTAAATCTAAAAACAAAGTTCCCTTCAAAACAAGGTTGTATGCATTTTTAATTCCACTTTGCCTTGGGCTATTTTTGGCAATTGTTGTGAAATATTATATCATCACGCCAGTCCACATTCCCAATCAGTTTATGGAACCCACTTTAAAAAATGGATCCACTGCCTATTTTAACAAATGGTTCAGAGCAAAACAATTAGGGATTGGAGATGTGGTTCTCGTCCGTTCCCCACTTGATCCTGAATCGGTTTTCATTGCTCGGATTGTTGGCAAACCGGGAGATACAATTTATGTACAAAAACGAATGGTCTTTCGTAACGGGGCCGTCCTTGATCCTACAAGTTTTCCTGAATCATCGGCAAACGATATCCCACTCATCCCACAGGGAAAAACAGAATCCGATGATATGGCAAAACTGACTGTTCCCGATAAATCCTTTTTCTTACTTGCTGACAATAGGGAAATGGGTGTGGACTCAAGGACTTTAGGTGTGGTTCAGGAAAGTCAGGTCATTGCTACCTTATGGTAAAAACAAACAAAGGTTAGGTCACAAGTAACAGAGGCAAATCCACAAAAAATTTTGTTTTCCCCGGTTTTGATTCAAAATGGATTTTTCCCTGGTGCCTTTCAACAATCTTCCGACAAATATCGAGCCCAAGCCCACTCCCTTCTCCCGAAGGTTTGGTGGTAAAAAAGGGCTCGAAAATTCGGTTTTGAACGTCCATAGGAATTCCGCATCCAGTATCTTCCACAGTCACTCTCACTTTTTCTTCCAAAACTTCAGTTCGAATTTTCATCTCCCCTGAGAAAGTCATGGCTTGTAATCCGTTATAAATCAAATTTGTCCAGAGGTGTAATAACTCTTCCGGATAACCTTCGATATACGGAACCGGCTCAAATTCTTTGATGAGAGTGACCTTTTTTTTAAACTGGTTCTGATAAAGAGTGATTACCGTTTCAATATTTTCATGGAGATTGGTTTTGATGGGATCAGTTGATACCTCAAACCTTGCAAAATTTTTTAAGGCAAAAGTCATTTTACTCGCACGTTCGACAGCCAGTTGCATGATACTCAATGATTGAAAAACAGTGATCTCTTCCGCTAACAAAGAGACGATGGCAAATACATCCGAGTCTTGAAACAAAATTTCAAACTCTTCCAGAATGGGCAGTTCAAAACCTGAATCGATTAATTGATAAGAAAAGGATTCAGGGATACTTTTGGAATTCAGCCAAGACTCAATTTCTTTTCTCCGCCTCATCCTTTCCTTTCCAGAAACCATCTCCACACGAGATTTTAATACATCCAAACAATTCAAAAACAACTTCTGTTTGTCTATAGAAGGTAGAAGGTCTTTCAGTTCTTTTTGGAATAATGATAACTCGGAATCAAATAATGATTCTTTTAAATTTTGTGCCGAAGCATGGATTGCGGCAATGGGGTTATTAATTTCATGAGCAATCCCGGCGACTAGTTGGCCAAGACTTGCCATTTTTTCTGATAAAATGAGCTGGGCTTGTGTTTTTTGTAAACTGGAGATTGTAACTTCCAATTCTGCATTTGTTTTTTTTAGGTTCTTTGTCCTTTCTTCCACTAACCTTTCTAAACTTTCATTGAGTTCACGAAGTTCCTTTTCCCGGGCATGAAGTTCCTTATTGATTTCATTTTTTCTTAAATTACTAATAGTGAGTGCAATTTGGTCTCCCAGTTGGCTACAGAATATAATTTCATCTTCTTCCCAAGTATGAGGTTTCCCCACATGTTCAAAACAGATTGTTCCAATGAGTTCCTCTCCCATACGAATGACACCGTCTAACATCGCTGTGATCCCGTTTGGTTTTAAATAGGATTCAATAAACCCCTTGGTTCTTGGATCTGTATAAGGATCATTGGCATCCACATACTTTTCTCTCACGAGGTATTGGAACTCCTCACGAAATTCCACTTCTTTTAAAACGGCTCCAGATTGATGTTCTGCAATGCTTGATCGGTAAGTGTCTACATTATGAAGTTCGTCTTTGGTTTCATTAAAGAGCCATACTCCCACCCTTTCGATTCCGAGAGCCTTGGACACAGACTCTGTGATAAAAGAAGCAAACGTAAAGATCTCTCCAGAACGTACTGCTGGATGGGAGGACACCTCGGCCAAAATTTTTTGTTCGGCCCTAGCCCGGTTTAGCTCTTTTTCTAAGCCTTTCATGGGTAATTTAGATTCCTATTGGACGGATACAGTCGGCAAATATTGGCAGGTCAGGTCGGAATTTCTCAATTTCTTAAGGGTTCTTTGCGTACTTAGCTCTTAAAATGAGTGACAGAGACCCCGAATCCGAAATTCTGTAATTAAAAAATCGTTTCATCTCTCGATACGAACCTTTTAGGAGAAACTCATGGTAAAAATCGCAATCAATGGTTTTGGTCGCATTGGACGTCTAGTACTTCGATCCGGAATCAAAGATCCCAATTTAGAATTTGTCGCAATCAACGACCTTGTTACACCGGACAACCTTTCTTATCTTTTCAAATATGACTCCACTCACGGTCGTTTTGACGGTGAAGTTTCTCACACAGACAACGAAATCATTATCGATGGCAAAAAAGTAAAAACCTTCTCTGAAAGAGATCCAGAAAAACTCCCGTGGAAAGAACTTGGAGTGGACTTCGTCATTGAATCTACAGGTCTTTTTACTGACCGAGTGGGTGCAGAAAAACACATCAAAGCCGGCGCGAAAAAAGTCGTGATCTCTGCTCCCGCAAAAGACAAAGACATCCCTACTTTTGTAATGGGTGTAAACCATGAAAAATACGATTCGGCAAAGGACAATGTTGTCTCTAACGCATCTTGTACAACAAACTGCCTTGCTCCGATCACAAAAGTGGTTCTTGACAACTTTGGAATCGTAGAAGGACTCATGACTACCATCCACGCGATGACAGCAACCCAACCGACTGTTGACGGACCTTCTAAAAAAGACTTCCGTGGTGGACGCGGTGCCGCTCAAAACATCATCCCTGCTTCGACTGGGGCTGCCAAAGCAGTAGGACTTTGTATCCCAGAAGTAAACGGAAAACTCACTGGTATGAGTTTCCGAGTTCCGACTCCAGACGTGTCTGTTGTGGACTTAACGGTTCGCACAGAAAAGCCAACTAGCTTAGCAGAAATCAAAAAGAAAATGAAAGAAGCAAGTGAAGGTTCCATGAAAGGAATCCTTGGTTACACAGAAGATATGGTAGTTTCTAACGACTTCCTCGGAGACATTCGTTCTTCTATCTTTGATGCCGATGCTTGTATTGAACTTAGCTCTACTTTTTTCAAACTTGTATCTTGGTATGACAATGAAATGGGATACTCTAACCGAGTGTTAGATCTCGTACGTTACATGGCAAAAAAAGGCTAAGATGAAATTACCTCTTCTAGAAGAACAAAATCTAAAAGGAAAACGAGTTTTTATCCGCGTGGACTTCAATGTCCCTGTAGAAAACGGAAAAGCAACAGACAAAACTCGGATCGAAAAAACCCTTCCCACTTTGGAGTTACTCATTTCCAAAGGGGCAAAGATCATTCTTGGAAGTCACTTAGGTCGCCCGAAAGGCGGCCCTGAGGCAAAATATTCCATGAAACCAGTGTTTGATGTTCTCTCCACACTCGTTAAAACCAAAGTCAGTTTTTCTGATTCTGTCGTTGGTGCCCCTGTTGTGAAGTTATCAAATGAACTGGGGGAAGGTGAAATCCTCCTTTTAGAAAACCTTCGTTTCCATAAGGAAGAAGAGGAAAATGAGGCCGGTTTCTGTAAGGAACTGGCCAAGTTAGCTGACGTCTATGTCAACGATGCTTTTGGAACTGCACACCGTGCCCACGCTTCTACGGAAGGTGTGGCTCACCTACTCCCTGCCTTTGCAGGACTTCTCATGAGAAAGGAAATTGAAGTACTCAGTGGACTTCTCGCAAGACCGGAACGTCCTTTTGTGGCGATTGTCGGTGGTTCCAAAGTCAGTTCTAAATTTGCAATTTTAAAGAACCTTCTCGAGAAGGTAGACCACCTACTCATCGGTGGAGGGATGGCTTATACCTTCCTCAAATCCAGAGCGGTTCCCGTAGGTAAGTCCCTTGTGGAACCAGACTTTGAATCCCAAGCCTTCCAACTGATTGACAGAGCCGGAATCCAAGGGGTAGACCTGCAAATTCCGGTAGACCATATCATTGCCGATAATTTTGATCCCAATGCCAAAACCAAGTCTGTTGATAAAATGGGAATCTTGGATGGTTGGATGGGAATGGACATTGGCCCAAAAACCGTAGATAATTACATCAAAGCCATCAAAGAAGCCAAAACCATCCTTTGGAATGGGCCGATGGGTGTGTTTGAGATGGACAAGTTCTCGAAAGGAACCATTGAGATCGCCAAAGCCATCAGTAAATCCAAGGCCAAAACCGTTGTGGGTGGTGGCGATTCCATTGCTGCCGTGAACAAAGCGGGTGTGGCAGACAAAATCACTCATATTTCCACAGGTGGTGGTGCTTCCTTAGAATTTTTAGAAGGACGCACTCTTCCTGGTGTACAATGTTTACTCCCTAAGGAAGAAAAATAAGATGAGAAAGAAAATCATTGCTGGAAACTGGAAAATGAATCTGACATTGGCGGAAGCTGTGACCATCACCAAAGGTTTGGTTTCTGCGAGTGACTCGTCTGCTCATGAGGTAATGATTTTCCCAAGTGCTTTGCATTTGGAATCTGTTGCGAATCTTGCCAAAGGATCAAAACTCATCGTCGGAGCACAAAATGCTTATCAATCTGGGCTCACAGCAATGACGGGAGAAATCTCTCCGGTGCAACTAGCAGAGCTTGGAATCACAACTGTTCTCGTGGGTCACTCAGAAAGACGTCAATTCCTAGGGGAAACTTCCGAGTTTGACAACCAGAAGATATTATACTTTTTGAAAGCAGGTCTTCGCGTTGTGTACTGCGTGGGTGAGACCTGGGCAGAAAGAGAAAAAGGAAACACCTTCTCTGTGTTAGAAGATCAAATCAAAAAAGGACTCAAAGACATTACAAGCGACCTATTCTCAAAACTTGTGATTGCTTACGAACCTGTTTGGGCCATTGGAACTGGAAAGGTAGCAACGCCTGTAGAAGCAGAAGAAGCTCATGCCTTTATCCGCAAAGAGATTGGTAACTTATTTGTGGGTGCTTCTACAATCGCCGAGAAAATTCAAATTCTTTATGGTGGTTCTGTAAAACCAGACAATATCAAAGAATTACTCGCCAAACCAAATATAGACGGTGGCCTCGTTGGAGGAGCTAGTCAAAAATTAGATTCATTTTTAGGACTTTTAAAATAAGGAAACAATATGGGATTTTTTGCAGGAACCATCCTCACACTTTTTATTCTACTCTCACTCTTTCTCATCCTTCTTGTCATGATCCAAACTGGAAAAGGCGGAAGTGCAGGAATGTTAGGTGGATCCACCGCGAGCCAATCGGTTTTTGGTGCATCTACAGCTGACGTAATGACCAAAACTACGAGAGTTGCGGCGATTCTTTTTATCGTTCTATCACTGGCTCTTTCCTTTGTTTTTGCGAAAAAAGACGAAGTTTTGGTTCCTGATGTGGAACCAAGTTTGGAAGCTCCGGTAGAAACTGATGGAACACCTTCCGAAGTACCGGCTCCTACTACTCCTTAATTTATTCTTTTGGGCTGTTGGTCTCTCTGCTGAGACTAACATCTCCGAAAAAGAAAATAGATTAGATAAGGAAATCCTTAGCCTTTACCGAGATATCGCTAAAGCTAGGGAACTTTTGTCTTACGAAAATCTAACTTCCCTTCCAGCAAATACAACCATCAGTTTTATTGGAACCTATCCCAATAGAACGGGGATCCGGATTCGAAAATATAAAGTAGATCCAGACCCTCAGAACAAAAACAGAATCAAACATTCTGAGGAAAAGTCAATCCTTCTCGAATTTAACGGATCGGTCCTCTCGAAAGTGGAAGTATCGGTGGTCACAGAAGATACGGAAATCGAACAAAAAACAAAAACCAAAATCTCTGATACCTCTCCTTTAGATGAATCACTCAATGATATGGTGATTAGTTTTTCCGGAATCGATGGAAGTGATAGTTTTCCGCTTTCTTCCTTACGTAATGATGATATAAAACAGGAACGTAACGATTTTAAAAAAGATTTTTATATCAAATTTCTTTTAGACTTTCATAGCCAACTTGCGGCCATCACCGCCTTACAAAAAACTGGTGGTAACAAAAATCAAAAGTCTATGTTCAAACAATTGAACCAGTCTTTGGGATACTAGCTTAACTCATGAACTCTCAAAGTGGTGACAGTGGAAACAGTATAAACGAGGGTAATGATTTTGCATCCGTAGAAAAGGTTGCAGAAAAAGCTCGCGAACTCGAAGCCATTTATGATGTGGTGCAAGACCCACTTGTCCTCATTGATTCCGATTTTAATATCCAAAGAGCCAATCTCGCTACCATTCTATTTGCCAAAAACAATAAATATGATGAACTCCTTGATCGTAAATGTTACGAAGTTTTATACCAAAGAACAGACATTTGTCCCTACTGCCCTAAAATCAATGTAAAGTCTAAAGAAAAAAATCAAACCTATTCCACTCCCATCACAAGAGAGATTTTTTTTCGTTCTGAAGATAAAAAACAAACCCTACTTTTGGAATTTTACCCTTATCCCAAACAGGAAGATCTGTTTTGGATGGTGGAAAAAATTTCAGATGTTACCAAACAAAGAGAAAAAGAAGAAGAATCCTTTCGGATGCGTAACCTCGCCTCTCTAGGAATTTTAATTTCAGGGATTGCCCATGAGTTAAATAACCCACTCACAGGGATTAGTCTTACACTCCAAAACTTAAAAGCAAATTGGCAAAACCAACCTCCTGAACAAATTGAAAAACGATTGGATATGATAAAAAACGATATTTCCCGTGCGGCCATTATTGTATCTGATATCATCTCGTTTGCCAAAACGGACAAAGTTAAAGTCACTCTGGGTGACATTGTCGAAACAATCAACCGTGCAAAAGATACGGTCATTCGACTCTATCCACATTTGAGTAAAAACATTGTTTGGCGCATTGCCTGTGACCATGATTACCAGTTTCCATTCCATCCAGGAAAGATGGAACGTTTGTTTATGAATCTATTTAGAAACTCACTCCAAGCCTTTGATTATAGACCTGGGGAGATTTCAATTGAACTTAGAAAAACAAAAAATTGGCTCCATATCATTGTCGAAGATAATGCCGGTGGAATCCCAGATGCCATCATTCAAAAAATTTTTGATCCATTTTTTACCAGCAATAAATCAGGGACAGGAACTGGACTTGGACTTTCTATCTGTCACTCCATTGTCAAAGAACATGATGGAAATATTTCAGTAAAATCCAGTGAACAGAAAACAAGGTTTACGATATCCTTCCCACTCACCAATGATATCACGGAGCAAAATCCATGAAGAAGTCGATTCTAATTGTTGAAGACATTCATTCCATTCGCGAAGCGATTATGGATTTACTCAGCACAAAGTTTAATGTTTTTGGAGCTGAACATTTTGAGGAAGCTGTTTGGTATTTAACAAATGAAAAAATCGACTTAACCATCACAGATATCCGACTCCCAGGAAAATCAGGAATTGATTTAGTCAAACTCATCCAAAAAGAATTCCCTCATATATTGTATGCGCTGATGACGGCATACAATATCAATGAATACATCAAATATGCAAAAGACCTACATATTTGGAACATCATCCCGAAATATAGTTTTTTAGACATCCACCTAATTGAAGTAATGGTAGAGAAATTACTTTCTAATGATATTTTTGGAATTGAAAAGTATTTCACTGGTGACTTCAAAGTTTATAACCAAAACATAGACAACGAATTTGAAGACGCACCTAGCAATGGAATCATTTACAAACAAATTAAGTCTGACCAAGACCGCTCCATACTTTGTGGAAAAATTTCTAAAAACCTAATCCAACTGGGTGCACCCAAGGCCATTCAACAAGTATTAGAAGAACTCACTTCCAATGCAATGATCCGAGCTCCCCGCACCCATGAGGGCGAATACAAATACCAATTTGAAATTCCAAGCCATGACATGGTAGTTCCACTCGATAATATCCAACTTATGCCCGATGATTATTTTTTGATTGGATATGGGGCCACAGAAAGTACCATCTTTATTGTGGTGCGTGACCAGTTTGGATCACTAAAGAAAGAAGAAATTTTACACAGGTTGGATCGTCATATCAGCATTGATGATTCCACTGGATTTCCAAAAGGTTTAGAGGATAGCCACGGACGTGGTCTTTATATTTGTCGAGAGATCTCAGACCAACTCATCTTTAACATTGAACCAGGAGTTTGTACAGAAACAATTGCCATGATCAATAGAGAAGGAAGAACTGGTTTCAAATCTCTTTCCATTTATGAAGTAGATCCAAAATCCAAATCAAATTCTTAAATCTAAAACACTATAGAATTACTATCTAGAGAACCAAACAGATCATAAGCCAAAATTGGCTAATGATCTATGGTCAAAAAAACGATGGTTCAAAAAATCTGGAACTGCATCAAATCAGATTTGGACTGCATATAAAAAACTGAACTTACTTTACCAGGGAAAAAGCGGATTGGTAACTCAGAAGGAGAAATTCGTTTGGTACGAATCAAATTTCCTTTGGTATTATAAAACTGGATTTCCGATTCAGACAAAACCACGTAAATCGAATCCGTAGCAAAAACAGATTGATATACACCACCTGATTTTTGTTTGGTTTTTTCCCAACTCAGTTTTCCATCCTGATAAAAAGTAATGGAATCTGGTAAATTAAAAATAATAGAACCATCATTTCCAGTCACAAAATAAAGTTTGTGTGGGTAAAATTTAGGAAGAGAAAACTCTTCAACGGTTTCTCCTTTTTCATCCAATACTAAAACAAAGTCTTTATCCAGTAATGAATAATGAACCGAAGAAAACTTTCCATCCGGAGAAAGAGAAACTGATTTAAAAAAGGAATCCTTTTTTTCTTTGGAAAGATCACTCTCAAAGAGGACATTTCCTTTTTCGTCTAATCGGTAGATCTCTCCTCCAGAAAAAAGGACAATCACACCTTTGTTTTTAGAATCAAATTGGTAATCAGTGAGGAACCTTCCATTTAATTCTGATTTGCCAACTCGGTTTCCACTCTCATCCATAAGAAAAACAGTATTATTATCACCGGCCAAATACAAAACCGGCGAAGCAAAATACCCACTCCTTGGATAAGAGTTGATTGGTTTTTTCCAAAAGAGTTCCGAAGCATCAGAGAAAAAATTCACTTCATCACCAATTTTTTCATACAATAAATACCCATTGGATAATAAAGGAAAGTCGACCAAATACTTTGGATCTGTTTCCAGAAACTTTCCTGTTCGGAAGGAATAATACTTTCCTCCGGTTTTGTATCCATTGATTGTCTTTAAAGGATCTTCACCTATCTTTGGTGAGGTGGTTCCGAACCTTCCCTCGCTGTTCCATACCCAAGTTTCCCGGATGTTTGGAAGTAAATTCAAATCAACATCCCAACTAAAAAAGAATAATAGAAAAAAACCAAGCGAATAAACAATCGTTTGTAACATCTTAAACCTTCCTTTGTTTTAAAGATTGGTATAATAAAAATAAAGCTGTATTACTTGCGTTTTCCCTGATACTTTCCCTGTTTCCCGGAAAAATATAGGAATGAGTTTCTATGGAACCATCTGGCGATTTGATTCCAATCCAAACAGTTCCCAAAGGTTTTGTATCCGTTCCCCCATCAGGCCCTGCAATCCCAGTAATGGAGATAGAGTAATCGGCTTTTGTTTTTTCTGAAATACCCCGCACCATGGCTTCCGCCGTTTCTCGACTCACAGCACCAAACTGGTTTAAGATATCACTTGGAACACCGAGTAGAGACTCTTTCATCTCATTCGAATAAGTTAAAAATCCGCCAATAAAATAAGAACTAGATCCCGGAGAGTCCGTTAGTTTCTTTCCGAGAAGCCCTCCCGTGCAACTTTCCCCCACAGCGATGGTAAGTTTTTTTGCGACCAATTCTTCATGAACAAAAGTAAACACATCATCCGAAATGATCTTTGGGTATTGTGATTCTAACTCAGAGATTATTTTTTCGAGTTTTGCCAAATCCGTCGATTGAAAAATACACTTAATATAACCTCTGTTTGCAGTCACACCCCACTCTACACCCGAAAAAAGTTCATCTCTATGGGCTTCGACAAAGTCTTTTTGGTAAAGAGATTCACCAATATTCCACAACCATTTTGTTTTTTGGACTAAGTTTTCTCTGGGGTAAATTCGTTTGAGTTCGGGAGTGAGTCTTCTTGTGAACATTTCCTTCATCTCAGAAGGAACACCTGGCATACAAACCAAATAAGAATCCACTCCAATGGGCTCCACAAATCCAACTGCAATCCCAACGTTATTGTCCAAAATTTTACAATCTTCCGGAACATGTGTTTGGCGCATTACTGTAGGAAGTATATCGCTATATTGTTTTCCACGAGATTCATAGATTCTTTGCAAACGGATCTTTGCTTTTTCAACGGAATAAGATTTTTTTCCGCTAAGTTTTAAAACTGTTTCGAGTGTATAATCATCTTCTGTGGGACCAAGGCCACCAGTCATCAGCGCAAGAACTGGTTTTGATTTTGTAAGCTCCTTTAGAGTCTGGAGTTCTGATAAAATAAGATCTGGATCATCTGGTAAAGTGATAAACTTTTTTACCTTCCAACCCAACTCAAACAATTGATTCGCCATCCAACCGGAATTTGTATCCAAACTCCTTCCGGCCGTAATTTCAGAACCCGAAGCAATGATAACTATATAAGGTGGTTCCACTTTTTTTTACGTCTCTTCTTTTGACATCTTTTCTGGTGCGGAGATTCCTAAAAGTTTCAATCCACTTTCTAAAGCAAACTTAGTGTAAAGCACGAGTGCAAGAAGGGTATCTCTTTCGTTTCCAGTTTTGTCTTTGATCCTATTGTCTTTTTGCGAATAAAACTTTGTGAATGATTTACTCAAAGATTGGAGATAATTCGTAAGCCTATGTGGTTCAAAGTTTGTTGCCGTATCATAAACTTCTTCTTGGAGTCTTGCCACCCAAAACAACAATCTAGACCTTTCTTCTTGTTTTAAAAAATCTACAGAAATTTTGGCCTCTAGAGGTTTAATATCCATAGGAACTTGTAATTCACGGAAGATGGAACAAATTCTCGCATGAGCATATTGAATATAAAACACAGGATTTTTGTCAGATTCATCCTTCGCCAAATCCAAATCAAAATCAAGAGGGGCATCGGAACTTCTCATTAGGAAAAAATAACGTCCTACGTCCCGACCTTGTTTTCCCAAGTAGGAAAGAAGATCGCGCATCGTTTGGAAAATTCCCAAACGTTTACTCATTTTAACTTTCTCTTTATTTTCAATTAGATTTACTTGTTGGGCAATGAGGATTCGAAAACTTTCATCTGATTTTCCAAACGATTTCACAGCACCTTTCAGACGAGCGATGTATCCGTAATGGTCAGGCCCCCAAATATCAATCAGTGTATCAAACCCTCGTGTGAATTTATTATAATGATAAGCTATATCTGCCATCAAATATGTTGGCCTTCCATCTTCTCTTCGGATCACACGATCTTTATCATCCCCGTAAAGAGTCGAAAGGAAGTGGAGTTTTCCATCGATTGTGGTTACGTCTTCTTTTTTTAAGATAGTAGGAACCTTTTCCACATCCCCCGCTTCATGTAAACTACGTTCGCTAAAAAACAAATCAAAGTTCACTCCAAAAAGAGCTAAGTCTTCTTTTTGTCGGCTTAGATTATATTCTACTGCATACTTGGAAAGGAAATCAATTACCTCATCCCATTTTTCAGAAGATACAGAATCAAAAATAAATTTTGTCCTCGATGTATCTTCCAAACATTGAAGAGCAATGTCTTTTATGTATTCGCCACGGTAACTTTCTTTCGGTAATATTCTTTTTTTGATTAAATCAATGACTGGTTCATCGGATTCTTTTTCTTGGAATTGAATGGTTTCTCCCTTCGATTCAAAAATTCGAAGTAAAACAGCAACCCCAAGTAAATAAACCTGATTACCATAATCATTCACATAGAACTCTCGTTTAACGGTATGTCCGAGACTAGTCAGTAAATTTGCCAATGCATCACCGTAAGCTGCTGACCTGGCCGAAACAATATTCATGGGACCCGTCGGGTTCGCAGAGACAAATTCAAGTAGTATATTTTCTTTTTTTGGTGTTTGGGCAAATGACACATCTGGTGTCATTACCGAAGTTACATACTTGTTTAAAAACTCTGTTTGGATTCGAAAATTGATAAAACCTGGTGGTGAAAAACTAACAAACTCAAAGAAAGAAACATTTTGAATTTCTGCAAGTACTGCCTCCGCAATTTCTTTTGGATTTTTGTTCAAAATGTTTTTGTTTTCTAAGGCAAAAGGTGAAGAATAATCTCCGAACTTTTCATCTCGTGAATATTCAATTCGAATTTTCAAATTATCTTTAACAGAGGTAAGATTATTTTTTTCTAAATAAACACTGACAGCCTTCTCTAATTCAGAAAGCACTAGTTGTTTTAATAATTGATTTGCATTCATTCTAATATTTAATTTCCATCTTTAATTTGTCTGAATTTTGCCAAAGTTCAAAACTTCTGGCTTTGAACCTAGATACAAAATGGGGAATACTTTCTTTTTCTTCCCGGAGGGTAATTTTGAAGGATTCAGACATTTCCTTTCCCGAAATCATTTTTTCCTTCTTTTGCCAATTCTCTCCCTTCAACAGGAGTTGGAATAAAGCAAAAAAAACAGAAAGAGTCATACAAAGTAAAATGGTCTTTGTAATAGAATTCATAAATACCCTATTGTTTTATAAAATTCGAAGTATGATTTTAACTCTTTTCCAAAAAGAGAACGTAAAAACTGATTTAAAATCAAATCACCATCTCTATATTCAGATTCCCCGAGAAAAATCCCGAGTACGTTCGAAAATTTCTTTGATAACATAGTATGAAACAGTTTCAAAACAGGCAAATGATCTTTAGGCAGAGGGTGGCAATCAGAACATAAAAATTCACGTTCGGCCACAGAAAAATAAGCTGCCGGTTTCAACAGAACCTCTTCCCCGCAAGTATGGCAGTAAAATTCTGTGGGAAAATGACCCATGTGGGCTAGAGCACGTAATTTAAAGAATGGCAGGATTTGTTTTTGGAAACCCTTTTCGTTGGATGTATTTAAACTACCTGATAAAAGTTGGAATAAAAACGGATGACTTTCCCCTTCTGGATAAAGAAAGGAAGTTAGTTCCGTAACATACAAAACAAACAAAGTTCCTAAATAGTCAGATTTTAATTCATCATACCGATTGACTAGATGGACTTCCTTAATGGACTTCCAATCTTTTTCAGCCTGATCATAATAATCCACTTCCACAAGTGATCCAATCTCTGTAGTAATGATGGCACGTCGTTTGGATTTACGAATTCCTTTGCTGAGAAAATTCATCCGCACCTGCGACTCACCAGCCAAACTAATCATTCGGTCACTATCACCAATATCGCGGCTCTGGATGACGATTCCCTTTTCTTTTCGGATGGCCATCTAACGTTCAAACACCAGTTCCAAACATTCATCTTCTTTTTTACGCATTTGGATGGCATCTTCTTCGTTTGTTTCATGATCATAACCAAACAAATGTAAGATTCCATGTACAAGAAGGCGGTAAAATTCATCGATGATCGAATGACCAATTTCTTTAGCCTGTCTGCGGCAAGTATCCATTGATATCACAACTTCACCTAAGATTTGGAATGGAATTGGAGGAGAATCTGAATAAAGTGGAAAGGATAATACATCTGTTGTTTTATCGTATCCCCTTCTTTCTAAATTGATTTCTTGCATCAGTTCATCATTAACAAGAAGAATCGAAAGTTCTAAGGATTGCAGAAAACTAGGACTTAAAAATTTAATAATCTGTTCGGAATTTTTTAAAACAAGTTCGGACTTAATTTCTGTGTCCCCACCCCACTGGTCATTCAGGTGGGATAACACAATTAACGAAGAGTTCATTTTTTATTTTTTTTAGAACCAGCAACTTCCAGTGCTTTGGTATCTTCTGGTTTAGGGTATTTAGGTCTTTGGTGCAAACTAGAGAGTAGTACTTCTTGAAAACTTGATTTGATAATTTCTAAATCTCCAATAGTAAGCCCACTTTCATCTAGTTGGTTCTCCGCTAGTTTGGAGTTCACAATTTTACGAATGAGTTCATCTAAACTTTCGGGAGATACTTCATCTAATGAACGAGATGCGGCTTCTAAAGAATCAGCAATCATCACAATTGCAGTTTCTTTACTTTGTGGTTTTGGACCAGGGTATTGAAAATCTTTTTTGTTTATATTCTTTCTAGCCGAGGGAGAAATTTCCTGTAAGGCTTTGTGGTAAAAAAAAGCCATTGTGGAGGTTCCATGATGTTCTGGGATAAAACTAATGATTTCTCTCGGGAGCCTTGCTTTTTTTGCCATCTCAATCCCATCTAACACGTGATCAATGACAGTTTTTGCAGCAAGGGCAGGATTGTTTTTATCAATATGTTCTGGTTTGGGGATCAGGTGTTGGTTTTCCACAAAAAAACCAGCATTGGGAATTTTTCCAATATCATGAAAGTACACACCTACACGAACAAGAAGTCGGTCCAAGTTCAAATTCTGGGCAGCTCGTTCTGATAAAGCTGCTACCATAAAGGTATGAGTATAGGTGGAAGGAGCTTTGGTTAACAATTGTTGTAACAATGGATGGCCAGTGTCCGCTAGTTCAATCAATTTGAAACGAGTAGGAATATTAAATACATATTCATACATTGGTAACAAAAATTGTACCGCGGTAGCACTCGCGAAACCATTCACAAAACACATCACAGTGATTCGGAATAAATTGGAATTGGTTAGGTCGCGAAAAAAACCAGACCCCGTGGATACATAAAACTCCCTTCCATCAAATAAATATCCGGCAGTTGTGATGAGAATCTGAACAAAGGTAAGAAGGAACCCAGCCTTCAAAAAATCGATTCGTTTGAGAAGCCGCCTTCCATAGATAGAACTCATGACGGCAACAGTAAAGGCCAACATAAATGATGTAGGATTGTATCTGGATGCAAAAAATACAGCAAAGGCTAAGAAAAACCCAATGGCAATAGAAAGTTGTTCGTCATAGACAAAACCAAGGAGTAAACAGAGCATCCCCACTGGAACAAACATACCAAAATAATAAACCCCCGACAAATCATTGTCAGTTGCATAGAAAATTTTAGATAGTAGATAGATCGACGCGATCACAATCCAAAGAGTAAAAAAGATAATTAGATTGCTAGAAAGATCGTTTAAGCGGTTTGGCCGGTAACGGATCAGATAAAATCCAACAATCACTATCAGAACACATTGAGTTAAGAATATTGAGATAATGGATGCCAAGTTTGCACGAGTGGCATACCGGTTCATCATATCCAGTTTTAGTTTTACTTCTGGAGTGATGACATCGCCCGAACGAACAATCACCTCATTGGCTTGGATCCGACTTTTTTGAATGGGAATGGAACTTGCCGCTCGCATCCGAGCGTTTTCCGTTTCTTCCGGGTTGTAATTACATGCCGGATAAGAATACACATAATAAAGTCCAATTCTTGAAACAGCTTTGAGTAGGGAATCGGAAACATTTGGCAACTTTTCAGAAGCTAACTTTGATAAAACGGAAGCAACAGGGCCTTCTTTATAAATCTGAGACCTAGGGATCACCAAATTTCCATCAATGATGGATGTTTGGTCTTGGGTTCCGATGTTTCGGATTTTGGCCCCAGCTTTGTCCAAATCTTTTGAAAAAGGAAGGTCTTCTTTGACAATACAATACTTAGAAAAAATCAAATTGGTGTATTGTTCGATAAAGTTCTTTAATTTATCTTTTCTTGGATAATCTAGGATGGCTTGGATTTCTTCATTGGTACGGTTACGCCATCTTGGAATTCGATCCTTAACAACCGCAGGTGTTCCCTTCCCTTCTGCTAGAATGGTGCGAAGGAGTTCTACATCTTCAGAGAGATTTGTATCAATGCCTGCGACTAAAATTCCAAAATCTTTATCAAAAGCAAAAGGAACATTGGCAACTGCCTTTTGTTTTTCCCCGTTTGTTTTTTCAGCATCTTCATAAGAAAATTCTTTTACCGATTGGATGGTCTCCGGCGCAATTTTACCTTCGGAGAATAAACCATCTGGATCTGTATCCACTTTTGTTTGCCCAAAAAATGGAATGGAAAGTACGTAGGTAACAAATAAAAGAGTTAAAAAAACCAAAACAATTTGGGTGTTACGAACCACAGATACGGGCCTAACCTTTGTTAGGAAGTCTGTAATTTGGGTCATTGGTGAATCTAATAAGGCTTTCATGGTTTTTTCGAAAATAGGCTTTCGTTTTCTTCAAAACGGCGTACGATAGATTCGACGATAGGGTGACGTGTAATATCCTCCCTTCCAAAGAAAATTGTTTCGATCCCATTTAGATTTCTTAATGTATACACCGTTTTTTCTAGTCCCGAACGACCATGAGCCAAATCAATTTGGGTGGCATCTCCAGAGATTGCCATTTTGGAATTTTTACCAAACCGAGTGAGAAACATTTTTAACTGTGGCAAAGTACAGTTTTGTGCTTCATCCAAGATAATAAAGGAATGAGAAAGTGTCCGACCTCTCATAAAGGCAATGGGTGCAATTTCAATTTTCCCCACTTGTAAGTATTCGCTTGTTTTTTCAAAACCAATACATTCGTGTAACGCATCATAGATGGGACGGAGGTATGGGTTTACTTTTTGTGTTAAGTCACCTGGTAAAAAACCTAAGTTTTCACCGGCTTCCACTGCGGGACGAGTGAGGATAAGCCGGTCCACTTCTCCCGTTTGCATCATTCGACAAGCTGATGCGATGGATAAAAAAGTTTTACCGGTTCCGGCTGGACCCATAGCAATGGTGATATAATTTTTATGAAGGCTATCGACAAAACTTTCCTGATTTTTTGTTCGAGGAAAGATGGGTTTTCCTTTGAAGGTGACAAAGATTTTGTCTCTCGGAGTCCAAGTTTCCCCTTCCTTTTGAAAGTCAGAGGAACCAGGAGTGGGCCATCCACCACTGGAATCTTTTACCTTACCCACCAAGTAATCAATATCAAAAAAAGAATAATCGGCTTTGTCTGGTCTACGTTTGAAGTTCTCTTCCACTTTATGGAAAGTATCCAAGGCCACTTGGACTTGGTCCTCGTTTCCTTGGATGATGAGAGATTTTCCTCTGGGGATGAGTTTTACATTGAGGCGACTTTCCCATAACGGGAGTTTGCTGTCTCCAATCCCACATACCGTTTGGTAGAGGGACTCTTCCTGAAATGTAAAACTTTCATCCATATTAGATAGTGACTACCCTGAGTTTTAATTCTTCTAGTTGTTTTGCCTCAACAGGACCTGGCGCTTCACTCATCATACAAGTTCCTTTCTGAGTTTTCGGGAAGGCAATGACATCACGAATGGAAGTTCCCCCAGTGAGTAACATCATAATCCGATCCACTCCAAAAGCAATTCCTCCATGCGGTGGTGCACCGAAAGAAAGAGCATCGAGTAAAAATCCAAATTTAGACTTAGCATCTTCTTCTCCAATTCCAATCGCTTCCAAAACAAGGCTTTGGATTTCAGGGTTATGGATCCGGATGGAACCACCACCAATTTCTGTGCCATTGAGAACTAGATCATAAGCTTTAGCACCTATCGAAGAAAGGTCAACCGATTTCCCAGCCTTCCAATCTCTTAGTTTATCAAAGTCTTCTTCTTTGGGAGAAGTGAAAGGATGGTGGAGGAAGGTCCAAGTTTTTGTGGTTTCATCCAGTTCAAACATAGGAAAATCCACGACCCAATGGAAACTATAGGGAACCTTAGGTGGATCATATTTTTCCGATAATTTCAAACGTAGGGCACCAAGTGAGGCATTCACAATTTTAGAGGAGTCGGCACCAAAAAATACCATATCCCCTTCTTTGGATCCAACCGCTTTGGCAATGGCAGCCAGTGCTTCTGGCGTGAATCGTTTGGTGATTGTGGACTCAAGTCCATTAGCACCATGTTTCATATACGCAAGGCCTTTCGCTCGGAAGTCGCGGGACAACCAAGAAGTTAAGTCTTCAATTTCTTTACGAGAAATCACAGACCCACCAGGAACACAAATCGCCTTCACTACCCCGCCACCAGAAACAGCAGCACTGAATACTTGGAAGTCTGCATCTTTGACAATCTCGGATACATTGACTAGTTTCATTCCAAACCGAATGTCTGGTTTGTCCGAACCATACTCTTCCATCGCCACATGATACGGCATAGTGGCAAAAGGGGCACTGACTTCTAAATTAAAAACTTTCTTTAAAGCAAAGGCCCACATAGCTTCAATTTCACGACGGATATCGTCTTCTGTTACAAAAGAAAATTCCATATCCAACTGAGTGAATTCCGGTTGTCTGTCCGCACGTAAGTCCTCATCTCGAAAACACTTTACGATTTGGAAGTACCGTTCCATTCCCCCAATCATTAGGATCTGTTTGAAAAGTTGTGGGGACTGAGGGAGAGCATAAAACTCACCGGCATTCAAACGAGAAGGAACGAGGAAATCACGTGCCCCTTCTGGTGTGGATTTATTTAAAATCGGAGTTTCAATTTCTAAAAAGGATTTACTATCCAAATACTCACGTAAAGCAAACGTTAGTTTGTGACGTAAAACCAAACGATCCCGAAGTTCTTCACGGCGCATATCGAGATAACGATACTTTAACCGAATCTCTTCTCCGGAGGGATCAAACTCATCTAATGTAAAGGGAGGTGTTTTAGAAGTATTTAAAATTTCCACTGATTCTGCGATCAGTTCGTATTTACCGGTCTCCATCTTTGGGTTTACCGATTCTGCATCGCGAAGGGAAAGTTTTCCTTTGACTGCAATCACAAACTCGGAACGAATTTTTTCTACTTTGGAGAAGTCATCACCCAAAATTTCTTTACGAGCAACAATTTGTAAAATTCCCGAACGATCACGAAGATCGATAAAGATCACTCCCCCTTGGTCGCGGTAACGAAACGCCCAACCGGAAAGGAATAAAGTTTTACCAACAGAGGCATCGGAGACACTTGTTGCGCTAATTCTATTTTTGTATTCGGAACTGACCCACTGATTCAATGGAAAACCTCTTTATAATGGAACGTTGTCGAAACGGCTGATCTTCGGATTGAACATCAATGGAAAATCGGCCGTAGCACCCGCTCTGTTTTTGGCGATGATGATTTCAGCCATTCCCCTTTTGTTTGGGTCAAGCTCTTCGGGAGGTTTCACCATTTCTTCCCGATATATAAAACATACAATGTCCGCATCCTGCTCAATGGCACCTGACTCCCGTAAGTCGGATAATTGTGGCCGTTGGTCTTTGGAGCGGTTTTCAATGGAACGGTTCATCTGCGACAATGCAATGATGGGACACCCTACTTCCCGGGCCATTTGTTTGAGACCCCTGGAAATATTGGCAACCTCTTGTTGCCTTCCACCCATGGCTGCTTTGGGATCACTCATTAGCTGCAAATAATCCACAATCACAAGACCCACTTCTTCTGTGGTACGAAGCTGGCGTAGTCTTGCTGAAAATTCTTGGATGGTCAAATATCCAGAATCATCAATGTACAAACTTGCAGATGTAATATTCCCAATACTGTCTTTCAGTTGGGTCATCTGTGCTGAAGTAAGAGTTCCTGCTTTTAAGGCATAGGAATCTATCCTTGCATCCGCACTGATAAGTTTGAGAAGTAGTTCGATCCGGCTCATCTCCAGAGAGAAAATAACAACTGTTTTACGCTCTTTCAAAGCCGCATTGGCTGCGATATTCAAAGCAAACGTAGTTTTTCCATTTCCAGGACGGGCGGCAAGGATCATAAGTTCGTGTGACTTAAGACCAGTGGTTGCCATATCAAGACCGGTAAAATGGGTTTTTAATCCATTGATTCCACCCGTTCCATTTTGGCTGGCTGCCACTACATTTTTGATATAATCGATGAGGGCATTGGCATCATCTTTTACTTTTCGTAAACCTTTGGATCTCTCTTGGCGAGAAATATCCATTAGCGACTGTTCTACGATACTGAATATAGAATCGTTTTCACCAGGTTCTACTTTGACTTTGTCAATGGCTTGGTTTAATGCTTCGACATACTTACGTCTGTCCGAAACACGTTTCACACGCCGCACATAGTATTCTAGTGGTTGGAAAGGAACAGTATCTTTGTAAAGAGAAGTGATGTATTCCAAGTCGCGAGATTCGTCTTTAAAAAGACGTTTTTCTCGCATTTGGTTTGTGACCGTAACTAGGTCGATATTGATTCCTTCATTGATAAGATCTGTGACGGCTTCAAAGACTCGCCTATGGCTGTCCATATAGAAGTCATCCGGGCTTAGACCTAAGTCTTCCTGCCCGGCTACCCCTCTCATGAGTAGGTAACCGATTAAGTTCTTCTCAGACTCTATCTCCTGAAGGGGGTTAGAATTCATCGAAAAAGCTTTAGTGTAAGACTATGCTTGGCCGACGACTTTAACTACGATTTGAGGAGCAACACCTTCAGCCAAACGAACTTTGATTTTGAATTCGCCTACTGATTTAATTGGCTCACCTAAATCTAACTTACGTTTGTCGAGCTCTACTCCAGTGTTTTTAATTGCTAGTGCAATATCATTCGCTGTTACAGAACCGAAAAGTTTGTCGTTCTCACCCACTTTCACTTTTACTTCGTAAGTTTTACCTTCGATAGAAGCAGAAAGTTCTTTCATCACTTTCACGCGTTTTTCGCGTTTCAGTTCAGCAAGTCTCTTTTGGTGGACTGCAGCTTTTGTGTTTCCATCATTTGCACGGACTGCAAATCTTCTAGGAATGAGGAAGTTACGTGCATAACCATCAGCAACTTCTTTCACATCACCAGCATCACCAAGATTCAATACATCTTTTTGCAATACAACTTTCATCCGTTACTCCTACAGAACTTTAAACGGCAATAAGCCGATGGATCTGGATTTTCTGATTTCACGAGCGAGTGCTCTTTGGTGTTTGCCACAAGTTCCAGTGATTCTTCTTGGAATGATTTTACCACGGTTCGTAACAAATCTTTCTAAGATGTCTACTCGTTTGTAATCAAGTCCTGCAAGTAGGGCTTTGTCAGCACAGAACTTACATACTTTCTTTTTATATTTTGCGTTTTTACGACCGAATTTGCCTTCTCCGTCTTTACCACGGAAACCGCCTTTTTCGTCGTCTTCCATCCCGTCCATACTCTCGCGGGAATCTGTTCTTGTATCATCAATATTTGCTGTTTCGCTCATTGTCATAACCTATCAAAAAGGAATGTCGTCATCACCGGCTGGATAATCATCATAACCATTACTTACGCCGGAATCATAAGAATTGGAATTATCAGTTCGGTCTCCCGATCCACCACCCTGTCCTTGTCCACCTAACAATTGTGCGGATTCGACATAAACGCGGATTTTGGAGGCTTTTTTGCCTTCAGGAGTTTCCCAGGACTGTTGTTGAAGTCTGCCTTCAATCGCTACTTGTTTCCCTTTGCCAGCATATTGTTTTAATATGTCAGCGAGTCGGCCCCATGCAACACAGTCAAAATAATGAGTTTCCTCTTTTTTTTCACCGTTAGTCACATAAACTCTGTTATTCGCAATTGAAAAATTGACAACAGAACTTCCGTTCACCGATTTAAATTCCGGATCACGGGTCATTCGACCGATTAAAAGTACTTTGTTGAGATCGTTAGCCATTGGCCCTGATTACTAGGGTTTTTAAGATGTTCCCATTGAGTTTAAACTCATGTTCGATCTTTGATACTTCTGTAGGGGATCCGGAACACTTGATGAGTGTGAAGTGGCCTTGTTCGTCTTGTCCAACGGGATGCCAGAGTCTTTTAGAACCCCAATCCTCTTCGCCTTGGATCGTGAAGTTGTATTTGGAGAGTAAGTCTTTTACTGCAGACTTCGTCTCTTCTACATTACCTTCACGAAGAATATTCGTGATTTCGTAGTTTCTCATATTTCTCCTATGGGTATACCTACATAGAAACACTTGTAGGTAGAAGAATTTGTTAGTTTCCACTAGGGTTTTGCCAATGGGGGTCGGGGTCAATGGAATTTCTTCTTGGAGTTCCCAAACCCTTCCATTTCCATGTAATTTCTAACATTTTTATGGGTGAAAAATCAAATTTTCCAGAAGTTTGGGGCCTTGGTCTTGGCCTATTTTTAGCACTTTATGCTGGTTTTCTAAACCACATCACCCCGAAAGAACCGGCTCTCGACAACCACTCTGGATTTGAATCCACCCTCCTCGGTCTTGAGATGGCAGAAACCCCTAAACAAGTCCAAGACCTGATTGGAATCCCGGACACCATCGATTTTTTCAACCTATCCTCAGAGTACCGAAAGGTTCACTATTTTGACTTTGGATTTATCTTTTGTTATCTGGCTTTTCTTACATATACCGGCCATTATGCGGGAAGAAAGGTGAGACCCATATTTTTAAAGATCTTTATGGGAATGGTTTTACTCCTTGTGATTGCGGGTTTCGCTGATTTAGTCGAAAACATTTTAATCCTAAATATTCTCGACGCAAAAACAGCTGAAGAGATGACCCCTTCTCTAGAATACTTAAAACCCACATCACAACTCAAATGGTTTTGTTTGTTTGGTTATGTTGCCATCGTATCCGTATACTTTTGGTTATACGAAAAAGGTTGGATTTTAAGAACCGCATCGATTCTCTTTTTTACAGGTTTTTTCTTGCAGTTGTTTTCGATTTACAAAACAAATTTACTCGAACTGAGTTTTCCTTTTTTTGCAGTGGGCCTTACTTGCAGTTGGTTTCATTACGGTTTTAGTTTGGCCTTTAGTTCCTTATCAAAAAAAACATAACCCCTTCCCCCAGAAATCACAAGATCCGTTCCTAGTTGTTTACAAAGGATTGCATATTCTTTTAAAAAAATCTCTGCCTCTTTTGGGTCTAAGGGAAAAAAATAATGATCACCCGGTAGAGACTGGTGTTTTCCAAAAACAGGAACCACTTCCACAAACAAAAGTTTGTCGGCATCAAAATGTAGAACCACAGAGATATTGTGTTTTAAGTATTGATTTTTAGAACCAAAAAGAAAATTTCCAAGGGAATAAATCACAACTCCTTTGGGAAATACTTCGATCCCTTGAGGGACATGGGGATGGTGACCGATGATCACCTTATAACCAGCATTCACCAAATATTTGGCAGCATTTCTTTCTGTATCCATTGGGAAGGGATTGTATTCCACACCCCAGTGCACGGAGAGAAGATTGACTTGGTTTGGTTTTGTTTTTTTAATCAGCCTTTCCGCCGTTCCCACTCGGAAGTAAGCTGCCCCAGGGGATTTGGTTCCCGAAAACAACCGAGTTTCTCCTGTATCAGAAAAAGAAAAAATCCTGTATTCGGTATTTTGTTTGGATACGGTAATGGGAACCAAGGCTTCATCGGTATTTTTACCAGCTCCCGTATGCGGAATTCCAAATTCATCTAGAAGCTCGAGTGTATCACTCAAACCATTTTCGCCAAAATCCATGGTATGATTATTTCCGAGAAAAACTCCATCAATCCCAAACATCCGAAGCACCAAAAGATCTCTCCTTTCGCCGAAAAAAACATAGGACTTCCTTTGGTCGGCGGCTGGTGTTTTATGAAGGATGGGTGTTTCTAAATTGAGAAACCGAAAATCAAAATTCTTTAGATAACTAAAAAAACTACGAAAGGGAAAGTATGGATCCTCTGTTTTCATCGAATCCCGAACACCCCAATTGAACATCACATCCCCACCAAACCATAATTTGGTGGATTTGGGGTATTGGATGGTTTCTCCCGTTTCCGTGCGGAAATGATAAAGATCCTTTATGGGTAATTCGAGTTTTGGTTCTTCTGACTCTGGAATGTCCGCAGAAAATAGAACGAGCGGCAATAACAAAATCAGAAATAAAAAGAAACGAAACTTAGGCATCTAAAAACGAAAAGTATTGGCTGGTGGTTCCGTCATTTGGGATTTTTTTAACTTAATTTGAATGAGGACATTTTCTTTTTCCGTATCCAAACTAATGACCTTGGTTAAAATTTCTTTTGGTGGATGGATTTGTTCTGGTTTGGTTTTGACAAGAGCAATGGCCTTTAACCCTCGTTTGATGCTCGAAAGTTCCAACCGGTCTAAATTGCCTTCCTTAAAAAAATACTCATATTCCCCATCTGGTTTTGTTAGGGCAATCCTTGAATCTGCGGTATTAAATTTGGCCTTAGGATTTTGGATTTCATTCACGTAAGTTCCTGTGAGGTATTCGTAAATCACAGGAAAAGGAATCGCAAATTTTTTCTTTGTATTTGGATCTTGGATGAGGATGTCCCCCATCGGTAAGGTTTGGATTTCGTTCGTACTTGTTGGTTTGATTTGGATTTGGTTCGGATTTGCAATGACTTCGGTAAAAACCATCCCAAAGAAAGTATCCATAAGCTGAATTTTGATTTGTTTGGATTCTTTAGAAAAGTACAACTTCCCATCTAATGAAACATTATCTTTTTTAGGGACAAAGGTTTGGATTTGCATGGAAAACTCGGACTTAAAACTCTGAAAATCAGTTTGTTTTCCTAAAATTTCTCCCAGAAGAGATTTGGACTCTCCTTCTTTTGCAGATATGTATTTTCCTTTATCCCGACCAATGAAACTAGGATCTTCTACTTCTGCTGCAGTACAAGAGAGAAAAAAGGATACAGTGAAGAGGAGGATTAAGGTTTCTTTCATTCAGAAATTTCCTTTTGCAATTTTTTGATTTTTGCCAAGAGATCTTTGTTCGGTTCCGCTTTTAGTTTAGACTCCGAAAGTTTAAAAAACTGGAGTGCATTCACTGGATCTTTTTTAGCCAAATACACATCGCCTAAATGTTCATAGATGACTGGATCTTCGAACCCTCTCTCTAATGCCAGTGAAGCTGCAAAATTCAAATGGAGGAGAGCACGATTAAAATCTTTTTTTCTGTATAACACCCATCCCAAACTATCTTGGAAAGCAGGATTGTCCGGTTCGAGAGATATTGCCTGGTTTAGAAGTTTGGTTGCTTCTTCGGGATTGATATCTTTTTCAGCATATAAATAACCCAAATAATTCATTGCATTGGAAGCATTTGGATTCAATGACAGTGTTGTTTTTAAATCTGATTCTGTATCACTAAATTGTTTTAGTTTATCAAAAGCGGTAGCGCGGTAAAAATAATAATTAAAATTGTTCGGATCAATTTTTATGGCTGCGGTAAAATCATCCACACTTTCCTTATATTTGGAAAGTTGAAAGTAAGCAAGGCCTCTCAAATAATAATGTGTGGGATTTGGATTTTCTTTGATGGTTTCTGATAAAACAGAAACGGCATGAGATTCTTTTTTTAAATTCCCTTGGAGATACAAATAGGCCAAACGAAATCGCAATCGAAACTTTTTTTCTGTTTCATTTGTCAGTCGTAAGGATTCCTTGGTGGACATCACTGCATGGTTCCAGAGACCTAACATCTCTTGGCAGGAAGATATCTTTTCATAATACAAAGATTTGTCTTCATCCGCGTTTTCTTTAGAATTTATTTTGGAAAGGCCAGACCTTAGAATTTTTTCTGCGGTTAGATACTGGCGGTATTCATAAGCATATTGGGCTGTGTCCGCATTTAAAATTTCATAATCGGATAGTTTTTCTTTTTCGGCCAGTTCCAACAGTGCAACCCGAGGAGAAAGTCTTCCTGGATTTTCTTGGATATAAGATCTTAGTTTGGTTTCCAGTCCGGTTTTTGAACCTGATATCAGTTTATCTAATAAAAAAACGATTCCCTCTTTCGGAATTTTTTTCTCTTTTCTCAATGTAGCAAAATAGATAGGTGCTGAGTCACGAGAATCCATAAAATAAATTTCAGCAAGCATATGCGAAGCATCAATGTCTCTTGGATTTTTTTCGCGAATTTGTTCTAGATACATTCGGCAATGTTTGAAATCACCTAACACAAAATAGATTTGTGCCAATCGAAACAGAACCTCGATATCGTTTTTGTAACCGGCAATGTATTCCCCGTAACGTTTGATGGCGATTTTTGGATGGTCTAATTTATAATTGAGTTCGCCGAGTGCTTTGGCGGTCAGAAATTTGTATTTGGAATGAGTGTCTCTTCTTTCGATCACAAAAGAAAGAGCTGTGTAATACAATATGGACTGGTTCCAAAGTTTCCTTTCAAAATTTAGATTACCAAGTAGGTATAAAAAGTCAGGATCGTTTGGGAATTTATAAAGTGAGTTTTCTAGAACCTCTGATGCTTTCGCCAGTTCACCTTGACGGATACGAATCCTAGTTTGCAAAAGGATTTGGTCTTTGGAAACTTCTGGTGATTGGCTGATGGCTTTTTCTGACCATTCCCAAGCCTTCTCTAAACTTCCAAGTTCTAGATAATTTAAGGACAAGGTTTCTGCACTAAGAGCACTCGGTTCTTTCCCGGCCTCTAACAAACAGAGATGGTAAGATTCCAGAAAGGAAACGGAACGTTCAAAGGAAAGTTTGGAATCTTCCGGTTTACGACGTTGGGCAGCCTGAAACCCATCCACTTGCTCCCGAAGGCCCCGGGAAAGCAGGAACTCGGCAGGCACTCCCGGTTCTGATTTCGAACATTCTTTGGTTCTTGTCCCAGGCTCAGTAGCAAACAGAGAAAGTGAAAGAAAACAAAAGAAAACAAAGACGAAGGGGCGGTTTAAAGTTTTAATTGCTTGAAACATCAGTAGATTCCGGCAAAGATCGGGAACAGGGACAATCCTTGAACCAAATCTTCCGAGAAAATTTAAAATACATCCTGGCTGTTCTCATCGTGTGGGCAATCACTTTCCCATGGATTCTGAGAAACAAGGACAATCTCCTAGCCAAATTCACCCTCGCCTACAATTCGTTTTTTGGTTATCCCAATCCCCGGATTGCGCACCAACTCATCGCCAAAGGGGACGCTGTCCTCGAAGGTCGAAAGGAAGGAGGGACAGACATCCTCCAAACCATAAGCCAATTTTTCAGTTCCGAAGATGGAACCAAAGGCACCATTCTGCCGTTAGACTTAAGCCTGATGGAAAAGTCCTGTTTGTACTTTCGAAGTAAAGAACATGTGGAAGATCATTTTTTAGAACTCACTTGGAGGGAAAAAGCACGGGAATGGGGATCTCCCCTCTTCCAAAAAATGGCTCCCCAGGGAGAACTCACCCTTGGCCCCAACCCCAAAGCCTATTGGAATTCTCATATTGATGCCGTTCTTACCGCCCTTGACTACTACAAACGCGCGTTACGTTTTTCTGGGCCAGAACTGATTGCTCCCAAAAAAATTGAATCGGTGGCTTGGGCGAGTTGTAGACCCAGCGAAATCCTTCTTGGTTACAAAACCCATATGTTGGAAACAGAAAACTTTGTCTTAAAAAAACTCACCGACTTGGAAAAGGTTCCGAGTGGACTCAGTGCGGTTCAAAAACGAAGTGTAGTCCTTTCTTCCATCAAACGAAGTGATTTTGCCGAAGTATCTGCGAATGATTATTTGGAATCTCTCCTCAGACAAATCCTACTGACAGGAATGAAAAACTTTTCTCCAAGAGAGATGGATGATATTTATGAAAGGATCCTTTACTTTGTTGGATCTGATGAAAGAGAATATTTAAAATTCAAATTCAGAAGGGCTGAACTATTTTTTCAATTGGGTCAGGAAGAAGAAGTTTATTACAAACGGGCTGCTATAGAATTCAAAGAAGCATCCAACATACAACTCGCCTCAGAAATTGAAGATATCAATGTTCCCGCACTTCTTGTCCATGAGTTTGAATCCAAAATGAAAGAAGCAGAATCTTATCACAAACTCAAAGAAAATTCAAAGAGTTTGACCATTCTTGATGCACTAAAAACCAAATTACGGAACGTAGACGAACGCAGTGTAGGTGGTAAAAAAGACGACATTTTGAAGTCGTATCATAAATTAACAAGATCCGTCCTTCGCAAACTAGGCCGGTATGAAGAAGCTGATGAAATCCCCTTTAAAGAATGATATAAAATATTTTGATTACAATGCCACACACCCACCTTTTGCAGAAATTTTGGAATCCTGTCTGGCAACCTATCTTTCAGGGTTTTACAATCCATCGGGTATCACTCGTTATTCCTTAAACAACCAAGGAAAGATAGAACAAACAAGAAAGTATTTTGCTTCGATCACAGGTGGGCAGGAAAAACAATTTGTATTTTCTGCTACAGGCACGGAAGCAAACTACTTACTCATCCAAAGTTTAAGAATTTTATATCCCGATTTAGATTCAGTAATAGTTTCTCCTTTTGAACATTCTAGTCTTTATGCTGCGCTAGAATCTTTTGGATTTTCTCCAGATCTCATTCATACTGACAAATCAGGAATGATCAACTTAGACAACTTAAATGAAAAACTAAAAACAAACCCAAGACCCGTCATTTGTCTTTATGCTGGAAATGAAACAGGTGTGATCCAACCAGCAGAAGAAATCTCAAAACTCACAAAAGAATTTGGACAGTTGTTTTACAGTGACCTGATGCAAGGATTTGGAAAGATCAACGTACCTTTTGGTTTGTTTGATGGATACACTTTCTCTGGTCACAAAATTGGAGCAGGAATGGGATCAGCTGTCACTTATCTGCCGAAGGTTCATCCCAATTTCCGCATCTTTGGTGGGGGAAATCAGGAAAACGACCATAGGGCCGGAACAGAAAATACCTTTGCCATTGAATCCTTCCAAAAAGTTTCTGAATTCCAAAATCAAAACTTGGAAGAAAAAAACAAAAGACTCCTAACTTACAGATCAAAAATCGAAAACCAATTGGAAGACTTAGGTTGTATCATCATTGCAAAAAATTCAAAAAGACTTCCCAATACAACATTTCTGATTTTACCGATTGAGGAGGTTGACTTCTTTCTTTTGGGAATGGAAGAAAAAAAGATTCTAGTTTCTACAGGAAGTTCTTGTAAATCAAGAGCGAGAGAGGCTTCGAAATCTCTTCTTTATATGGGTTATACAAAGGAAGAAGCATTACGTTCCATCCGAATCTCTACTGGATATTTTACAACCGAAGATGATGTAAACACACTGCTTATCGCAACTCGGGAACTCATCCAGAAGTTTAAATAAACAATCTCTATGAAATTAAGAATTATCGCTAAATATTCAAGAGATGAATTCACTGATGGTGAATGCATTTGGGAAGAAAAACAGGAAGATATGGGAACGGTGGAACGAACCACTAAGTTTTCTGGCAAAATCTTAAATGAATTCCAAAAAGATTGGTCACAATTCGTAGAACGTGTATTAGCACACAATCCCTCAAAAGAAGAGTTCCTAGAAAAACTTGGAAAAAAAGCGGATAGTTTAGAACAAATTGTATTTGGGAAAACACTCCCCTTTTGGAGAAATCCAAAAAATATAGGATCCATCCAACTTCTCATCGATCCAGAATTTTCCCCCCTCCCTTGGGAAATTTTACGCACACAAAAAGGTTTTTTATTCCAAGATGAAAATTACCGACGAGGGATTCGCATCGATACAATCCAAAAAGAAAATACAAACAAAACAAATTCAGTTTTACTTGTTTGTAACCCTGTAAAATCAAATCTCGTTGCCACCGTGAATGAAGAATGTTCCCAATTGTTTCCCATTTTGGAAAAAAAACTAAATCTACGGATTCTAAAAGATAACAACCTAACAAGAGTCCGATTCATCGAAGAAATGGGTTCCGTAAAGTATTTACATTATGCAGGCCATACGGAAAAAAAAGGAATTCCATTGGGTGCAAATGATTTTCTTTATACCAAAGAAATTGCAGGACATTCATTTTCCAATTTAGATCTCGTATTTTTTAATAGTTGTCACTCGTCTTTTGACTCCACCGAACAAACAGGACTAACCACTAGTTTTTTAAATGCAGGGGCAAAAGAAGTGATTGGTTTTTTATTTCCCGTAGAAACTAATTTAGCCAAGTCGATTGGAATCAAATTTTGGGATTCATTTTTAAAATCAAAGAACTCTCACAACTCACTTGCAAAAATTAGAAAAAGTTTATACAACGGATCAGCCCAAGAAATCATAACAGCGATTAGTTTAGTCCATTTTTCAACAGAGGAACAAAAACCCAAAATCAGAAAATCCTTAGCCATAACAATTGTTTTGTTTGTTTTATTTTTTTGTATTGTCTTATTAAGAGAGAAGAAAGAACCTATCAAGGTAGACAATTTTGAGGTTTCCGAACCAAAATCGTTTCCAACTAAAAAACGAATAGTGGAATCAGGTTTACCAAAAGACCCTCTCCTGGAAAGGATCTCTCAATTAAAAAATTCCGAATTTCGCAAAATGGCTCTGCAGTTTTTAAAAACCAAACACGAATTCTTAGATGATACTCAGAAAAAAGATCTATTAGAGTCCATTCTGTCCGAAAAAAGTTCCGAAGAAAAAATGTATTATGAATTCAAAACAAGGAGTGGCTTTTGAAATCACTGGGAAAAATTGTTCTCCTACTCTCCTGTATTTCTCTTCCACTTTTTGCGCAGTGGTTTCCTCAATCAAAGTCCTTCGATGACGTTTGGAATTCTTACGATACACACCAGAATCTAATCAGCCAGGCCTATGGAATCCAAACTCGAGACATGATCCGAATGGAAACTCCGGAAGAAGAACAAGATTTTTTATACTACCAAAAAAATTGCAATCATTCAGAAATCAAAGATCTAACCGAAATTTTGCGTTATATTTCATTTTATGATGCGATCCTCACTGCTAAACAGTGTATGGAATCAAACAAAGAAGAATTGGTTCAGATAGAAAAACAAACTAAGAAAAAAATCTTTGACCTCATTGTTTTACCCAAACTGGAAATCTTAGAATCAGAAATCTCCAATGAAGAACTCATTCCTCTCGTCACAGATTTGCGAAAAGAATGGGAAAAAACCATTTATATCTTTTCGAATTTGTATAAGTCTAATGAAGTTTTATTTTTAGGAAAAGAAAGAGAGTATACACTGGCAATCAATCGAGTTTTGTATTCAGAGATGCCTGAAACAAGAAGGAAAACCTTAGTTTTGAGACTCCTTCAAGATATGAAAAGTCATAACAAAAGCACCTATCAATTGTTTTATTATTCCAAACAAAACCCATGGTCTTCTGCAAACTTAACCGAAGAAAATTTTGAATCAAAAAAGTTTTTTCTGAGTTTGCTTGAAGAATGGAAAATTGATCCAGATTTTGATTTGGAAAAACTTACCTCTTTAAAAGAATTCCAATCTTGTTTAGAAGAAATTCCAAATACAAATCAGAAAATCAGGATTTTAGGTTTTTTTGGTTTTTTTAGCGATTATGGACGATTCACAACCAAAGACCAAACCAACTTCTCCAAAACCAACCAAACACGCGTCAGGTTCATTAGACAAACATTATTCCGCTCCCACCATTTTCACCGAAGACTAGAAAATGTACTGACATCCTGCAAAAATTCCATCCAATCGATAAAAGAACTATGAGTGATGAGATTCGTAATTTAATCGATAATTGCCTTCTAGGAAAAGGGGCGGCCTGGCAAGAACTCATCAGAAGGTTCCATCGGCTCATCATCGGTACTTGCGCCCACTACGTTCCGAGGGAAGAAATTACGGACACATCCCAACAAGTGTATCTCAAACTTACGGAAAATGACTACCATCTGCTCCGAAAGTTTAAAGGAGATAGTTTACCTGCATTTATTGTTTATTTAAGTGAAATTTCTAAAAATATAAGTATGTCTCAGACAAGATCCATTCGTCGGTATGAATATCGCGAGGGAATTTCTTTGGATTTGAGTATTGATATTTTAGATGAAAGGTTAACCCAAGAAGATGTTTATTTCGCATGGGAAGAAAAAAAGGAGTTCTACGACCTAATCGAAAATTTGGATGATACACATAAAGAAATCCTCATCCTACGCCTCAAAGGATACAAATTCAAGGAAATCTCAGAAATCCTCGATGTTCCCCTAGGAACAGTCCTTGCTCGAGCCAATCGAGCGAAAGAAAAGATAAAAAAAATCCTTACAAAGGAAATAAAGCCTTAGCGGGGGGAAATAAATACTATGGAACCAAAAGATCCGAATGAATTTATGAACCGACTCAAACTCAAAGAAGCCCTATACCTCATGTCTCAAGGGGAAGATGCGGACTCACCTACGGTGGATCGGATCTTAAAAACCGTTCTCCCTTCGGGCACAAATACCATCCAGGTTTACTTACAATTCATCAAAGACGGATTAAAACTCCTCACAACCGACCTGTTGGAGTCCAGTTTTGTCTCTCCAGAACTGATACTCCGAGGTGCTGGAACTTCCGGTGGAGCCTTTCGAGTGCATCGCCAGGTAGGAGGCCGGGATTTGGATTTTGTTTTCCAACCCAATGCGGAAAAAAACCAAGTTTTTCTTTCTGTTGAGGCATCCAACTGTGACCGGCTTTCGGCAAAACTGTTCCTAGACGGGGCTCCGGTGGAAACCCTGCAAAAACTAGGAACACAATCCATGTTCGACTCACCCATCACCCTGGATTCCAGTCCAGAACTAGCCATTTTTGAGTCCGGTAAAGAGATCGGCCGGTATCATTTTATGTTACAATCGTAATTTTTTAGAGCTGGATGCAATAAACCTGAGGTTTCAGGGCATTGATTGGATGAGAAACGTTCCTACTTTTAGGAACATACTTTCTTTTCCAAACTAGTTCACACTTGTAAGTCCCGACGAAAGTCGGGATTTTTTTTACGCGTTCACTCGGAAGTAAATCACATCCCCATCTTGGACAATGTATTCCTTCCCTTCCACACGGAGTTTTCCCTCGTCTTTCACTTTGGCCCCGTCTCCTGTTCTGTCGATGTCTTCGTATCGCATCACTTCAGCTCGGATATAACCCTTTTCAAAATCAGAATGGATGACACTCGCTGCCACAGGTCCCGTACTTCCCTGGTGTGTTGTCCAAGCACGAACCTCTTCCACACCGGCAGTAAAAAAAGTAAGAAGGCCGAGAAGTTTATAAGAAGCTCGGATCATTCGAGAAAGGCCTGATTCTTTTTCACCGATTTCTTCTAAAAAAGCAAGTTGGTCTTCTTTTTCCAATCCAGAGATTTCCTCTTCAAAACGACCACATAACACAACTACAGGTGCTCCTTCTTTCGAAGCAAAATCAATGATGGTTTTGACAAGTGGATTTTCACTTGTTTTTACATCAGAATCCAAAATATTAGCAACGTATAATACTGGTTTTATGGTGATTAAATTGAATTTTTTTGCAATTTTTACTTCTTCGTCACCAAGTTCCACAGTTGAAGCTCGGTTTCCCTTTTTTAGGGCATCCAAAATTTTATCCATCACAGATAAAATTTCCCCTGCTTCTTTGTTTCCGGTTTTTGCAGTTTTGGCAACACGTTGTTGTTGTTTTTCCAAACTATCCAAATCTGCTAAAATTAATTCATAATTGATGACTGTGATATCTTCGATGGGATCAACTTTCCCATGAACGTGTGTTATATTTTCATCTTGAAAGGCACGAACCACATGGCAAATCGCATCCACTTCGCGGATATGAGATAAAAACTGATTTCCAAGTCCTTCCCCTTGGCTTGCCCCTTTGACTAGACCCGCAATATCCACAAACTCAATCATAGTGGGAACCGTACGTTTTGGTTTGTACACTTCTGCCAATCGGTTCAGTCTTTCGTCCGGTACTTCCACAACTCCCGTATTGGGTTCTATTGTACAAAACGGATAGTTGGCAGCCTGAGCTCCTGCCTTAGTGAGTGCATTAAAAATAGTCGACTTACCGACGTTCGGGAGACCTACAATTCCACAATTCAAAGCCATAGGGATAGGTTTTTACCGAGAGACGGTAAGACAAGGAAAATTGCTTTCTTAGTTTTGAAATCCGTTCTCGAGATAGACGGAAGTAAGGTAAAATACCGATATTAAGATGACGACTAAATATCCAACCGAGTAAATTCTACCAATTCGTTTCCAAGGATAACGATCAAACAAATACAATTCCTTTATGATGAGTTCTGGTGTTGGTGAAGCGGGCAAAATATCTTCTTTTCCCGCTTTTCTCCAAACAAACTGACGTTCCTCTTCACCCAGTTGGAAAAAAGGAGCGGCTGATTTTAAAGTAAACACATCCAAAAGTAAAGTCGGGATTTCAAAGTATTTAAAAGTGATGATCCCCGAAAAACTGGTAAGGATGGCTAGGTAATTGATCACCACGATGAGTGGGCTTGCCGTATAACTGGAACTAAATAACAAATACAAATAAATGATAAGAAATCCAATGGAAACATATTTTGCAATTCGAGAAAGGATTTTGTATAATCTTTGTTCTTGGAGGAAATGGTGGAAAACTTCGTGTTTCATTCGGTTCTATCTCTGGACAGAGAGTTGGTTTCCGACTCGGGCCAAAAATTCCTCTGGAATCTCCGTCTCCACCCACTGTTTTTCCCCTTGAAAGTCGGTAAAGCACAATCGAAAGGAATGTAGATACATTCGTTTTTCTTTCTTAGTTTCACTAGTTAATGAATACACGGGATCACCGAGAACAGGAAAACCCAATTCACGAAGCATAACACGAATTTGGTGTCTACGCCCTGTTAAAATTTTTGCCATTCCAAAAGAAATGTTCTCTTTCGTATGAGTGGAAAGAATTCGAAATTCGGTGATGGCTTTTTTTCCTCCACTCCTCACGATCTTCACTTCCTTATTCCCATCTTTTATAAAACATTCAAATCGTTTCTCTTTCCATTCTGGAATTCCATGGCATAAAAAAATATATTCCTTCTCCGAATTTTTCAGTAAGGCATCGATTTCTTTATTTTTATCAATGGTTTTTCCAAGGAGCACAATCCCACTCGTACCTAAATCCAAACGGTTGGCAGTTCTGAGTTCAGGAAAACCTAGTTTTGTTGCCAGTAACCTCGTGAAATCCAAACGATTAGGATCCTTGGTTTCGTGTACGGGGATTCCTGCTGGTTTTTCTGCCAAAAGAAACTCATCACATTCAAAAAGAATGTTGGTTGTGAGGTTCGCAGTGATTTGAATTTTTTTAGATGGTAACTTCAATCCAAAGACCAGAAAGACTACGGATATTGATCACTCCAGATGCAAACAAAAGATACTGTCCTTTGATTCCCACAAGGGTATCTGTGATCGGAGTGTCTTTGGTAAGTTTGAGTGATTTGATTTTATCAGGATAAGTTTCTATTGGATACATAATTTCTGTAACACCGCCGCTGAGATCCAACCTGTTCCAATTGAGTTTGGATTTACTTTCAAGTGGAGAAAAAAATTCGTTTTTTTCTAAGTGGTTTAAAAACTTGTTTGCTTCTCGCACCAAATCCATGTCAGGTGGCTCTCCTGCGACCATTTTTTGCCAAGTGGTTTTGTCCGGCAAAAACTGACTTAAAAAATGTTCTAAAATTCCTGCGTCCCTTCGAGATTCCACTTCTAAAATGGGAATCCCAAATTTTGCTCCTTGGTCCACCCAACGGTTCGATACAGGATTTTCTTTTGTGATCCCTACTTTTAACCCACTGGAGTTTGCAAAGTAAACTGTATGTTTTTTAAAACAATTGGTTTTTCCCCATTCTGGTTCCCGACAAGTACCTTTGTGGAAATGACAGGTTTCGGGCCTTAGAATACAAAGATCATTTTCTGCTAAGGTAGTAAAACAAGTGAAACAATAACCTTGGCTAAACGACTTTTTTGTTTTTTTCCCACAATGCAAACAACGAATTTCATCATTTGTTGTGAGAGTTATTTTTTTTCCAATCCAAGACTCAACAGGTTTTTCCGAAGTGGATTCTGTCGCGATTAAGTTTTTTTTGTTCGCCTCATTGTAGTTCGTAGTTTCCCAAAAATAAGAAACAGGCGAAATCCCTTTGTGAGACATTTTTCTAACATAACCTTGGATCTGTGGCATAAAATTTTAGAAAGAATATTCCCGAACTTCTTCAGGAAAGAAGTCTCGAGTGACATTTACAAATAGTAATCCTGTGAGACTCGGTTCAGAACGAGAAACATCCCACTTAAAGATAACAAGTGTCTTACGAAAGATATAATGTGAAATTTGGCCTTTCGGTTGGTAAAAGATTTTCAGTTGGTCTTCTCCTTCTCCAAGTAAAACAACTTTCCCATTGAGATTCGGAGATTTTTGTTTGATCTGTTTGATCGTCACCTTCCCTCCAGGATATACATCTTCTGGATCAGATCCTTCAGTGGCTTCCCCTTCGTTCACAGCAGAACTCGGAGCCACTTCGAGAGTGGTTCCTTCATAGTCCAAATAGTTACATGGAAAATCACCAGGCATACTTGGAAAATTTTCCGAACATGGAGTGTAGTTGGATTCTTTTTCTTCACCTTCAACATAAGAAACAAGGAGTGTCGAACGAATCGTAGCATAAGCCACTGATTTTAGCACTTTTGCAGTTTTACTTTTAGGAATTGTTTTTAATTCCTTCTCGGAAGCAAAAGTATTGAAAGTGAAAAGAAAAATAACAAATAAAATTAACGATCGTTTCATTTTCACCTCAATAGATCAAATAAGGAGCAATTTTACTCCGTTCATTTTCTTCTTCTGCCAAATAAGTTTTGTGAAAGTCTACAAAAGATTTTCCTTCGTTGATAGAAGTGCGGAAATGTTCATTCCCCCAAAGTTGATCAACCCAATGGTTGGCAGAACCTTTGCTCCACTTAAAATCATTGGGATAGGTTTCTTTCATGAGCCGAATCAAATCATAAGCCAATTGGATGGGATCATAATCGGGACGAACCAGATTCATCCTTAACCCAGAACAAATTTTTCCTTTATGTGGACCAAAGGTTGGTTTGAAATATACAGGAGAAAAATAATAGGATTTGTTTCCGAGAGCACCTAGTTTTGATGCAAGTTCCTCAGGGTTTGTCATCCAAGGTGCCCCAAAGTAAACAAAAGGTGCTTGGGTTCCTCGTCCCACTGAAACATTCACTCCTTCCAAAAGAACTAAAGAAAGATAATTTCTAGCAGAATCCACCATTGGTAAGTTTGGTGAAGGGGTAGTCCAAGGAATTCCTGTATCTTCGAAATACATTCCTCGACGATATCCTTCCACAGGAACAACCATCACATCCACACTGTCTTTTAAATATTCTTTATTATAAAACCTTGTTGCTTCACCAACGGTCATCCCTGTGATGAGAAGTGATGGAAACTCACCTGCAAAGTTCAAATTTTTTGGATTCATTTTTTCACCCATTGGTGGGAGATGCATCGCCACATGGATATGATCGAGTACGATGAGTTTTGTTTTTGTATTTTTCATCGCATCCATGAGCCGCTTTAATACACTAAGGTATGTATAACAACGCATACCTACATCTTGAACATCAAAAACAACATAATCCACTTCCCGAACTAGATCTCGTAATTCAGAATCCTTGATACGATAGATATGATACAGTGGACGATTGAAGGTAGAGTCCATAGTAACAGGAGTTTGACTAAACTCCTCTTCTAATCCAAGAAATCCATGTTCAAGCCCAATCAAATGTTCGAGTGTTATTTTGTGTTTTTCTAAAGAAGAGATGATTTTTTTTGGATTGGTTCCAATTCCCGAAGGGTTTGTCGCAAGCATCAATTTTTTTCCGGTCATGGTGGGGAGGACTTTTTCATAAAAAATGTCCTGAGAAATCCGCAACTTGGAATCAAGCGGGTGGACGCGGAATTGGGGAACTGTGTTCCCCTGGCAAGCGAGTACAAGAAAGCAGAGAGAAAACCTAAAAAAGTAATTGGTCATGTAAGTATATGTTTCTATAATATAGCAAATCTTCAAGGAGAAATGTCCTTCATGTTCAACCGACTTCGTTTGGCTCCCTTAACCGGAGTTCTCATCCTAACCATTTTGGCATGTGCCGGATCCAATTCAGCCCAGAAACAACCTACGCTGCCAGACAATGTGGTAACAGCTATGGGAGAGGCACCTATCTACCAAGGAGACTTAGCTCTCGCTAGGAACAAAGCCTTGAAAGACGCCAAACTCAATGCCATCCGCAAACTCGTCGGGGAACAGATCACTGAAAAATCGGGAGTTTCCGATGGCCAATCCCTAGGATCCAAACTCTATGGAAAAACAGATAGTTTTGTAAAAAAATACGACATCATTAGCGAAGAACAATGGAAATTGGACACCCAAGACATGATCCGTTTGAATGTTCGCTGTGAAGTGGAAGCAACCAAACTTTCCACAGCAGTGGATGCCCTCCTCGATGATGTAGGAAATCCAAGAATTGCCGTCCTTGTCCAAACCGTTGTGAATGGAAAGTCCTATCCGATTGGATCGGCAACAAACATTGCAGAAGCAGAACTCATTGAAAAACTCCGAGCCAAAGGAAACAAGGTTGTGGATAGTTCCCAACTCACAGCTCTACTCAAAAAAAATCCAAGCCTTGCAAAACTTGATCTTACTTCTGTAGAAGAAGGAAGTCCCTTACTCACACTCGCACAAGATTCTGGGGCCGAAGTTTTGATCATTGCCAAGGTGACAACAACGGACCAAAAACCTGTAGTTTTGCCTGGTGGGAAAAAAACAGATTTCCTTAGCTCTGCAGCCACTGGTCCTTACCGCATCATCCAACTTTGGGGTGATGGAAAAATTTTTGGATCGGGAAGTTTGGAAGGACGTGGTGCTGACATCACCCAAGAAGTTTCCAGAGAACAAGCAGTCAAAGATTGGGCAAACCTGGTTTCCGGAAAAGTGGGAAAACAAATCAAAGACGAGTGGTTCAAACTCACAGAACAAAATACTGTGATCTTAAAATTCAAAGGCCTAGGCCTGGAAGATGCCATCAATTTCAAAAACGATTTGATGGAATACACTTCGGTCAAACAAATCAACGATCGCAAAACAGAAATGAATGGATCTGAATGGGAACTGACATATCCTGGAAAAGAATCTATGTTTGCAGAAGAATTGATGTATAAAAAAGATTCAAGTTTTCGTTTCTTAAGTTCTAAAACTTTGAGTATCAATAGCTCCAAACGAGGGGTTGTCGAAGCCGAGTTTAGAGGTAAATAGAATCTAAATTACCTTTAGTGACCATTTCCCGCAGAGAGAAATAAACCAATCTCTGTAGGGTCAAATGGTTTGGAAAAATAACGAGCCACTTTTTTTTCAATGATCGCCGTTTGGATTTCTGGTGTTAAATCATAACCTGTCAAAATACAGTATGTAATATTGGGTCTAATTGTTTTGGCCTTAGTGATAAATTCCAATCCACTCATCTCTGGCATCCGCATATCACTGATCACAAATTGTACATCAGTATTTTCCATTAATTCTTCAATGGCTTCTTCACCTGACTTAGCAACGATCACATCAAAATCATTTTTGAAATAATCACGAAACAAATATAAATTCAATATTTCGTCATCAACATAGAGTAACTTACGTTTAGTGATCCCTTGGTTCATTTTTGGATGGGAAGTTTGATTCGAAAAATACTTCCTTTCCCCCATATTGATTCCATCTCAATGAGACCTTTATGATCTTCTATAATTTTATAAGCAATGGGAAGTCCAAGACCAACACCTTTTCCAGGATCTTTGGTGGTAAAAAAAGGATTTCGAATTTGGTTTTGGAATTCCTCTGGGATACCACCTCCCGTATCTGAAATTTCAATCACCACAAATTCATTCCTTAAAAAACTCTTTAAACCTAAAATTCCAGAGTCCGCATCCATAGCCTGGATGGCGTTGGTCAGTATGTTTAGGAATACTTGGTGGATTTTACCGGAGTTTCCCTTTACAATCAACGGGTGGGGATAATAATCTTTTACGACCAAAATTCGATCCCGAAGGGAATGAACAAGAACGGTTAAACAATTTTCCAAGATATCATGTAGATCAAAATGTTCATCAAAGGAATCACCACTACGAGTGAATTGATTGAGACCCTTTACAATCTTAGAAGTACGATCCACCCCTTCTTTGATGGCTTCTAAATAGAGTTCCGTTTTTTCAGACACCAAATTCGAACCTTCTAAAATTTCCCGAACCCCAAAATAACCGCCTAAGATGAAGTTTAATGGATTGTTGATTTCATGAGCAATCCCGGCAGACAAGAGACCAAGACTTGCCATTTTTTCCGATTCAATGAGTTGGTTTTGCCGTTCTTTTAGTTCCTCTAAAGTTTGTTTTAATTCACGAGTCCTTGCATCTACTAAAGATTCCAACTCATGATTGTATTTTTCCAACCGCAATTCGTAATCAGATCTTTCAAGTTCAGCAGCGATCCTTCCTGAAAAAATTTGGAACAAAGTCAGGATATCATCTTTGTTTTCGATTTCAGTTTCATAAAGACCAACAATGAGCCCCATCACCTCTTTTTTTGAATTGATGAGAGGTGTTCCAATGTAGCCCTCAATTTTCATTTCTACCAAAAGTTGATCATCGGGAAAATATTTTTGAACCTCATTTGGATAATAACAAACACTATCATCAATCACATCTGCACAAGGTGTGTCTTTCAGTGAGTAAGACATATTCTCAGCAATCGCTCCATTCGCCACGAGAGAAATGGTTTGAGATTCGTATTTTTCTTTATCAAAAATGGCGATGAAGGTGTAATCAGCCTTAATGGTAGAAGCTAACTTAAGAGTGAGTCTGTTTAAAAACTCATTTCCATAGGTATTGGAAACCGCCTCAATGATATCAGATAAAAGTTCACCTTGGATCATGAGATAGTTTTTAGAGGGATCACCATATCAACTAACTTACAGATCATCTTAAGGTGTTTCTACCTTTTCTGGTTTTTCAGTCACCAAAGGAAGGACAGTTGTTTTTACATCCAGAAGTGGGCCAAGTTCAAAGATAGATTCATATCCATATGCTTTGAGAGAATTGTATGTGGAAAGATTGAGCGAAGCTGCGGGGCTTTTGGCAGCAAAGGCTTCCTGGTTTCCTTCAAAGTTATTGTTACAGTAAATTAGAATTTTTGATTTTTTCTCCGGGATTAGGTCTGCTAACGATTCTTTTGTGAATTCGGTAAAAGGAAGGTTTTTGGCACCTTTGATATGTAAAAGTCGAAACCGATTTTCGCTACGAGCATCGAGAAGAACCACTCCTTCCTCAGACATCAATTTCAAAAACTGATCCTCTGTTAGGCGGTGCATTTCCCTTTCTCCTTCAGAACGATTTACGATCCTTTTAAATTCACTATAATCGATGAGTTTATTTTCTATTGGCACTGGTTTCGTTTTGACTTTCTTCTTCTTTTTAGAAGATTCCGAAACGAGGGGAATTGTGACGAGAACCAGCAGAATGAGTAAAAATTGTTTCATAAGAGAATCCTCCTTCTTTTTAGCACCTAAAGAGTATACTATTGAAGGCGAAGGAAACTCAAACCTTTTTTCGACTTGCCATGGGAATTGGAGAAATTGTGATACATGAATGAGCACTTTGAGAGCAATTATCAAAACAAATAAAGGCGAAATTCGCATCGATTTGTTTCCAGACAAAACACCCAATACCGTAGCTAACTTCGTAAACCTCGCACAAAGGAATTTTTACAATGGACTTAAGTTCCACCGAGTCATTGCAGATTTTATGATCCAAGGGGGTTGCCCACAAGGAACAGGAACTGGTGGTCCGGGATATAAATTTCGAGATGAATTTGATTCCAGTTTAAAACACAACAAACCAGGAATCCTTTCGATGGCCAATGCGGGTCCTGGAACCAACGGTAGTCAATTTTTTATTACCCACGTTCCCACTCCATGGCTCGATGGAAAACATTCTGTATTTGGTGCCGTTGTGGACGACTCAGACCAAAAAGTGGTCGATGCCATCAGTCAAGGGGACGTGATGGAATCTGTTACCATCGAGGGTGATGTATCTTCTGTTTTGGCAGTGGCAAAACCATTTTTGGATGATTGGAACCAAATTCTAGATTCTAAAAAATAAAGATTGTTTTTTCCTTTTGGATTCATAAGTCTAATCACTATGAAAACAAAAGGAAAACAAAAACAAGTCTCCCAAATCAAACAGGCTTCTCGGTTGATTTTTACTCTGAAGCCAACAAAAATCAAACAGTCAAAAAAACTCTATTCTCGAAAAAAGAAAGAAGACCATTCGGGAATAGAGTTTCTACTTTCTCTCTTTTTCTAAACAAGAATTTTACCTCTCCATCTCACTCCAAGAATCCCTTTCCAATTCCTCTTCCTGGCCCAAATCCACAAACATCAATCTCTCGAGTTCAGCATTTCTTTGTTTTGCAAGACTCATATACTGGACACGGTCTTTCCTCAGATCAAACAATTCGTGAAAGGTTTCATCATCATGTTTTAGAAATAAATTTCTAGCTTTCTCCGCAGTATATGACCTTGTCCCAAGTAACCTAAGTACATCTCTTCCCATAAGGACTGCCGTTTCTCTAGTTTCACGATAGATATACTTTACTCCGATTTCCTTTAATTCGTAAGCCTCTTCCCTATCCCCCGCCCTTGCCACAATTTTGATATTGGGATAATGGAGGGTTACGTTTCGGATGAGTTCCGCTTGTTTTTCTGGACTGTCTAGAGCAGCGACCACTACCTTTGCATGTTCAAGCCCCGCCGATTCCAATAACTCCAATCTTGTGGCATCCCCAAAATAAACCTTAAACCCAAACCGACCGAGCATCTCTACTCGGTCCGCATCAAAATCTAAAATGGTAATTCCAATTCCATTGGAACGAAGGAAACGACCGAGCATATTTCCAAACTTACCAAACCCACAAATGATAACGGGGTTTTCTTGTTTATGAATATCTTGTTCGGTTTGTTTTTTAGGAGTTTTGGACTCTAAAAATCCAAATATAGTTTTCTCATATAACAAAAGTAAAACGGGAGTGAGTGCCATACTCACAGCAACAGCTGCAACCAAAACAATGATGGTATCTCCTTCTAAAATCCCAAGGTTTTCTGAATATCCAAAAAGAACAAAAGAGAACTCACCTACTTGACAAAGTGCTAAGGAAAAATATAAATTTTGGTTTAAAGGAAGTCGAAAAATTAGACCTAAAATAAATAAAACAAATGCTTTGAGAAAGATGATTCCAAAAACAATTTCCAAAACTTTGGTTGGGTTTTCCATAACCACCGGAAGATCCATCGAAGCACCAACACTTAGGAAAAACAATCCAAGAAGTAACCCCTTAAAAGGTTCTATGTTACTTTCTAACTCATGACGAAATTCGCTACTTGCTAAAACCACACCACCGAGAAAGGTTCCGAGTGCTGCCGACACACCCACCGCTCCCATAAGAACAGAAATAGCAATCACAAGTAACAAACTAGCTCCCGTAAAAATTTCTCGATTTCCTGACTTGGCTAACAATCGAAAAAAAGGACTGAGTAAATATTTTCCCACAAGTATAATTCCAATCACAACAGATAAAACCACGAAGGTTTTTAAATACCCAGGTAAGTTTTCCACAAGAGAATGATGGTTGGCAGCAGGAACAATATCTACTTCACTTAACATAGGAAAGATGGCTAGTATCGGAATCACTGCCATATCTTGAAACAAAAGTACAGAAAAAGAAGCTTGGCCAGAAATGGATTTCATAAGTCCTTTTTCTTTTAAGGTCTGTAAAACAATGGCCGTAGAAGATAAAGATAAAATGAGTCCAAGAGCCAGGGAAGATTTCCAAGAAAAACCCAAAAGGAAAGAAAAAAAAGCAGCTACGATCGTTGTCAAAACCAACTGTAAACCACCAAGACCAAGTAACCAAAACTTGAGCCGAAGGAGTAAGTCTAACTCCAATTCCAAACCAATGGCAAATAACATCATCACAACGCCAAATTCGGCAAAATGTAACATATCTTTGCCCTCTGTGCCGACAAACCCAAAGACAAAAGGTCCAATGACTATCCCTGCTATTAAGTATCCTAATACAGAACCTAACCCCAATCGGTTGGCAATCGGAACCATAATGATGGCACTGGTAAGATAAATCAAAGCCTGAATGAAAAAACTAGATTCACCCATAAATACCACCTAACAAATTATTGATAAACTGGAGATAACGATTGGATTCTTTTTGTAAATCCAATTCATTCAATTGAAAGGTTCCTTGGACTAGGAAGGGATTCAAATAGTCCATTCCACACAACTCCGCTGTCCTCCGAAAGGGAAGGAGAAACTCATCTGTTGTGTAACCATGAAACCCAGTATTTGTGTAAGCCTCTTTCGATCCACCAGTGGTAATCACTTGGATCCATTTTTTACCGAGTAGATGGTTTCCATCTTTTCCATAAGCCCACCCATCTTCCAAAACCAAATCAATCCATAATTTCATCAGTGGAGGACAACTATACCAGTATAACGGATGTTGGAACAAAAGGATGTCATGGTCTAAAATCAAATTTTGTTCTGCCTTTACATTGATAGTAAAACCAGGATATTCTTCATACAAATCATGTAAGGTGATAGCATCCGAATTAGGAATAGAATCTAAGAGCATTTGATTGGCTTTTGATTTTTCCAAACTAGGATGGACTAGATAAATTAAAATTTTGGACATACCGAATCACTCACAATAGAATTGGATGGGAGAAATACAAAAAATCTCTAACTAAAATATTCAGAAAGATAAGGAATCTTTTTTCTCTCTACATACAATAAATAAGTAGATAAAGTAAAAACAACAAGGGCTAAAATGAAAAGAAGACCACCATCATCTTTTACCACAATTCCTAAAAACACAAAATGAGACAATACAGCGCCTAACATTAAGTTAAATCCAAGTAAAGCCCCGAACCAAACCAAACGAGGAATTAGTAAAAAAAGAATACAAAAGGATTCTAAAACCGCCAAACCATATCTACCCCAAGGTTCCATACCCATCACAGAAAATATAAACTTGGATTCTTCTGAGCCGGAAAATTTAAAATACAAGGTTTGTCCTAAAATCAAAATGGCAATCACACGCGACCCGTGAAACAGAACGGTTTTCAATCTAACAATCTCCAACGAAAAACCCTCCAAGGATTTTTTTTGATTTCTATGGGACAAAAATTATATACGAGGAAACATTTTTCCCTGGAATTCGAATCTTATTTTTTTAGGGCGCATACCCATCCGTAAAGTAATAAACTTGGAAGATTCCCTACTTTCTGATAGAATCTTTTGGCAAGTCAAACCATGGATTCACAAAAAATCATAGAAATTCGAAACCTTGCAGAAATTGCAAAAAGTGAAGGTCGAAATACAGAGGCCATCGCACTGATGAAGGAGTATCTGAGTTTGGTGCATCCTTCTTTCACCCACTACTCCTGGTATTTCATTGCTGATCTTTACTTCCAAGAAGGAAAAATAGAAGAAGCAATGGAACATTGTAATGAGGCCTTACGGCTTAATAATGATTATATCCCGGGACTGGAACTTAGGATCACACTTTTTAAAAAATTAGACAGGTGGGAGGAAGCCATCAAAGATAAAGAAAAAATAGAAAAATTAAATGCGATAGAGAAATCAAAATGGGACGATCCAAACCACTACTACCATTACAAGTAAATACAATAATATAGATCGTCCGATAGTTTGATGGATGGAAAACCCGCTCCTATCAAAACCCAAAAAAATTAACAGGTTCCAAATCGCAGGCATTCCCTTGGATCGCAGCAGTGAGTTTGGAAGCAGAAGATGCAGCTCCTTGGAAAAGAGAATGTGGTTTATTACAAGTACTGACTTCCGTGATGAGAGCTGACAAAAACTTAGAATATTGAATTTCTATCACTGCGTAATCAACAATTTCCTTCCGACACTTCTCAAAAGATTCCTTTGTATAATATGTATCTTCTCCAATTTTGGAAACCGATTCAAATATATATGGTGAACTTGTAGATGAAAGTATAGGTTCGAGACCTGCCAAACTGAACAATTCAAAGTTGTATTGTTTTAATCTTATATAGGCCGGAGTTGTACAAAGAATTGCTAAACAATTACCCGCAGAAACGGACATCATTGTTGAAATTGAAGAAGAAATCGAAACACCAGATAAATCGGTATTCCCACAAACAGAACCTGTGATATAAGAACAGCTTGCTGTCGGAGAGGTATCATTTGTTTTCAAAATTTTTCCAGTGATTATTTGATTTGTTGAAGATGGACTGGAACGAAAATAATGAGTTCCTCCGGCAGTAACAGACAAATCAATATAATTTATTGGAGATGATAAATCGAAATTTGCACCTGTAGTGGGATTTGTAAAACCAGAAATGGCAGTATTTTCGGTAGCGCAAGTATAAGTAGTATTAGTCGAATTACTAGTAATGTTTAAGGTAGCAGGAATATAAGTAAACAAACTGACGGCACTCAAACCACTTCGAAGTTCTTCAAGTTGTTCTTTTGCTTTTTTTCCTTTGATTCCCATCGGAGAATACACATTCGTACAACCAATGAAAAATAAAAAAGCAGAGAGATATAAAATATTTTTTTTCGACATAAAACAGCGTCGCATTTCGCCCGTTATTTAGTCAATCTTTTCCCGTTAGGTGAATCAACAGGAACAATTTAAGACAATACTATATATTAATATTCTACCTCGATCGGTTTAAAAAACAAAACCAGCTAAAAAGAAAAAAGCCCCTTCCCGAAGTATCCTTCGAAAAGAGGCAACCGTCTTAAGGCAACTCTTGCCTTACTACGACTTAAGCGTTATTCAAAAGTCGTAATACAGAATTTGACCGAAGACTGGCCTGCGCTAACATTGCCGTACCGCTTTGCACGAGAATTTGTTTCGTCGTGAGCGCTACCATTTCTTCCGCCATATCTGCGTCCCTAATCCTTGATTCGGATGCTTGCATATTTTCGTATGCACCCATGAGGCCTTTTGCAGTACTTTCGAGCCTATTTTGATAAGCTCCCATATCTGCTCTCTGCTTCATGATCTTGTTCAAGGCGAAGTCCGCTTTAGCAATCGCTTCGTCTGCTTTTCCAGGTGTAGAAAGAGCAATTTTATTTGCACCTTCTGACATCTTTAGAGCTTTCGAAGTCATAGTTCCAATGTAGAAACGCTCTCTTTGCTTTGCGTTTGCTCCCATGTGAAACCACATCGACGCCTTCGTTGACCTTCGAGCGAAGTCTCCTTCAAACAATTTCATTTTATTGAACTCTGCTTGTGAAGCAATTCGATCGATCTCATCCACCAGCGCAGATACTTCTACCTGCACGAGCTGCCTGTCCTCCGGTGTGTAGATTCCGTTCGAAGTCTGGATCGCTAGGGTGCGGATTCGTTGGATGATTTCCGCCGACTGGTCGAGGAAACCCTCTGCAGTCTGGATGAAACTCAGTCCATCTTCCGTATTCCTTTCGGCCTGACGTAAACCACGAATTTGTGTTCGTAGTTTTTCCGAAACAGCAAGACCAGAAGCATCATCACCGGCAAGGTTAATCCTTTGCCCAGTGGAGAGGTTCCTCATGGTCTTATCTACATCCCATTGTGTAAACTTGAGAGCACGATGTGATTGAATCGCACTCATGTTGTGATTGATAATCATTGGCCTACACTCCTTTGTGTATTACCAAGAACGATATATCTTGCGTTCTTAGCCGGACAATCCCTGTCCGGTGTCAAGGATGAGCTTTCATTTTGCCACCTGGCAGGGGAAAGCCGGCTGATTATCTAATTACAACTCTTCAGTTACACAAACCACTCACTTCGTTAGGCTATTAACGAAGGAGAGAAAGAACTCCTTGTGGACGAACATTCGCCTGAGCTAACATAGCAGTTCCAGATTGAACTAAAATCTGGTTCTTTGTGAAAGCCACAGTTTCTTCTGCCATATCCGCATCACGGATCCTAGACTCGGAAGCTTGGGTATTCTCATAAGCGTTCATGAGCCCTTTCGCAGCATGCTCAAGACGGTTAAAGTAAGCACCTAAGTTTGCTCTTTGTTTGCTAATGCGAGTTAACGCAGCATCCAAAGTTCCGATCGCATCGTTTGACTTGTCAGCTGTTGACAAAGACAAGAGGTCTCCACTTTGACCTTTAAGATTAAGTGCACGCGCAGTCATTGTTGCAATGAACACTCTTTCTCTTTGGTGTTGGTTTGGTCCTAAATGGAACCACATGGAAGTTGCTCTAGATCCACGAGCAAAATCACCTTGAAGCAAATTCATTTTATTGAATTCAGCTTGAGAAGCAATTCTGTCCACTTCGTCGATAAGTTGTGAAACTTCGACTTGGATCATTTGTCTATCTTCGTCAGTGTAAATACCGTTAGACGACTGAATTGCAAGAGTTCGAATTCTTTGAATGATATCATTCGATTCTTGCAAAAAACCTTCCGTTGTTTGGATAAGGCTCATACCGTCTTCGGTATTTCTCTCTGCTTGTCTAAGACCATTCACTTGCGTTCTCATTTTTTCCGAAACGGCAAGGCCTGATGCATCATCACCTGCTCGGTTGATTCGCATACCAGAGGATAGTTTCTCCATATTTTTGGAGACTTCCTCGTTTTGGAACTTGAGGACGCGATGTGAGTTGATCGCGGCTAAATTGTGGTTTATGATCATTGGTTTCCTCCTTGAAACTTGATCTGGCAAAAGAGAGAATCCCTTCTCTCTTTGGTTTTTTGTGTCTGGCTTTCAGGCCCCTATGGTGCCTAAAATCTCTATTTGTTCCCTTTGTATGTCGGTGATCGGATAGAAGAAATTAATTTGAAGATTTTGCGGTATTTTTGGATTTTTTCGCGTGTTTTTACGCGTTTTGAGGTGTTTTTGGCAACTTTAGCGTTTTATTTTTTTTAAAAAAAAGTTCTAATTTCCCCCATACGATGATCGGCAAATCCCCATTTTCCATAAGTAAATTTTGAAAAATGGAGAAATATATAGGAATTCCCCTGATTTATGGGTGAGAGCAGTGAAAAGTGGAAAAAACCCTTAACTAAAAAGTTAAGGGCGTGTGACTAGAGTTGATAAAGAATCCCAGTGGTAAACAGGGCTAAGTTCCCCTGAAAATTGATGTTCAATTGTTTTTAAGTCTTTAAAGTTTTCAAATAAACTTGCATTTAACGCACGTATTGTGGACTCCATAGCAAGGATTTTTCGTTTGTTTACAACTTCTTCTGATTCCTTCGGACCAGTTTCTGTTCCAGCGGAGTAATAGGTAATGGTGTCGACTGGTGCATTTGGATTTTCGTCTTCAGAATCACCTGTTTCCTCGGATTTTGTACGAGGGAGTCTATATTTTTCCATCACATCTTGTAAAATTTGAACATTCCAATCGATCACAAGTTTAGAATCTTTTTGTAAAAACCAGGACTGTTTTAAAGCAAACCGAATGTCCAAAAGTTTTTTGGGAGAAAAAAGTTTACCATCTTTAGCCAACGCTTCCACAGAATCAAAGTAAGGTGGTGAGCCAACTTCACCTACAATTTGGTAAATAAATGCTCCCGTTTCATCTTGTTTTAATACCTTTCTGTGGATTGGGATTTGTTCCCCTTCTCCATTCGAAATATAAATCACAATTGGTTCCCTATGGTCAAGAGAGGGATAAGAATACAATTGGAAAGGAACAAGCAAACGAAATGGATTTTGTTCTGCTAAAATAAAAAAACTAAAAAAGATCAAAAGAGAAAACCAAGAGGCAAACAAAAAGATAAAGTCGCGAGTGAGTTTGGTTTCTCCGGTTCCGATTTTGTAAAATCGAATGATCAGGTCTTTTATGATTTCTTTCAGGGAACGAAGATATTCTTTAATCTTTTGAAGATGCGTATTCATGAATTCCTTTGATGACACTACGTGCAATTTTCTTTTGGTAGGTTTTATCCCGCAGTTTCCTACTTTCCTCAGGGTTTGTCAGATACCCCATTTCCACAAGTACCGCAGGCATAAGGCTTCCTCGCAAGACGGAAAAATCTGCCTTTTTCACCCCACGAGAAGGGATCTCAAGGCCCAAACCCTTTTCATACTGTTCGGCAACGGCACTAGCCAATTTCCTAGACCGCCTTTGGGTGACACTGGACAACATCTGGGATTGGATCTGAGAGACAACTGAGTTCTTGTGTTTTCCCACATACCGATTTTCCAAAATGGCTGTTTCGCGAGCGGCCTCCGTACTTGGACTTTGGGAAAGATAATAGACCTCAAATCCGGCTGCCTTATCCGAAAGTGATGCATTACAATGGAAACTAATAAAGACCACATCCCTTGTATCACGTAACATTTGGTTTGCCATTTTCGAACGATCTTCTAATTCCACAAAGCTATCATTTTTTCGAACCATCTGCACCCGAATTTCCGGATAATACTTTCGTAAGTACAAATAAGTATAACGAGCCACACCAAGACTCACATCTTTTTCAAAGTACCCACTAGGATCTGAAGTTCCGGGATCTTTCCCCCCGTGGCCCGCATCAATCACTATGGCCTTTACATTGAGGTTTCGTTTCGGCACTGGTTCTTTGGGAATGAGAATCCAAAGTTCCGTTTCTTTGAATTGGTACCGCACATCATAAGAGATTAGATTGAGTAAAACCGCTTCCACAAGATCCAGGGGAAGATACACATCTTCTTCCTTTTTTAAAATGGCTTTGGGGATTTTGTAAATTTTGCCATCCAGGGTATAAAAACTTGAACCTAGGCGGAATTGAAGATTCCCTTGGGGGGTGTAAATGGAACCAACTCTTGTGAACTTTTTTAGTTTGGTGGAAAGTTCGGGCATAATCGATTTTAAATCAGAAAATGCCACGTAGTTTCCTTTTCCGTAGAGCGGAAGTTTGGCGACCTCAGCAAATACGGAATTAGAAAAAATACAGAAACAAAGAAGGACTAATCTTTTTTGAAGATAGAAAGAATTCGCTGCCAAATCGATTGTTTCTGTTTTTTAGATTTTTTCACTTCGTTGATATCGAAGAGATTCCGTCTTGGATCGTTCTTTTGGTGGTGTTTTCCAGACTGGTTTTTCTTATGTTGCCCTTTGCCCTTTCCATCCTTAGAATGCCCATGTTTGAATTCATGGTGGGTCATTTTGGCTGGGTGTTTGTGGTCACCTTCCCCATCGTGATGGTGCGGGTGAGACATCTTTGCTGGTGGATGGTTTTTCTCCCCTTTGCCTTTTCCGCGGCCACGGTCTCCCGAACGGCTTTGATTTCGGTCACCTGATCTGTGTTCGCCGCCATGTCTTGGTTTCCCACCACGACCACCGCGTTCTCCCCTTTCCCGGTCTTGGTATTTTTTTTCACCAGGGATGGCTTCATCGGCAAATACAGGAGTGAACTCACCCTTAGGAAATTCCAAATACTCTTCTCGGATTTCTCCGATGGGGATTTTTGAATTTAAGTAACGTTCAATTCGTTCCAGTTCTGTATAATCTGTTTCAGAACAAAACCCAATGGACATACCCTTTCTTCCTGCACGGGCAGTACGTCCAATCCGGTGCACATAGTTTTCTGCATCTTGCGGTAGATCATAATTATAAACCACATCGATATTTTCGATATCGATCCCACGAGAAGCAACATCTGTCGCAATGAGATACTTATACTTTCCTTCTTTAAAATCTCTGAGGAGACGAATTCGCTTTTTTTGGTCGAGTTCAGAAGAAAGTCCCGTCGCGGTGATTCCAAATTTTCTAAGAACCGATACGATCTTCGGGATATTCATTTTGTAATTGGTGAAAATGATTCCAAGTCCCTCGATCTCGTTGTGCAAAAGAGAGTTCACTAGATAAGGAAGTTTTTCTTCGCGTCCTAAGTGAAGTAAAGTTTGGTCGATTCTTTCGGTGATGACTTTTTCTGGATTGATATGGACTTCAATCGGATCATTCAAATACTTACTGGCAAGTCTTACCACTTCGTAACTTAAAGTAGCACTAAAAAGAAGAGACTGTTTTCTGTTTTTACATTTGTGGAAGATGTATTTGAGATCTTGGACAAATCCCATATCGAACATTCTGTCCGCTTCGTCCAAAATCACCACTTTGATATTTTCCAAAGAGAGGCCGTGGTTTTTGACAAAGTCAATGAGGCGTCCGGGAGTTGCCACAATGAGGCAAGCCTTATTCCCTAATGCCTGTTCTTGCGAACGGTAATCCGTTCCACCGATAATGGTAGCCACACCAAAGTCAGTGAACTCTAAAAGTTTTTTGGCTTCTTCTGCAATTTGTATGGTAAGTTCTCTTGTCGGTGCAAGGACAAGGGCATAAGGTAATGGCTCTTCCTCGTTTGCTGACAAAAGTCTGTGGAGAGTCGGAAGTAGAAAAGCCATAGTCTTTCCAGTTCCGGTTTGGGCAAGACCAGTGAGGTCGTTTCCTTCCATAGCGAAAGGAATGGACTTGGCTTGGATGGGTGTGAGTTCTGTGTAGCCGATTTTATCAAGTGCTTTGGTTAGAGACTCATGAAAGGGTAATTCGTTAAATTTCATAATGGATTTCAGTGTTTTAATTTTCTGGCGATTAGTTCGATGGTATCACCATAGGCAAATTGGTTTGCATACAGTCGATACAGCCATTCGGGGAGTTTGCCAAGGAGGCCTAAATCCCGGTAGGAGTGATACGACATAGGTCTAACATAGTTCAGTCCAAAGCCAAGGATTGACAAGAGTTTTTTCAGGGAGTGAACGGAGTAGTCGAAAAAGTGGTCAGAGGGATGGGTGGAAAACCATTCTTTGGGATTGGTTTGGAAACTCGGGCCAAAACTTGAAGGAACTGCCAAATAAAGATAACCGCCAGGCTTAGTCCAAGCTGCGAGCCGTTTCCAAATCCCTTCAATTTCCTCAATGTGTTCGATCACAAAAAAGGCAGAGACCACATCAAACTTTTCCTTCCAATCCCCTTCTCCCACCGACAAAACCGAAGTTTTTTCTACATCGAGTCCGAGTGTGGATTTTGCATACTCCACTTCTTTAGGAGAAAGTTCGAGGCCTTTTGTTTGGTAACCGGCAGTCCTTGCTTCATCCAAAAAAAATCCTGCCGCCGATCCAATTTCCAAAAGTGATTTCTTGGGAGAGGAAGTTCTATCCTTGGTTTTGTCTTCCGCCAATTTTTTTAAATTCCCTAACCTACGTTTGGCCATAACCCGAAGGTTTGGTTCGTCTTCATAGTAAGATTTTTTGTATTGGGATTTGTATTCTTCCATAAAGTAACTATCCCCATATTCGCGATGTTTTGCGGGAAGATACCGAAGAACGCCCGTACGCTGGCATTCTTCGTAATGTTCTGGGAATTCTTTATGGGGTGAAAATTCGAATAAACTCAAAAATAAGTTCTCTTTTTTGATTCCAAGGATTTCTCATACTGGGCCCGAGCTGCCCTTTTGTTTTCATAGGCTTCGGTGAGGCTTGGGTTTAAATCAATGGCTGTTTGGAAACTAGAAAGTGCTCGTTTAAATTCCCCATTTTTAAAATAACAAACTCCCAAATAATTATGAGCTTTGGAAGAAATGGTAGGAGTGACATCAGAACGAGTGATGAGGGTTAGTTCCTCGATGGCTTTTTCCCGATCCACAAGAGAACCCGAATCGATTAAAATTTTAGAAAGGACAAGCCGAGATTCCATATCTTCTGGATCGATATGTGTGGCACGAAACGCTTCTTCTTTGGCCTTTTTAGAAAGCCCAGAGTTACCACTATTGGCGTAACTAAGTGCTAGTTTTCGATGAGCCAATTTGATTTCTTTTGGGTCTTTGGAATTTTCCAAAACATAAACTAACACCTTTTCGGCGGCCGGATAGTTTTTGGTTTGGATGTACACATCTGCCAGTTTCAGTCTTGCTTCATAAAGTTCCGGTTTCCAAGCGATGGCTTCTTCATACTCGGCAATGGCTTCTGAATAAAATCGGTTTTCTAAATAATAATCGGCAATGGCAAGCCTTGACTGCGTATGGTTTGGATCCAGGGCCTGCGATTTACGAAGGGACTCAATGGCCATTGTGGGTTTTCCAGCATGTAAATAGGTTAGTCCTAAATTGTAATAAGCTGATTGGTTTTTGGGATTTAAAGACAGGGCCCCTTCGAAAGCGGTGATACTTTCTGAATACCTCTCCATCTCATCCAAAATAATTCCAAGATTTACATAAGCAGTTTCTGAATACGTATCCCCCGGAGTGAGACGAATGATCCGGCGAAACAAACTTTCTGCTTCTACCAGTTCCCCTTTTTTATAATAGAGTTCTGACAAAGCAAAAAGGGAATCCACATCACTGGGTTTCAGTAACAAAGCTTTTTTTAAGGCCGTGATGGCCATATTGGTTTGGCCCATAGAAAGAAAGGCGTCAGCAATGTAACGATAGACTTCTGGTTCGTTGGCATTGGAATCGAGGGCTTTTTGAAAGTATTTGGCCGCTTCTTCTGGGACTTTCTTTTTTAAATACACCAAACCTAGGTTATAGTAAGATTTGGCATCGTTTGTTTTCAAACGAATCACTTCTCTGAAATAAAACTCCGCCCTGTCATAATCTTCTCTTTGGTAGAAGATGGTTCCTAGGTGGCCATAAGAAAGAACAGCTGTTTGGGAATTCGGAGCTGTTTGTACGACTTTTTGGAATTCAGAAATGGCTTCTGCGATATTTCCTTGTTTCAAATAACTAATGGCAAGGTTATAAGTCAGAGTGACATCTGTCGGTGCCAAAGACTGTCCTTCTTTATAGGCTTCAATGGCACTGGCCGGATCCCCAATCTCTTGGAATAAATTTCCTTGTAATAAAGAAACTCGGTAGTCATTCGGGGCAATTTCTTTGGCTCTTTCGGCGGCTCGCCTTGCCTCTTCAAACTTACCCGCATGTTTGAATGCGAGTGATAAATTATAATAAGCAAAATAGTTTTTGGAATCGTATTGGATGGCTTTTTCCAATCGTTCAATGGCATTGATATAACGACCAGCCTCATCATACATCACACCAAGGACTGTGAGTGCGATCGATTTGTCTTCGTCTGAGCCCGGGGAATTTAAAAACTCTTCACAAACAGTTCCCACTCGGTTCACATAACGGTTGTGATAGGCATTGAGGCAAGCCGCGAGTTTCGGATTTACGGAATCATCTGGAAGATAGGGTTTATCCACAAGAAGGTTCAGTGCCTTTTTATCTGTGGGAAGGTTCTTTAAGGCTTTTGCGATCTCTTCTGGGTTTTGTTTTTTTTGTAAATACCACCAGTATCCGGCGGTTAAAAATCCAAGGACGAGAAGAACAAGAAATGTCCAAAATAGAAAAGAGAGGACGGGACGGCGTGCCGAGGTTTCTGATTCGTAAGTTGTTTCTTTTTCTCGGCCCAGGTTCCGTAAGTATGGATCTTCCTGGTAATAACTTGGCTGAGAGGACTGCTCCTCAATGCGAAACCGGTTTTTTTGGATGGGATCCATTTTTTATCTTACTGGGGTTTGTTCGCTACGATCTCCTTCTTATAGAAGGCATCAAGTAATCCGTTGATGAACTGTGCCGATTCGTCCGTTTCAAATTCTTTTGTGAGTTCCACTGCTTCGTTGATCACAACGGGGGCAGCAAGGAAAGGTTCCTTTTGTAAACTCAAAATCGATAAACGTAAAATACAGCGGTTGACCACGGAAATACGCGAAAGTTCCCAATTCTCCGAATACTTCTTGATTAGAGTATCGATGCTTTTTCGATTTTCGACCACTCCTTTCACAAGAAAGACAGCATAATCCTTTTCTTCTCTAGTGATTTTTTTGTCATACCAATCGAATTTCATCGCGCGGTCGGGATCGGTTCCGACGAGATCAATTTGGTAGAGGCACATTAGGGCGAGACTTCGCCCGCGGTGTCTAGAACTCATCCGATCTCTTTGAAAAGATTTGCCATTTCGATGGCTGTGGTGGCTGCTTCGTATCCTTTGTTTCCCGCTTTGGTGCCGGCTCTTTCAATGGCTTGTTCGATTGATTCCGTAGTAATGACACCAAAAATCACGGGAACAGATCCATCTGCAACGGATCCTACTTTGGCGGCTTCCCCAGAAACCAAATCATAATGCGAAGTGGCCCCTCGGATCACTGCCCCAAGGCAAACAATGGCAGAGAATTGGTATTTTTTTGACCCAAGGACACGTTTTACAGTTTGTGGGAGTTCGAAAGCACCAGGAACATAGATCACAGTGACATCACTATCACTAATCCCATGTTGTCTGTAAGCATCTTTGGCCCCTTTGAGTAGAGACTCAGTAATGAATTCATTAAACTTTGAAACGATGACACAATGTTTTTGTCCGTTTCCGATGCGGGTGCCTTCCAGTGTAGCTGTCATGTATCCAAAATCCTAGGGGGGTGTTATTTCGCAAGACGAATGACAAGGGTAATCTTTCCGTCAGGATTTTCTACCACTTCAAACCCGTCTCTTTCGAGAGCTTTTTTGGCTCGGTAGATCGCTAGGTTCACAACATTGGTTTTCTCTTCAGGTAGCTTTTCTGGTTCCCGGTTCATAGATCCCCTCTCACCTTTAAAGTTCGGAGTGCACACCATCCAATCTTAAATACCAATGGCTTTACAAGGTAGAATTGTTTTCCTCTTATGTCATATAGGAAGAAAATGAAGAAAAAGAAATCCGTAAAGAAGGCCAAAAAAAGGAAACCGGTGGTTTATACCGAGAGTGACTTTATTGTCAAACCTTCCTCTGTTCCCAATATTGGAATGGGACTATTCACCAAACAAACATTATACAAGGGAGATACCGTTGGTTATTACATGGGTAAAATCATTACCGATGAACAAGCGGAATCAAACAAATACGTAGACTCAAAATACCTACTTTGGATCTGTAAAGATTGGTGGATTTATGGGGAAGGACGTGAATCCAATTACACCCGTTATATCAACCATTCCTCAAAACCCAATGCTGAACTCATCACATCTGTAAGATGGAAAACAGCTAGGTTTAAAGTATTAAAAACAATCCCAGAAGGATCAGAAATATTTTTTGATTATGGAAAGGACTATTGGGACAACGTGGACTTCAAACCGAAGTAAAGAGAAACTTGTAAAACGGTCTCTTAGAGGAGACCGTTATTTCCAAAAGAAGTTTTGGTAGAAGTTTTTACAGAGTCAGAAGCCTCTAAAGCTTCTGTATACCGAATGACCGAGTCATCCATACGAAAAACTCCTTCCGTCGTTTCTCTGTGCATCAATCGACAAACCAGGAAATTGGCCGCAAAGAATAGAAGTGTAAGAACCAAGGGAAAACGATACGAATTCGACATAAAACCCTCCGATTTAAGTTAAGCCTCCTACCAGCCCTTCTCCAGGCAAGAAATTTTTAGACGAATTCTAATAGAAATCTTCAATCCGGATATCAGGGAACGAATTGTTCTCTTCTTCCGCAGAGAGAAGGATCCCCTCATCCACCTGGCCGTTTAGCATTTCCTCCAAAGTTAGAAAAACATTGGTGTGCACATTGGTACGACGAACTGCATAATCCACCATAGTCCCCGTTTTCATAATAAAGGCCCAGTCACTACTTTGTAAAAGGAGGAGTTCCCTTCCCATTTGTTTCAAAATTCGTTTTTGTAAATCTGTCCCTGATTTAAACTCATGGGCCTTCTTATGCATCCGAATGCTAAGACCATGGATGAGAGGATAAATCCAATCGTTCGTTGGATTTAACCAAACCTCTCCATATCCATTTTCTCCCCAACTAGACATTTTCATTTCCACCGATTGCACCCGAGGGAGGGCCCTCGCTGCTTCTAACGGATGGGAAAGTTTGATTGTATTTTGGTTGAAGTGGATTTTTTTAAATAGGAATTCGATAAACTGTGGTCCTTCATACCACCAGTGACCATACAACTCCGCATCATAGGGAGAAACAATGACCGCCTGTTGTTTGTTAGCCTCAAATAAAACTTCCGCTTGGTGGATCCGGTTTCGTAAAAAATCTTCGGCATGGTTACCGGCCGCTTCCATTGCCCAGTCCGGATGGTAATACCCTTTGTCGGAAGTTTTGCCAGTGATCCGAAAGTATTTGATGCCCGTATTGATCCTCACCCCATTGGAATTCAGATAAGGAGAAATTTCCTCCCAAGGCAAATCATGTCCAATGTCACGGTAGTATTCTCTGTACCGGAAGTCTCCCGGATACCCATCAATGGAACTCCAAACTTGTTTGCTACTTTCGGGATCACGTCCAAAAGCAAACACTCCATACCCCACTTCCACAGGAGCATACACTCCAAACTTTGGCCTTGGACTTGCATGTGTGATTCCATGTGTGTCCACAAAGAAATACCGAAACCCTTCCCGGTCGAGTTCCTCTTCAAGTTTTTGTGTGTATCCGCATTCGGATAACCAAATTCCTTTTGGGTCTCTTCCCCAAATACGCCGAAAGGTCCTCCTTCCATTTTTCAATTGGGAACGAAAGATAGAAGGTTCGGAATCATAAAAAGGAAGGAAGGCATGGGTGGCAGGACTTGTCATCACTTCCAATTCCCCTGTCTCCACAAAAGGTAAAAACATTTTGGTTAAGTCACCACTCTCTTCTTCAAAGATGGATTCTGTATCCAAAAAATGTTCTAAGTATCTTGAGGCAAGGTAATGGAGATGGGGGTCTTTTGCATTTCGTTTGGTTTCCGCTTTGGCAAGAGTGATCAGGTTTTTTATGTATTTACGAAATCCATTTTGCAAATAGGGATCTGTCAACATAAGGGATAGTGTCGGAGTGAATGACATGGTGATCCGAAAGGGAACGGATTCTTTTTTTAGATTCCGAAACACTCGGAGGAGAGGGATATAGGTTTCAAGAATGGCTTCGTTCAACCAGTTTTCTTCGATAAAAGGAGTGTCATAACCGGGATGTCTAACAAATGGTAGGTGGGCATGTAAAACAAATACCAAATGCCCTTTTAAAAAATGATCCATTACAATTGTCCTTTGCCTGATCCCGATCCATTGGCTACCCTTGAATGTGGTTGGTTTTGGCCTGGATTCCTTTCTATTTGTTCTTTGGTGCGAGGGTTCACATAGAACTCAGACGCGTCTCCGTCTTTCACATAGTATTCATCACTTCCCACAGACTTTGCCACAAGTCCTTGACTAATCCATTGGGGGTGGATCCATTCCTTATCCAAACGAAAGGATTCGGTTCCACCAGGAAGATCCTTACCTGAAGAGTGGAGAGTCGAAACTTCTTTTTTTTCGGATGAAACAAGGATTGAAGTTTGGATCTCTCTTACTGGAAACATAAACTTTAAATAATAAGATTCGGTAAAAGGAGCGAGATCATAAATTTCCGTTCTTTCGCTTCCAAAGATATTTTTATATTCTACCTTCAAACGAAATCGTAATCCATCCGTAGAAGGAGAATCCAAATTGGTGAGAAGGTTCTTTAAGGTTGTTTCAGAAAACTTCCAAAACACAAATGCTTCTTTCGGTGTTCGCACAAGAACTCGAATGAGATCTTCCTGCGCAAATTCAGGGTGTTTGGTAAACTTGGAATCTTTGTAAATGGATTTGAGTGGTGGTTCTTTCGAAGGAATTTCTCTTTGATTGACTGCTTTTTTGGCTGCCGTTTTCGAAGTTTTTTTAGCAGCGGTGGCACTTGTTTTTTTCTTTTTAGCGGCAGATTTTTTTACTGGCCCATCTTTTTTTTCTTCATTTGCCATCCTCCAAGCTTAAAGACGAGAAACACTCACCTTCAATTCTTTTTTATTTGACGTTTGCTTTTTTTCCAAAATACAATCTATCCATACCAAATTGGGACAAACTATGAAAATCAATTATACCTGGAAACATTTAGACCGCTCCGAAGCGGCTGAAAAATACGCGGACGAAAAATTAGAACGAGTATCAAAATACGTTCAAAAAATCGTATCCTGTGAAGTATCATTTGAAGCCATTCATGGAGAAATCCACTCTAACATGAAGTTACATGCTGATGGTAACAATTTCAATGCTCACAACCAAGACAAAGATGTATATGTTTGTATCGATGGATTGGAAGATAAAATCCTCTCCCAAACAAGCAAACACCACGATAAAAAAAGCCAACACTAAGTCTTTATGATTCAGAAGTCGGAAGAAGCACTCACCTATCTTTCTAATGGTGAGTTTGAAACTGCTAAGTCTCTCTATTCCGTACTTCTGGACAGGGACCCACTCGATCTTGCCTCCATCAGCGGATTTTATATCGCCAGTTTTTGGGATCATAGACTTGATCTAATTCTAAAAACAAGAGAAGGTAAAGATCGAGGCAAACTCCTCCTTTCTCTCTTTGCCGATTTTGAATCCGAAATTCGAAAACGTGGGTATCAGAACACTGACAGTTTTTTTGCCACTCAAGACTGCATTCTAAAAGAAGCACGAGACCACCTAAAACTCGCTTACCAATGGGAAGGAGCAAACGCTCTCGATAAAGATTTGTTACGTGATCTTGCGGCCTGCCTCATCAAAATCAAAGATTATGGAATGGCTTTGGAAGTATTACTTTATGGTGGGAACAAACAATCGCCCGTCTTACTCTACTTTTTAGCAGAAACACAAGTGATGACAGGAAATGAAAGAGAAGGAATCGAAACCTATCGAAATGCCTTTTTAAATGACCCTCAACTTTTTCCTCATACCATCGTTCGGTGGCCACCCCTTCTCACCCTCATCCAAAAGGCAAATGAGATCACTACAAAAGAAGAAGAAATGAAGGAACTGGTTCCCGTCCTTGCTTGGCGAGAAGGGATTTTTAATCCTTATACAAAAAAGGACGAAACCACAATCCAAATTTGGTTTTCGGAACTAAAACGACTGGCTGATAGTAAAGAGAGAAGTGGTGGGAGTTTTCGATTGGAAGCAAGGATCGAACAGTTTGCCCTTGCCATCCTGCATTCGGCTGACGACATCCGTTCACGGGATGCCGTCCAATTTGCCAAAGGATTTGTTTAGAAATTTATCTTTCGATCGATTCGATAAGAAGTCTTAACTCATCTGCCGAAGACTCTCTTCCTGTTTTTTCATAATACAACTCGAGTTCTCGAAGTCCGTAAACAGATCCAGGAGCGGATCGCAAACGATCAAGTAACACGCGTTTTTGGTAAGATTCATTTAGATCAAGGCTAGTTGGTTCGTATTGGTAGTTGTTTTGTTCAATGACAACACCAGCAGTATCGTTCCCAGATAGAGTAGGTTCTTGGGAAGTGCGGCTCACAAGGATGAACACGAGGCTTAGGGCCATCACCGCAGAAAAGGAATATTGAACCGTTCGGTTTTCGATTAAGTCTCTGAAAGTGAAGGATATCTTTTGGTTGGGTTTGTCGATGGTGACGGATTCGAGAAGGTTGAAGAGGCGGGTGTCGAAGTCTTTTGACATTCGAGGAAGGATGGTGTCTTCCTTTTCCTTTACTCTTTGGAAAAGAGAACAAATCTTATTTTCCAAAACCACATTGTCTGTCTCTTCAGGGAAGAGAGCCGGATATTGTGAACGAAACCAATCTTTTAAATTCATAAACTTACTTTTCAAAGAAACCTTCTCCCTTTTCGTCTTTCTGGATGAGGTGCTTCAAAAACTCCTTCGCCTTGAAGAGACGACTCTTAACAGTACCCACATTACATTCCATGATCTCAGCAATTTCGTTATACGAAAGATTTTCGAAATAACGAAGTTCCAAAACCTGTTTGTAGGAATCTTCTAAGAGTGCGATCTTATCCATTAGATAACGAGACTCTTCAGAAAGTTCCAATTTTTTTTCATATCCGACACGAGAATCCACAAATTGGTTATCTCCCGAGTCATCCATGGGTTTTTCCCGACCTCTTTTCTTCTTAGCGAGTAAATCTTTTGACTTATTCACCACAATGCGGTAGAGCCAGGTATAAACCCCGGCCTCGGCTCGGAAGTTTTGGATGGATTTATAACCGGAAATGAGGGCGTCTTGGACAATATCCTCCGCATCGTCTCCATCTTTTACCATGGAAACAGCTTTGCGGAACAATCGTTCCCGGAAAGGGGACACTAAGGTCATGTAGGCAGTCGGATCCCCTGCTTTGATTTTTTGGAGGAGGATTTTTTCCTTCTCCCGCAGGGTCATATTTTTGCCTTCTAGGGGGCGTGGCATGAGGCCTAGAATTTCGAATCCGAGAATTCTATCAATGTTTTTCGGTTCTTTCCTCTAGGTCTAGATCCGGTGAAACATGGTTTCTAAATCTTTTCTTGTGAGTTTGATGAGAGTGGGCCGACCGTGAGGACAAAGGGATGGGTTTTCACAGTAAGACAATCGTTGCAATAATTCCCCAATGATAGGGTCAGAGACCTGGTCCCCTTTTTTGATGGCCGAACGACAAGCCACACATTTTGCCATTTCATCATAGAGTTCTTTGTCTTCCGGATCTTTCTGTTTGAACCTTTCCCATAAATCCAAAATGGTTTCGGTTTCTTTTCCAGGATCAATATAAGAAGGCACTTCCCGGATGAGAATGGTGCCTCCCGAAAATGGTTCCAGAGTGATTCCGAGTTCCAAAAACCGAGACCGTTCTTCTAACATCTCTTCGGCTTCTTCTTTGGTGAGTTCCAACCGAATGGGTGTGAGTAGGCTTTGTGACTTATAGGCTTTGGATTTTAGATCCCGCAAAACTTCTTCGTAACGAATCCTTTCATGGGCCGTATGTTGGTCGATGATATAGAGTCCATCTTCCGCTTCGGCTAAGATAAAGGTCTCAAATAAAACCCCATAATGTTTTTTCGGAACAAACAAATTGTGTTTGGTAAGATTCTCACCTAATAAATGCAAGTTGGTTCCAGCACCAATCCCTTCCAAAGAAAATCCTTCCCTACCTTCAATGGAACTTGGCCCAATCAGAGTTTCCCCTTCCGTTTGGAGATTGCCAAACATCCCTTGGCCCGCACCAAAACCAAATCCCGGGCCGCCAAACCCAGACCCGAAGGAAGAATTCCCTCCTCGGTTTTCATAGGGAATGGGCATAGAAAGCCTTCGACGCATTTCTAAAAATTCTACAGGTGTGGAAGTTCTTAAAACTTCTGTGATCCCTTGGAAAAGAATTCCTGTAATGGTTTCTTCCGATAAAAACCGAACTTCCTTTTTCTGTGGATGGACATTCACATCCACAAACTCTCGAGGGAGATCAAAAAATAGATAAGCATACGGAAAGGCTCCGCCAGGGAGAAGCTCTCCATAACAACGTTTCAAAATTTGTGCCGAAAATTTAAGCTCCACAGAGCGGTTGTTTACAAAGAAAAATTGTCCTGTACGAGAGGATTTATAAAAATCAGGGTGAGAGATCCAACCACGGAGGGTCATTCCGTTCCGGCTGGAATTGACTGGTAAAAGATGGTCTCGCAGATTTTCGCCATAAACAGATAACACGCGTTCCAGTCCATCTTCGGGAACCACATTCAAAACTTCTTTGCCGTTTTGCAAATACCGAAACCCAATACTCGGTTCGGAGACTGCCATGGTTTGGACTCGGGCCCTATTTTTTTTCTCTTCGCCCGTTTCGGTTTTTAAAAATTTACGCCTAACAGGTGTATTATAAAATAAATCTTTGATTTCAATTTTAGTTCCCAGAAAAAAAGGAATTTCTTCCTCTGCTACGATTTTTCCTTCTTCCACTGTCACACGATAGGCAGTGCGGTTTCCTTCTGTTCCTGATTCCAAAACCATCAGAGAAACAGAGGCAATCGAGGCGAGAGCTTCACCCCGAAACCCAAACGTGAAAAGATGTTCTAAGTCATGGAAGTCTTGGATTTTAGAAGTGGCATAACGTTTGATGGCAAGAGGCAAATCCTCTTTTTGGATTCCATGTCCGTTGTCAGAAACAAGGATACGACCAAAACCCGCTGAGTCGGTCGCAATTTCTATCTTTGTGGCACCGGCATCGATGGAATTTTCGATGAGTTCTTTGAGAATGGAATGGGTAGATTCAATCACCTCTCCGGCGGCAATTTGGTTGATCAGGTCCGCCGAAAGTGAATGAATGATGCCCATAGGACAATCATGGGATAGGGAACCTCCCTATCCAGAAAAATTTACAGTGAATGACAGTCCGCGCAGGTTCCGGAAACCACAACGTCTACGTGTTTCACTTGGAACCCGAGTCCTTGTAAATCCGTTTCGTCGCTGAGTTTCAAAGGTGCTACGTCCAAAACCTTTCCGCAATCGGAACAAAGTAAATGGGAGTGGTCATCCAAAAATGCATCGTAACGGACTGAATCCGATTCGATATTCAATTTGTTTACCATCTTGTGTTCGACCAAGTATTCCAAGGAATTGTAGACGGTGGCAAAACTAATTTTGTCAGCTTTTCCACGAACGGATTCAAAAACCATCTTTGCTGTGGGGTGGTCTTTTCTTTCTCTTAGGTCATTAAAAATAAGTTCTCTATGTTTTGTGAGTGCTTTCATACCATTGCCTTACCCCTAAATCATCTGCAAATAATCAAAGGGTCAAATGGAATTTGGTTTTTAGAATCCTTCCAGAAATTGATATTTGTCAATACCGAGGTTTTATGCCAACACCCATCGACCAATTTAAAACTTCACTTTCGCTTTGGGCGAGTGGAGTTTGTGTGATTACGTATGAATCAAAAGAGAAAAAAGGTGGAATTACTGTTTCTAGTTTTTCTTCTGTTTCCTTAGAACCGCCGTTAGTTTTATTCTGTTTGGCCAAAGACTCTAGTGCCAAAGAACCCATCGAAAAAGCCGGAAACTTCGTCGTGAATATTCTTTCTTCCGAACAAAAACAAATTTCCGCTGATTTTGCTTCTGGTTCCCTGGACAAAGCGGTTGTTTTGGAAGGACTGAAACCAGGAACTCTTTCCACCGGTGCCCCGGTTTTACCGGATACCTTGGCCTCACTCGACTGTACAGTGAACCAAACCATCGAAGCGGGGGACCATTGGATCCTCATCGGTCTTGTGGAAGCTGTGGCAACTCGGGAAGGTTCTCCCCTCCTCTACTTCAATCGCAATTATAGGGAACTCGTTTAAGGAATCAGTATGGAAAAAGAGAAAGTTAGTCTGGAAGATGCAAAAGAACACGGACTTACAGAAACTGAATTTGTAGAGATCCAAAAGATCTTAGGAAGAATGCCCAACTCTACGGAACTGGGAATTTTCTCCGCCATGTGGTCGGAACACTGCTCTTATAAAAATTCAATTTTAAAATTAAAAACACTTCCGACCAAGTCGGACAAACTTCTGGCCCAAGCGGGAGAAGAAAATGCGGGGGCTATGGACATTGGTGATGGCCTAGCCGTTGTCTTCAAAATTGAAAGCCACAACCATCCAACGGCCGTAGAACCTTACCAAGGGGCAGCCACAGGTGTTGGTGGGATCATGCGAGATATCTTTACTATGGGAGCTCGTCCCATCACATCCCTCAACTCACTTCGGTTTGGTGATCCAAAGGAACCACGTAACAAGTATTTGCTCACTCGTGCCGTAAAGGGGATTGGTGATTACGGAAATTCTCTTGGGATTGCTGTGGGTGGGGGTGAGTTATTCATCCATCCTACATTTACCAAAAACCCACTCGTCAATGCGATGACAGTGGGAATTGCTCGTCACGACCAAATGGCTTCTGCTTCCACCAAAGGAAAAGTAGGATACAAAGTTTACATCGTGGGTGCGACAACAGGACGCGATGGAATCCATGGGGCAAGTTTTGCCTCCAAAGACCTCACGAAAGAATCCGAAGAAAAAAGATCCGCAGTACAAGTCGGTGATCCCTTTATGGAAAAACTTCTCATGGAAGCATCCCTTGAAGCCATCCAAAAGAATCTCCTCGTGGGAATCCAAGACATGGGTGCGGCCGGAATTTCTTGTGCCACATCGGAGATGAGTGCTAAAGGAAAAACCGGAATGGATGTGGACTTAGACAAAGTCCCTCTCCGTGAGTCGGATATGAACGCTTATGAAATTATGTTATCCGAATCCCAAGAACGAATGCTTGTCATTCCGGAAACAGGAAAGGAAGAAGAACTTGTTTCTATCTTTCACAAATGGGGATTGAATGCCGTAGAGATAGGAACCGTTACCGGTGATGGAATCCTTAGGATTCGAAAAAATGGAACACTCAAAGCAGAAATCCCAGCAGACTCACTGGTTCTTGGTGGTGGTGCCCCAAGATACGTAAGAGAAGAAAAAAGACCGGCTTACCTCGATGAGGTGACAAAGTTTGATCCAACAAAAATCAATGATTTATCGAAAGATACAGTTTCCCAAACTCTAAACACCCTTCTTTCCTCCTTAAATATCAGTTCCAGACGACCTCTCTATGAGCAGTATGATACGGAAGTGGGACTTGTGAAAGTGGTAGAACCAGGAGAAGATGGTGGACTTGTCCGGATTCCTGGAACTAAAAAAGGAATCGCAGTGGCAACAGACTGTAACTCACGTTATACTTACTTAAACCCATACGAAGGGGCACAAATTGCCGTTTGTGAATCTGCTAGGAATGTTGCATCTACCGGAGCAGAACCTTATGGTGTCACAAACAACCTAAACTTTGGAAATCCCTACATCCCAGAAAACTACTATATCTTTAGTGAATGTGTGAGAGGACTTGGGGATGCTTGTCGTTTCCTTGGACTTCCTGTGACTGGTGGAAACGTATCTTTCTACAATGAATCGCCAGAAGGCCCTGTGTTCCCAACACCTACCATTGGTATGGTGGGAGTGATTGATGATGTTGCAAAAGGAATTCATACCTACCCTCGCACAGAGGAAGAAGTAGTGTATGCCCTTGTGGGAGAATTCCAACCCACAATCTCTGCTTCCGAATACCTTTACCGGTTTCATGGCCTGGACACAGGAAAAATACCAGCAATCTCCCTTTCCAAAGAAAAAGCAGCGATAGACACACTCATCTCTTGCCGCAAAGAAGGACTTCTCACTTCCGCCAAAGACCTGTCACTCGGTGGACTTCTTGTTGCATTGGCAAAAATTGTAATTTCTGGTGACAAAGGTTTGGAAGTAAATCTAGAAGGATTACAAAAAAGTTTTTCACGCCTCGACGAACTTTGTTTTGGTGAAACAGGTGCTTCCTTTGTTGTAAGTTTCCTTGCAAAGGACGAAGGAAAAGTCAAAGAAAAATACACCAAAGCGGGACTCGGTTTTACAACTTTAGGCAAATCCAATTCGAAATCATCCCTTTCTGTCAAAGGAAATGGATTCCAATGGGAATGGACTGCCAAATCGTTAGAAACAGAATTTGAGGCTGGGCTCAAAAGTTATTTCGAATAGACAAATCTAAATTTTCTTAAAGGATAGGCCGAATGCGCCTATCCTTCTCTTCTTTTGTTCTATTACTACTTTGTATCCAATGCACAAGTATCGCCAAACGACAAGAATATGAAGACTCCCTCCGTGCTTACAAAAAGGCCAATTTAGACAATACAATTGATTTTCTTCCCACAGAAGAACGAAAAGGTTTTATTGGAATTTTAGAACGCGCCCACTTGGGTTTTTTAAAAGGTGAAACCAATTATAAAGCCCTAGAAAAACTAGCAGAAGATAGTAAGGAACGCCTTCGTTTCAGTGCCTCAAGATCCCTAAAATCTTTTTTTTATATGGAAACAGAAGAAGGATACTATGCCTCTGAAGCAGAAATCATCTACCTCCACATCCTCCTTGGATTGTATTATGTAAAGGCGGGTGAATTTGAGAAAGGAAAAATCCAAGCTAGGTATGCCGGGAACTTACTCAGTGGGGAATGGAGTGCGGAAGGCCAATTTGATGATCCCACCTTACGTCTATTACTCGCTTCTCTTTGGCTCTCCACGGGTTCCATTGAAGAAGCCAGAGTGGATTTCAGAAAAGCAAACCAACTGAAACCTCAATCAGGAATCCTTCGCACCATGGCAAATGAAAGGTTTTCGGAAAAGGAAGAATTCATTTTAGTCTTTGGTGGCCCTGGTGCGGAACCAGAGATGGATCCTTCGGTAAATTTAAACTTTATTCGTGGGCTCAGGAATCTTAAATTCCGCCAAACAGGAAAACAAAGTCCACTGACGATTGTGGATGGTGGAAATAAAACCCAGCTTGTTTTAGAAAAAGATACCCTCGGATGGTATGAACGCCACCTAACTCGTGATAATGAAATTTCGGAACTCATCCAAGACTCAAAATACTTTCAACTGGTTTCTGCCACTGCCCTAAAAGAAGGAACCAAAGGCACCGTTAAAATTACGGGAGCCGTTCTTGCTAGTGCCACCATCGTCGCCTTTGGGGCCGGTTTGGTTTATTTAGGCGCCGAAGCAAACTCTGGTGACTTAAGTGCCCTAGGAGTCATCATCATTGTTTCTGGTTTTAAATTGGGGGCTGAGTGGGTTGCAACTTCCTATGATGACGCAAGAAGGAATATGAAAAAAGATTTGGATATCTCCGACGAATATCGATATGTCAGGTTTTTTCCCGAATATGTTTGGATGGGAAAATCAAAATCGGCCCTCGTTTCTCCGAAACTTCAAATGCATCCAGAGACCTTACCTTACACTTTAAGCCCTGCTATGGGAAAAATCAAAGTTCGATTTGGTTTTTTCCCAGACAATCAAAGGCCATAACCTTCGACACGACTTGTTTTTAAAAAATTGGTTTGTTCCGACCAAACAATTTGATTGGTTTCTAAACTTACAAGAAAAAGTGTCACAGTGATGTATTGGATCCGAGATCCAGATTCATAATTCACTACTTCATTGATCTCACCTTTTATTTTATGCGAAGGTGATTTAAATTTTCCCACCGCCAAACGCGACTCAGCCGAAACCATTCCTGTTTTTCCAAATGCCATCTCTGCACTTGCTTCTTCTCTAATGGAAGTATCCACAAATGGAACCTTATCTTTTGTAAGTTGGTTTAAGATTTCGTTACTGATAAGTTTGGTATCAATATGTTCTGATGTAGAATTTTGGATTGCCTTCCATTCCAAATACCCTGTCTTCAAATCAGACTTATAATATGTAGATAAGGAATGGCTCATACTGCGAGCTGTTTCTTTGACTTCCAAAACTCCCCACTGTTTGGTGGCCTTAGCCTTGTCGATTTTTTGGTAAGAAACCGAAGAACAACTAACAAACAAAAACGGAAGTAGGAACGAGAGAATTAAAATGCGCATTGGGGAAAGTTTGGTGGGGGTTCGGTAGTTTGGCAAGAAAGAATGTGAGAATATAGTATCCCCGCCCGATTTGAGGGTGGGGAACTAGACCCGCCACCCAATGGTTCACACTTACCACGAAAGCCAAAATCTTTCCACCTCAATCAACATCTTCTATTTTTTTATCTAAAAAAGTTCATACTTTGGCTCACACTAGTCTTTAATTTCCCTTGGGCGCCTCCACTCCGTTAGTGGAGATGACTCCCATCAAGTAAGAACCGGGCCACTCCGGGGTGCGCCTTCGCTCCCGTCTGCCAATGGCAGACCAAGCCCTCCGTCTCCCTGGCGCCTTACTTCCTTCGTTTAATTTTCCATATTTGATCCTTTCTGACCTAAATATTGTCTTGAAACTTTCCTCTCCCTTACGAAACTTCTGGATTAACTTATGGGTAAATTTTTAATTCGTTTCAGTTTCCTTCTCATCCTCCTCGCGATTCTTTTTGCGGGTTACACCTGGCTCACTCTCCAGTGGAGTTATTCGGAAGGAGATCGCGCTGGTTATATCCAAAAACTTTCCAAAAAAGGTTGGGTTTGCAAAACTTGGGAAGGGGAAATGGCCCTTGTCACTATGCCCGGAACAATGACAGAAAAGTTCTACTTCAGCATTCGGGATGAAGCCATTGCTGAACGATTAAACGAATCCATTGGCAAACGCGTGGTTTTAGAATACGAAGAACACATAGGAGTTCCTTTTAGCTGCTTTGCTGAAACCAGTTATTTTGTAACCGGTGTCAAAACCGTCCAAGAAGTTCCACCTCTATAAATCCTAAGTTCTGATCCTTCGCCAGGCTTTAGAAAGTCGTTAGATGGATCTACGTTTACTAGGGAAACTTTGTGACCGGAGGTAACTCCGGCTCAGAAAACTTCCCACTCCGAATCTACTGGAAAGATCCCTTCTCGCCAATTTCATTTTCAATCACCCAAATCATTCTTCCAGATCAAAACGAACCGTGTATTTTCAGTCTTCCGCTGAAAAAGGTAAGTGAGTTTCTTTTTCCAGTGAGTGAAAAACGAAACTTAGAGACAAATTACACTTTACATATTTTTACTATACATATAAATAGTATTTATGATTCTTGCTGAACCCTCTCCCATTTCTACTGATGTCTATGAGCCCATCAAAAACTGGAACCAAAAAGATATCGGCTTACTTACCGGAGAAAGAGGAATGTACCGACTAGCTCATTATTGGCAATACGCCATGGTTTGTTCTGGGTTTCAGATTTTCAATCTAGACTGTGCCATTCGATTCAATCCCTTCACCATTGCCGAAGAAACCAGAAAACAAAATTTACAACCAGAACCATTTTTAGAACAAATCAAAGTCCAAAGGGCTTTTACTCCCTACCAAATCTTAGATGCACTAAAAACAATTCTAAATCAAAAAGAAGAAAATACCATCTACTTTCTGTTAGCTCCATGTAAACAATTTCTGGATGGAGATGTCAAAGAAGACGAAGGTTTATTTTTGTTAAACCGGATGTTAGAATTTATAGAAAATTTTCCCGGTGAAAATGTCCCACTACTCATCATCGAATCCTGGACTTATACACATAAAAATTTTCAAATCTTTTTTCCAAAATTACTACGGACAACCCAAAACCTATGGGAACTCAAAATGGAAGAAGGCCTCTCTCGCATTCGTACAAGAAAAACATCAATCACAGGAGATTAACATGGGAAGAACCATCGCCCCCTACTCTCGCCAAATGTTACAAATAGAGGGAAACCTATCGGACTTTCGAAGGTCTCTTCGAAGACAAGACCAAGAAATTTTCGATGAACTAATGAGAACCTCCAAATTACAAGTGCAAGCCGGTGTTATGGCATCTCTACCATATCCCATTGACTCCATGATCCTATCCATGCTCATCGAACTAAAAAAAGAAGTGAACGAACTAAAAAAAGGCCTACAAAAAATTCCAGACAAGTAAAAACAAAAACCCAAACATCATGGAAACGTTCCAAGGTTACTTGTTTGATATCTATCACTCCGAACAAAAAATCTACCTTTGGTTAAGGTCTGACGAAGGAGAACTTAGATTATTTTCTGACAAGTTCTTTCCAACAATTTACATCGACGCACCAAAAAATATCCTTCAAAAATTAATAAAACGATTCTATGAGTTAAACGCGTTAGCAGAAATCCCGACCTTAACAGAAAAATGTTTATTCTATGAAAACAAAAAAATCTCAGTTTTAAAATTGGTGATTTCTAAACCACAACTGCTACCAAAAATAACAAATAAACTTTTTAATCTCTACGGAAAATATGATATCTATCACTCTGATATCGAAATCACTACGGGTTATATGGTCGAAAAAGATATCTACCCACTAGCATATTTAAAAATAAATTACGAAATTAAAGACAATCAAAATCAAATTAAAAATATCCAGTGTTTAACAAATATCCACGACTTAGACTACGAAGTTCCAAACTTTAGGACAATCTCTCTCTATTTAGAAAAAAGCCAAAGGATCTCTTTACAACATAACACACTAATTGTTGAAACCAATTCCGATCGGTATAAAATACCAACAAACAATTCTACGAATTTGATCCATAAACTAAACGAAATATTCAAAAAACATGATCCAGATATAGTTCTCACCTCCTACGGTGACCAAATTTTATTTCCTTATTTCTTTAAAACTTCACAAGAAAATCATATACCAACAGAATTCGATAGAGACAAAACAAGCACAATCAAGCGTTCGATCCAAACGCAAGGAACTAGTTTCAATACTTACGGTACAATCGTGTTTAGAGCCCCATCCTATCCGTTGTTTGGTCGATGGCATATAGACTCAAAAAACGGATTTGTTTATAAAGAAGCAGATCTTATGGGAATCATTGAACTTGCTCGTATCTCTCGTTTACCAATTCAAAAGATGGCGAGAGCATCAACGGGAAAAGCACTCACCTATATTGAGGTAGATGTGGCATTAAGAATGGGTTATCTTGTTCCTTGGCAAAAAAGTGCCTTAGAATCACCAAAAACAGCGTTAGACCTTCTAAATGCCGACAAAGGAGGATTGGTTTTTCAAGCAGACATTCAAAATGGATTTGTATTAGAAAATGTTGCTCAATTAGATTTTTCTCAAATGTATCCCAAAGTTATGGTTACTCACAATATATCACCCGAAACAATCAATTGTTTATGTTGTAAAAATGATCCCAAAATAGAAATAGTGCCATCTCTAGGATACCGAATCTGTAACAAAAGAAGAGGTGTCGTTTCCGACGCACTTGCACATGTTATAGAACGCAGAGCCCATTATAAAAAACAATGTAAAGAACCGAATCAAATTAACAAACATTACATCGAACAAAAACAATCCAGTTTAAAATGGATGTTGGTTACCTCTTTCGGATATTTGGGTTATCGAAATGCAAAATTTGGAAAACTAGAAAGCCACGAAGCTGTAACAGCTTTTGGAAGAGAAAAACTACTTATGGCAAAAGAAATTGCAGAAGACTATGGCTATAACTTAGTACATGCAATTACAGATTGTATATTCATTCAAAAAAAAGATAAATCAGTAATTACGGAACAAAATCTCCAAGAAATTTGCCAAACAATAAAACTAAAAACTAAAATAACGATGGATATAGAAGGTATTTTCTCCTGGTTATCTTTTCCACCATCCACCCAAGACCATAAAATGCCAGTTGCCAACCGTTATATGGGAAAATTCGCTAACGGACATTTCAAAGGAAGAGGAATCGCCTTACGACGGAAAGACTTTCCTTATTACATAAAACTTGCGCAACAGGAAATGATTCGTTGGATGTGCAAGTTTGAAACGATAGCTGATATGCAATCCAAAGAAACAGAAATTTTAGAAATTTTCAAAAAATATGATCTCCCTCTATCCAAAGGAGATGTTTCCTGGAAAGAACTATTGATCCTAAGATCTACATCCCAAGATCCAGAGGGATACAAAGTGGATGCACCAAGTGCGGTGGCAGTCAAAGACTTATTAGAGATGGGAATCCATGTGCAAGCAGGAGAAAAAATTCGTTACTTAGTCGTAAATAAAAAATCCGAACGAAAGGGAGAACGATACAAAACAGAAGAAAGAATAGAAACCAAAAACTCGCAAAATCTATTAATCTACGATAAAACCTATTATCGAAAACGATTACTCGCTTCATTCAAAGAAATCTGGATAGGGATTTCCAGTTTCAAAGATTTCAATGCATTGATTAGCGACGAACAGCTATTACCATTCAAATTTTAGCTATAAAGAAATTTTTTTAAAAAAACTCATTACAATATGCAAATTTACTTTTATTGCATAAATCGAAAAAAAATAAATAAAATTCCTATAAAAAAAAACCGTTAGCTGAGAATTTCTAAGGCTAATTCAAAAAACGTTTGCAGTCCCCATATAACAAAAAAGACTCAGATTCGTTTTTAACCAGCTGGGACTCAGGGGGCGAAGCTATGCCCTAACCCACAGATTACAGCAGCGGTGATAAATAGAAAAGAAAAGCATTATGTCTCATACTAAACTCACCTAGCACTTCGCAATCCAAAACAAGCTGCTAAACGAAACATAATATACAATGATAAAAGAGATATATACGAAACTCAGATATTCACTACGTCATGTAAAAAAAACGGTAAAACGGCTAGCTGCAAAATGGCAGTAATATACTGCAGATACACTCAAAAAGTTATCGATAAGTAATAAAACTTCGGAACAATCTACAATTAAAGTTCGTTATACGTAATGACCCAAATCATATCTTTATGACTGTTTTGACATAGAAAAATAGGATACCAACTCTGCACTTTTTGGACATCCTTTTGCATGGATATACAAGACATCTTTATTAAAAACATCGATTTCATTCAATCGGCTAACTTGCCTAAGCATGTTAAAAAAACGGCTCTCGATATTGCACAATGC